>JAPLUI010000087.1 GCA_026397725.1 Verrucomicrobiota bacterium | reverse complement strand
TCCCGGCAGGCATCGCGAGGGCTGGGTGCGGACTGATGTAAAAGCTGAAATTGAAGTTACTGCTCTCATTCCTCCAAGAGTTTGGACTAACCACAGAGAACACAAGGAGCACAGAGAATTTCCATCGTCTCCCTTCTTTTTGTGTTCTCTGTGTTCTTTGTGGTTAAAACCAAATGATTATTTCGGGATTTTAGCCGCACCTGAGTGGTCACAAGTTGAAGATTATTGCCAAATCCATGGCTGCACGCCTGCGGGAGGAAAGATCGCCAAGCATGCCACTATCCACTAAGTTCATGGTGGCTTGGATTGCCGGAGGGGGGTGCGTTCCGACATCCTTCTTCCTGCCAGCCATCCGCGTCGTTTGTCGCGCACCATCCGCACGCCAGTGCGCACCATAATTTTCACCATTTTGCATCGGCCTAACCGATTGGCATGCGGATTGAACGGGCCGGAATACCAAACACACGGACGCAAAAGACACACCCTCTTGGGTGCCGCGTATTCAGGCGTAGGAGCTTACACCCCCCCGCGCAAGGTATGTCTATATTGCCGGCCCTCACATGCGCCATCCGCGTTTGATAGGCGCACCGTTAGACCTGACGGCCCGACAATGGCATGCGGTTTGAACGGCGGCCTTTCAATACTCCTCGGGGAGCAAGACCGTGGTTAGGCTGCGGTCCCATTCCGTGATGATGTAGAGGCGGTCGCCGCCGGGAGTGCGGTAGCAACTCAGCAGGCGGGTGCCGTATTTGAGCGCGTCCTCGTTCGCCTGCTTGTCCTCGGTGCAGAGTTCCTCGCCCCAATCACCGCAGTGATGGCGGCGGAGGTAGGCTGACAGGTCCACGTCCAGCGCGAGCGCACCGGGGGTGGCGTAGGTTCTTCCCAGCGGGAAGCGGGGTTGCATCAGGTGTATGCCCATGGTTTCGGTGTAGCTGTCGTGCAGCGCCTTGATCTCCTGGGTGAGGATGCCCCAGCAATCCTCCGCGCTCACGGTGAGCAGACGGGGCCAGACATACTGGCCGAATCCGCTGGCCCACAGTTCGTGCGCCCAATATCCGGCCAGCTTTGCGTCACCGCGCCGGACCGCCTTCTGCATCGCGCTGGGCACTGCCGGGAAGCTGTATCCGCGAATGGTGTGAATGTGATAACTCATTGCAACCTAACCTATTTCTGATGGCACACAGGATAACGCAGTATTGAACGCCATTTTGTCCGCAATCTGCCCAGCCCTACAAACCACGCCACATTCGCCAAACTGCTTCGCAAATGGAGTGGGCGTAGCGGTTACAGCAAACGCGATGCCGCCAAGGTTTTCGCGTCTCGAAGCGCAGCCTCCATGAATGGCAACAGGAACGGGCCATGGCGCAGGGCCTCGGGATTCGGGCCTCGGGCGATGCTTGAAATGATCCGGGTGAAACGTGGGAATGGCCAAAACGACGGTTTCAGAACAATCCGGCAGCCCAAACTGCAAATTTCCAGCATTTCTATTCCATCCGGGAAAATTGTTGAACAATTCTCCCCAACGTCCTCGTAACCATCGACGTGCCTCATGTGAAACCGATTTTCGTCATAGTGTGGATCGCCTTCGGGTTGGTCGCGATGGCGCATTGTCCGTTGGATGCGCTGGGCGATTTTTCCGAAAGCCTCTCCTGCATGGCTGGCGTTGCCGCGACGGGTCATTCTGGCGAGTCGGTGAAGTCGGATGATTCCCATGGCGAATTGGCCTGCCGGGTGATCAACCGAACGAAAAGCATTGCGCCGGTCGCAATGGCCAAATTCGACTGCTCCCGCCTAACACGCTGGCCGACGATTCCGGCCATCAAACAGAAGGAACTGGGCGGCGAGCTTGGTTTTCTTCTTTCAAACTGGCAATTTTTGCGGCGCACAGCGCTTGCTCCCAGAGCACCGTCATCTCTGGTTTGACTCCAATCGCGGCCAGCGTCCGATTGCCTGCCAGGATCATCGCAGATGAATTGCGGCCTCAGGCGTGGTCTGACCTCACTTGGAGTGACAGTCCCGTGGAAATCCCCCTGTTGTAGGATTCCTGCCTCTCAAATGTCTTGCCAATACCATCGATTAACACTGAAAACTAACATCCAAATATCATGAAATGCCCTGCCTGCACTGAACCCGACCTGGTGATGACCGACCGCCAAGGCGTGGAAATTGACTATTGCCCCAAATGCCGCGGAGTGTGGCTGGACCGGGGTGAACTCGACAAAATAATCGAGCGTTCGGCAACCAGTCCAGCGCCTCAAGCACCGCCGGGGTTCCGCGGAGAGCCCCACGGATACTCCAAACACGACGATCACCACGACGAACATGGCGGCTTCGACAAGCATGGCCAGCCGCGTCGTAAAAAATCTTGGTTGTCGGAAATGTTTGACTAGCAAGCGCCGCCGCCAACTCTTTTCACCCGCATCGCACGGTTGGCGTCCGCCGCCCCGGGTGATGTTGATCTTCCCTGCCCATAACTAAGAGCAACCACAATCATGAGCCACCACGCCAGCCTGCCACCTGAAGTTGACGATGCCGTCCGTTCGTTTATCCGACGCCACAAGCGAGGGCTGCGCTGGGGTTGCTTGGCGGCGGCACTGTTAGCCCTGGTGTTGCTCGCCGTGGTAGCGTGGGGACTGTATCGCGGTGCCATCCACCTCAAGGATGTGGTGAAGGATTCGGTGGGGGGAAAAATCCCGGACATCCGCCTGCCGCTGGAGTGGGAAAAGCCCCTCGGCGATTCCGCCATGGCGCAATTGCGCAGCCAATACCAGTTTGTCACCGACCGCCAGGTGCTCGATCCACTGAACCGTCTCGCCGCGCCGCTCTTCGCGGCACCGTCTAACGCATCCGACCGCTTCACGCTGTTTGTCACCACGTCCAAGGCGATCAATGCTTTTGCCCTGCCCGGCGGCACCATCGTGTTCCATCGAGGTTTGTTGGAGCGGGCGCGAACGGCGGAGGAGATCCAAGGTGTGCTGGCACACGAAATGGCGCATGTGCGAAAGCGGCATGGCGTGTTGCAGTTGGCGCAGAGTGCCGGCATGAGCCTAGCCCTTCAGCAACTCCAAGGCGGCGAGAACCGGATGTTGGACACACTCATCCGTGACAGTGGCCAACTCCTCAGCCTAAAGTTCAGCCGCGACCATGAGCGTGCCGCCGATGACCTCGGATGGGAATTGTTGGAGCAGGCACGCATCAATCCCCAAGGCATGGTGAACTTTTTTGCCGGGTTGAAGGTGGCGGCGGAAACCGGCCCCGCGCCGGTGATCCCGCTGCTGAGCACCCATCCGGCACCCCAGGAACGCATCGACCGTCTCAATCAGAAGGCGGCGGCGCTTCGCCCGGGCGATTACACATCCTTTACTCAGGAATTCAGGGATCTGCAAGCAGGCCTTGGTATCGCTGGCCCTGGCATCACGCCGGAACGACCATGAATAGCACACCATGATCAAGTGGCTTATACCCCAATTCATCGGCAACAAGAACGAGCGCGAAGTAAACCGCGTTCGTCCGACGGTCGCCCGCATCAATGAAATTGAAGAGGCGCTCCAACGCGAGCCGCTCGAAAAGCTCACGGGATTCACGGCCACCTGGCAGAGCCACCTTGCCCGCTATCACCCGCTCAATGCTCCGCCAAAGCTGCTGGTCGAGCGCATGGACGAAACCGCGCTCCGCACCGCTGCCCAGGCCATTGAGACGCGTCTAGCAGTTCTTCGCAATGAGTTCCGCTCGCTCCCGTCAGGCGTCCCCGCCACGGTGTCATCGATTGAGTCGGCGAAAGCCGCCTTCCATCAGATCGAAGACGACTTTGGGAAATCCCGTGCCAGGTATCTTGGAAAAATCCTGCCCGAAGCCTATGCCGTCGTCAAAAACGCGGCCCGCCGCCTCTGCGACAGCGAAATCATGGTCAGCGAGCATGCCATGAAATGGGAGATGGTTCATTTCGATGTCCAACTAATTGGCGGCATCGCCCTCCACCGCGGAATGATTGCCGAAATGCAGACAGGTGAGGGAAAACCCTCGTCGCGACCCTGCCGGTTTATCTCAATGCCCTTACCGGCCTCGGTGTTCACGTCGTCACCGTCAACGATTACCTCGCGAAACGCGACTCGGAGTGGATGGGAGTGCTGTTCCGGTTCCTGGGTCTAACCGTCGGCTGCATTCAAAACCAGATGTCGCCATCGGAACGCCGCGCAGAGTATGCTTGCGACATCACCTACGGCACCAACTCCGAGTTCGGCTTCGACTACCTCCGCGACAACGGGATGGCCGCCACCAAGGACGAGCAGGTCCAACGCGGCCACCACCTCGCCATCATCGACGAAGTGGACTCGATCCTTATCGACGATGCCCGCACCCCGCTCATCATTAGCGGAGCATCCTCCCAATCCGCCCATCAGTTCGAGACCTACAAGCCACTCGTCGAGCAGCTCGTCACGCGCCAGACATTACTTTGCAACGACCTCGCCGCCGAGGCGAAACGCATGTTGCTCGCTGGCGATGCTGCCGCAGCCGGCCTCACACTTTTCAAGCTGAAGCTCGGCCAGCCGCGCAATCGTCAATTCATGCGTTTCATGGAAGACCCTGGAATGCGCCGCCTGTTGGAGAAAACCGAACTTTCCTTCCAGCAGGGTGCCTTCCAAAAGGACATCTACAAACTCAAGGAGGAACTCTATTTCGTCATCGATGAAAAGACCCACGACGCCGATCTCATGGAAAAGGGACGCCGGTATCTCTCACCGGGCGATCCGGATTCGTTCACGCTCCCCGACATCGGCCCTCTCTTCGCCGTCATCGACTCGAATCATGATCTAACAACAGAGCGGAAAGCCTCCTCCAGAAGGGATATCCAAAACCAGATGGATACCCAGGCCGGGAAGATCCATGGCATTTCCCAGCTTCTCAAAGCCTATTGCCTATACGAAAGGGATATCCATTAGTTGCAGAACATCTTCCGTTCCGCCGCCAGTATCGAGGCAATCCTCGCACAACTCCACAGCCAGTCGCAATCGTTCGCCCGTGCCAGCGGCAGCCGTTTAGGGAGACCTGATGATTCATCACCCCAATCACCCGCCGGCGGCACGCTCAAGCTCAACCTTCCCGCACGCGTACCCACCCGGTCCACTGAGGCTCCCGGTCGCAACTCCCCCTGCACCTGTGGCTCCGGCAAAAAGTTCAAACAATGCTGTGGTCGCGTGACATGAGAACGCGCAAACCCTCAGAGGCGATGTCGTGGTTGAGAGCGATGTGGACTCTTGCTGAAAAGGTGGTCACGTGCATTGGAAATAATCGCCACCACCGCCGGGTGGGTCAGCTTGCGTTCGGCGCTGATGGCGTAGAATTGCACGACACAACCCTTGGCCTGCCCGATGGTATGAAAACCGTAGCGTGTGGCAGCTTCGTTCACTGCCACTAGCGGCAGAGGGAAGCAGCCAAGCCCGTCGGCCGCCGCCACCTTCATGAGCGCCGCGTCGTCGTATTCAGCCACCACGCGCGGGTGGATTTCGAGTTCATGAAACCACTTCTCCAGAGTTCTGCGGAGGGCGGTGCCAACCGTGGGCAGCAGCATGGGCGCGTCGTGCAGGGAACGCGGGAACTGTCGCCGCAACTTCATGGCCAGCTTGCGCTCCGCGCAAAAGGTCACCCCGCTTTCTCCTAACAAATGATTGAACGTCTTCATCGCCAGCGAACTCGGCGCCGGTTCGTCGGCCAGCACGATGTCGAGGCGGTATACCCCTAATTGGGCGAGCAGGTCTGAAGTCTTGTTTTCCAGGCACACCACCTGAACCGGCTGGCTCATGCTGAAAACAGGCTTGATGATTTCGTGGCTCACCAGCTTCGGCAAAAAATTGGAGATGCCAATGTTGACGCGCAGGGGGCGGGCTGTCGGCCGTTGCTTGACCGAGTGCATGAAATCCTCGCCTAGCGCAAAAATCTCCTCGGCGTAACTGAACGCCAAGTGCCCCGTTTCCGTGAGCATGAGACCGCGTGAACTGCGGTGGAACAGCATCTCGCCAAGGACGCCCTCCAACGCGGCAATCTGCGCCGAGATGGTGGGTTGCGACACGTTCAGTTCCTCCGCCGCCTTACGCAGTCCGCCTTCCCGGGCGACCATCCAGAAATAGCGCAAGTGATGAAAATTCAAGATGCTGAGCCGGCAGGAAGGACGACAGCCACGATTGGTTGTTAGGGCCTGCCGGGGCGCGTGGCTGGGTGTTCTTCCAGAGCGAGGACCAGACCGCCGCGTCCCGGCAGATCCTGGTTACCGCGGTCGAGACAGGCTCGCCGGCGGATGGCGTACTGCGCGTCAGCGATGTGATCCTGGGCGTGGCTGGCCAACCGTTCGCGGACGACGTCCGCAAGAGCCTTGCCCGCGCCACCACGGCGGCCGAGGAAGAATCAGGCGTGTTGCGGCTGATCCGCTGGCGCGAGGGTCAGAGCTCGAACGTGGAGTTGAAGTTGCCGGTGCTGGGCGCGTACAGCGAGACCGCGCCCTATAACTGCCCGAAGTCCAAGGCGATTTTCGAGCAAGGCTGCCGGCTCATCGCGAAGCAAGGTCTGAAAGACGTTGACATACCCATCGACCTCAACGCGCTGGCGTTGCTGGCCAGTGGCAATAAGGAGTATCATCCCATGCTGGCCGACTATGCCAGAAAGGTGGCGGCATCGTTGCATCCGGGCGATCGACAAGTCGGCGAAGTTCCTGCGGTACTACGTCAACAAGGGTGCCATTCCCTATGGCGATCACCAACCGGGCGCAGACGGCAATGCGCACGATGACAATGGCAAATGCTCCAGCGCGGCGGTGCTCTTTGGCCTGCTGGGTGATCGCGAGGCATCCTCGTTCTTCTCCCGGATGGCCACGGCGGCATACGACGAGCGGGAACACGGGCACTGCGGCAATGTATGGAACATGCTGTGGGCGCTGCCTGGCACGTCCCGCGGCGGTCCCTTGGCCACGGGTGCCTACTTGAAGGAACAGCGTTGGTACCTACCTTGCTGAAGTTGCTGGCCAATCCTGATCGCAATACGCGCTACGGTGCCTGCGAAGCGCTGGGCTGTGTGGGACCGCGGGCCGAGGTGGCCGCGCCGCAGTTGCACGCATTGTTCAATGATCCGGACCCGTGGCTGCAAAGTCTGGCGTGCAACGCCGTTGCGTCTCTGAGTCCGGAGGTTCGCAAGGCCAGCGAGAACGATCTGTTGGCGCTGGCCGCGCGCAAGAATGCGGCCGATCCGCGGGGAATGACCCAGCGTGCCATCGCCGCCTCGCTCGTTGACCCCAATCCCGACTTGCGCCAACCGGGCATCCTGCAACATTCGCTCGACGGAGTTGACCGCAAGTTGCTCTATCCGGCCATGGAGTCGTGGGTCCAGAACGATGATGCTCTGGCCCGTTACGGCCTTGCGCCTTACCTGAGCAAATTGACCGACCGCGATCTGGCAGTGCTCTTGCCGGCCATCATCCAAGCGACCGGGAAACTGGCGCCCAGCGACGAGATGTTTGGCGATGGTATTCGTATTGCCGGCCTCGATCTGCTCGCCCGGCTGCACCTTCGCGAGGGCATGCCCCTCTGCGTGTCGGTGATGGAGTGGGACCGGTGGAGCGGGGGAGATCGGGGACCGGCATGCATGAGGTGCCTTCGCCAGTATGGCGTGCACGCCAAGGAGGTTCTGCCGCAGTTGAAGGCAATGAGCCGCCGTGCAAACGGCAAGAACAAGGACCTCGACAAGCTCATTGCCGACATCGAAACGGCCACCGATTCGCCGGCGCTGGTGAGTCTGAAGGATTTTATCGCACATGCATCCGCCGCTCGATCATCTCTTGCTCAAATCTCTGAATACGTTCTTGTCGGATGGATGTTGATTGTTTGTGGCTCCGTCGTGATGACAGTTGCCGGTGAACCGTTAGGCACTGTCACGCCCGGCGCGTGGGTGCTGGACCAGGGCTGGCAGATGCAATCTTCGGCGCTGGTCCGCAGTGAGGAGCGCCGACATGTTGTCGGCTGTCGGCGAGGCGACATTCTGTCGCCAGTTTCGAGCCAGCGGACAACATGTCCGCTGGCCGTCAGCGTGCAGTATGCACGCGCTCCGGATCCGCCCAAGTTGCTGCCCACTCCATACCCGCCCCGCGTTCGGGGCTTGGAAATATTTTTGAAATGGTTTCTTGCAAAGAGCCCCACATCAGCTACGTTCGCCTTTGTCAGCCAGCCCTTCGGGCTTTTATCAAACTGACGGAAAACCGAACCCCCCCCATATTCCATGAAAACGTATTCCATGAAACCGACCACTGTCATGCTCGCACGTCTCGTGTCATTGTTATCCATTGCGTTTCCCACCATCCTTCATGCCACGGTGACCGCGGTCGGGGTGGACGCCACCGCCGGGGCCAACTGGCGCACGGCCGCCGCGCTCGAGGCGGACGGGCAATACGGGACGCTGGGATATGTGGTGTTCGGGCTCAACGCGGCGAACAACGTTTATTCCCAGCCATACTACCTGAACGGCGGGACCAGCAACGCGGGCGTCGCCAACACCAACAACCTGGTGAGCCTGCCTGCGGGCATCGGCATCACCAGCGCCGACTCCAACATCGGCATGTGGTCCGGCAACGGCAACTTCGGCACGATGCAAGACCCGGCCAGCGGCAACGCGCTCACCGCCGCTCCCGTGCTGGCCAATTCCAACGGCCCCAAGCAATTCACGATCACCCGCGCGACGAGCACCGGCTACCGGATCACCCTGATGACCGCGTCCGGTGATGGGGAGATGACCACCTATTCCCCCACCGTGAATGACGGATCCGGAGCGGTGGGCACCAGCCATAAGCATACTGCGAATGGACTGGCCTATCATGTGTTCCAGATTTCCGAAGGCACCAGCAACATCGTAATCAATGTGGACAGCACAGCACAGAACCGGAGCCTGACCGGCATCGCGTTCGACGACTATGTGGGGACGACCGAGTCGCCGCTGGCATGGGTCGGTGCGACCAGCGCCTGGGACACGACGACAACGGGCAACTGGATCGTGGTTGCCGACAGCAGCGCCGCGGTGTTTTCCAACTTTTCTCCGGTCCAGTTCGATGACACGGCCACGGGCACCACGGTGGACATTTCATCCGGCGACGTGACTCCGGGGACCGTGAACTTCAACAACTCCACCAAGGATTACACGTTGCAGGGGGTCAACGGGATTGCCGGCGGATTCTCTCTCACCAAGGCGGGTAGCGGTAGCCTGACCGTGCTCAACACCAACTCCTATAGCGGCACCACCATCATCACCGGTGGCACCTTGCAGTTTGGCGACGGCGCCAGCGGCCAAGACGGCGCGGTGGCCGGCAACATCTCCAACGGCGGCGCGTTGGCATGGAATCTCTTCGGCAACCAAACCTTCTCCGGCGTCATCAGCGGCACGGGCAGCCTGGACAAATCGGGTGATGGCACCTTGACCCTCTCCAGCGCCACCAGCAGTTACACCGGAAACATCACGATCTCAGGCGGCAAGCTGCTGGCGACCGGAAGCACCGGCGGCGGCAATCCGACCGGCGGTTCGCTGGGCAATCCGATGGTGGCCCGCACGATCACCGTGAACGACGGCGGGACGCTGAGTTTCGGCAACAATGACATTCTTGGCAACGCAGGGACCATTCCGGCGGTGGCGCTGGTGATCAACTCCGGCGGCACGGTCACCAACAACGGAAATTACTTCACCGCACTGACTTCCGTCACGTTGAACGGCGGCACCCTCACCGCGGTGGGTGGCGTGGTTCCGCTGTTCCCCTCGTATTCGCTCAAAGGCACGGTGACCGCCGGCGGATCCGCCACCTCGACCATTTCGGCCAGCGGCCCGAATGCGGCGATCACCGTGGGTACGGACACGGTCACCAGCGTGACCTTCAGCGTGGACACGGACAGCACCTTGGATGTTTCCGCCCTGCTTACCAACGGAACCAACACCGGCTCGCTCGCGAAATCCGGCGATGGCACGCTCATCCTGGGTGGTGACAACACCTACGGCGGCACCACCACCGTGCATGGCGGCACTCTTGCCATCAATGGCACCATGGCTTCGGGCACCAATGCCATCACGGCCACCACCGGCGGCACCCTCGCCGGCACCGGCACCACCAACCGACCGGTGGTCATTGCCAGTGGCGGATTCCTCTCGCCGGCGGGATCCTCGATCGGCACGTTGACCACCAACCGGAACGTCACGTTCTCGTCCGGCGCCACCGCGGTCTGCCAAATCGATAAGACCTCCGGCACGCTCACCCAGGACCTGCTCGACGCGGGCTCAGCGACTGCCGTGATCACATACGGCGGAACCCTGGAAATCACTGCCACCGGAGAGGCTCTCGTCGCCGGGGATTCCTTCAAAATCTTCAACGCCGCGAGTTATGCGGGAGCATTCACCGCCTACGTCACACCAACCCTCCCCGCCGGGCTCTATTGGGATTCGTCCGGCTTGACAAGCACCGGCACCGTCACCGTGGTGGATAATACCACTCCCGCTCCCGCGCCGATCTTCAGCCCGCCCGGCGGTGCCTATATCGGCGCTCAATCCGTCACCATCTGGTCCGGTCCCGGCACCACCATCCATTACACCACCGATGGCAGCGACCCGCACACCTCGGGCACGGTCGTCACCGCCGACAGCCCGGTTGCGGGAGTTGTGATTCCCACGGACACCGCCTCGATGATTCTAACAGCCTATGCCTCCCAATCCGGCCGGGGGGGCAGCGCGGAGGTGATCGCGGTCTATTCCACCGTCACCACGCCAACTTGGAATGTGGATGGCGACGGTCTCTGGTCCGATGCCGCCAAATGGCTGCATGGCTTGATTCCCAACGCGACGGATATCACTGCGGATTTCAGGACCGTGGCACAATCGGCGCTGACGACCGTCACTCTTGACAGCAACCGCACCGTGGGGACCGTTCTCACGGGAAATGCCAATCCCTATGACTGGAACCTGATGACCACCAACGGTTCGGTGTTGACCCTGGCCACGTCATCGGGCACCCCGGTGATCGATGTGGCGAACCAAGCCACCACCATCAGCACTCCGGTGGCGGGAGCCATGGGCTTCACCAAAACGGGAAATGGCAAATTGGTCCTGACGGGAACCAACGGATATACCGGAGCTACGACCGTCACCGGCGGCACGCTGGAACTCGGCGGCGGCATGATCGCCAGCACCGAGCGAACCGATGTCAACAACGGCGCCACCTATCTCGTTTCCGGCGGCACCAAGACGGGCGGTCTGATCGATGTGAATGCCGGCGGCACTTACACCCAGACCTCCGGCGCGGTGACTTGCACGTCGCAGTTTGTGATCGGCGCCCATGGCACATCCACGGGATCGATTTCCGACGGCACCCTCACGGTCAACGCGCCATTCTACATCGGAGGTTATGGCAACGGCAGCGGCACCGGCACCTTCACCCAAACCGGTGGCAGCGTGGTCGTGACCGGGGGGGTCAACTACAACGGGGCCGGTCCTAACAACGGAATCTACAACCTCAACGGAGGAACTCTCACCGCGAGCGTTCTTGGCAGAAATCAAGGCACCGGTGCCGCCACTTTCAACTTCAACGGCGGAGTGCTGCTACCCACGGCATCGAATGCCGGGTTCATGCAGGGGTTGACTGCGGCCCACGTGATGGTTTCCGGCGCCATGATCAACACCAACAGCTATATCATCACCATCGGCCAGGCGCTGCTCCATGACTCCGCCCTCGGCACCGCGCCGGACGGCGGCCTGACCAAAACCGGCAACGGCACGCTCACCCTGTCAGGCGCCAACACCTACAGTGGCAACACCACCGTCAACGGCGGCACCCTCTCGCTCGGCCAGGTCAATTCCAACAACGAGTCGTCCACGGTTTCCATCGCCGCAGTCGCGGGTGCGAAGCTCGATCTCGCGTTCGTCGGCACCGATACCGTGGGCAGGTTGTTCATCAACGGCGTCCAACAGCCCGCCGGCGACTACACCAGCGCGGATCCATCCGGCGCCTTCACCGGTGGCGGCACGCTCCACGTCACCTCGGACCCCGGCGGCTATGCCTCCTGGGCGGCCACCCAAGGCCTCACCGGTACCGCCGGCGACGGCAGCAACGTCGATCCGGCCTTCAATGCCGACCCGAACAAGGACGGCATCCAAAACGGCATGGCCTGGATCCTCGGGGCCGACGCGTTGGGAAATCCCGCCGCCAACCTGCTCAAGCTGCCCGCCGTCAGCCGCGACGACGGAACCGGCGCGCTGGTCCTGACCTTCGACCGCCTCGCCTCCTCGGCCGCGAACGCCCCGCTGGTCGTCCAATACGGTGACGATCTTGGCATCACCCCATGGACCGACTTCACGGTCGGCACCAGCGGCGGCACCACCACCGACAGCAATGGCGTTGCCGTCCATGTCGCACCGGGTGCCGGCCTGACCGGTGCCGACTACGACCGGATCACTGTGACGATCCCCGCCGGATACCTGGCGACGCATCCCAAGACCTTCGCCCGCTTGACGGCCAATCTAACCCCGTAAGCCGAGCCCTGCCTCCCGCCGCTTCTCCGATCATCAAATCGTGACCCCCTGACAATTCATCATCCATCCCTAACAAACCAAACACCCCATAAAAACCCAACCTCATCCAGATCCGTTAGAAAAACGGATTTTCACACCCTTCGCACGCGGCGCCGCCCTGGTGGCGGCAATGGCGATCATGGGGGCGACTGGCGTTCAGGCGGCCACGAGTGTGGGCGTGGACACCACCACCGGCCCTAATTGGCGGACCGCCGCCGCGCTTGGCCTCAACGGCAGCACTGAGTACGGAGCGGATGGTTACCTCATCTACGGGCTCAATGCTGCCGATGGAATATACCTCGCCGGCTACAACGGCTCAGCCGACCAGGCACATCTCCCGGCCGCCATCACCTCGATCACGCGTGGAACCTATGGCATGTGGTCCGGCAACGGCAATTTCGGGCAGATGCAGGATCCCGACAACGGCAACGCACTGACGAGTGTCCCACTCCTGGCCAACGGGAGCAACCCGGGTACCTTCACGATCCATCGTAACGCCACCGGGCCCTTCCGGTTGACAATACTCGTCGCGAGCGGCGACGGCGAGAATGTGACCCACACCACCACGGTCAACGACGGCGTGAACGCGACTCAGAACGCCGCGCATGCCGCGAACGGACTGCACTATCACGTGTATGACGTCGCGGCGGGAAGCGGAGATGTCACGGTGACCGTGGGCTGCGCTGGAGTCCCTCGCAGCGCCACCGGTTTTGCATTCGACATGGTGGCGGCACCAGCGGAGATCCTGACCTTTGATTTCCCGGGCCATGGCTCAGCCGTCATCAACCAGTCCGCCAGGACCATTGCCATGACCGTGCCCTTCGGCACCGCGCTCACGAACCTCGCGCCCACCTTCACGGTGTCGCCACTGGCCACCGCCGCTCCGGTTTCCGGCAGCAGCCGGGACTTCACCACGCCACGGGATTATGTCGTGACCGGCCACGACGGTTCCTCGACGACGTATCGCGTCACGGTCACGCCGCTACCGGACAGCGGTACGCAGGGCGTGGACACGACGAGCTGGAGCCAAAGCGTGGCGATCCAGACCGCGGGCTACGCTGGCACAACTGCGCTCACCGACTTCCCGCTGCTGGTCAGGCTGGATCCGGCGGCGCTCAGCGGCTTCGCCTACGCGGATTTGCAGAGCGGAGGCCGCGACCTGCGCTTCACGGACGCCAACAACACCGTGGTCCTGGCGCATGAAATCGAGTCGTGGGATCCCAACGGCGTTTCCGAGGTCTGGGTGCGGGTGCCGAGCCTCACTTCAAGCACCGTGGTTCGCGCCTACTGGGGCAACCCGGCGGCACCCGCCCCGGCGGCCACCAACCAGGTTTGGGACCCAAGCTTCCGCGGAGTGTGGCACCTGACGGGCAGCTTTGCGGATGCCACCACCAATGCCAATGACGGGACCAACAACGGCACGGTATCCGGTGCGGGCAGGGTGGGCCAGGGGCGCACATTCGACGGCACGGACTTTATTGATTGCGGCAACAGCGCCTCCCTGAATGTGACGAATAATCAGCTTACTCTTTCAGCGTGGATCAACCCGAGCCAGCTTACCGGCAACACCATTATCGGGAAGTCTTACCATTCCACCCACACCGACCCTTATTATGCCTGGATACTCTACGCCCTACCGGCCGTGCTGCATTGCCGTCTGGATGGCACCACCGTCACCGGCGGAGCCCTGACGGTCGGACAATGGCAGCATGTGGCGGCAACCTACGACGGCAGTTCCATCCGGCTTTATGTCAATGGCGTGCAGACCGGTTCAACTCCCAAGACCGGCAATCTTCAGGCGACGAGCCGCAACGCCCGCATCGGCGGCCGGGACACCAGCCCCCTGGGGGAGTATTTCTACGGCGCTCTGGATGAGGTGCGGGTTTCGGCGGTGGCGCGGTCGGCGAACTGGATTCAGGCCGAGCGGGACACTGTGGCCAACGGGGCCTTTTGCAGCTTCGGCGCGGTGATGCCGACGCAGCCCAATCTGCCGTGGGTGACCAATCCGTTAGGCGCAACGAACCTGCTGGCCACCTCCGCCACCCTGACCGGAACCATGGTCAGCACCGGCGCGGCCCCGGCGAGCGTCTGGCTTTGCTGGGGCGAGACTGATGCCGGCAAGAATTTTGACGGGTGGGGCCACCGCGTTGCGCTGGGGGTGCGCGGAACTGGCAGCTTCTCCACACCTGTTACCGGCTTGAATTTGCAGACGCCTTACTATTACCGCTGCCGCGCGACGAACAGTTATGGCGAATCCTGGTCCGGAGTTCAGTCCTTCGCGGCGTTTGCCCCTCTCTTGTCAGTGTCTGGCGCCCAGGTGGTGGCAGGCCAGAGCGGGCAGACGCCTATGCGCTTCGTCGCCACTTTGTCAGCGGCCTACCCGGACAGCGTCTCCTTCGATTACGAATTGAGGACAGCGTCCCCTTCGGACTTTCAGGCGATTTCCGGGACGGCCACGTTCTTGCCAGGCCAAACGCAGTTGTTCATTGATGTCATCGTCAACGGCAACACGGTGCCGCGAAGCGACCGCTACTTCCTGCTGGATCTCACCAACGCCCAGAATGCGGTGCTGACCGCAACCCAGGCCATCGGATTGGTCCTGGACGACAGCCGCGCGAACTATCTTTCACCTGGCGCGCTGGTGGTGGATGCCACCCGCGCCCGCCTTTATGTGGCGGAGCAAACCGCGTCTCGGGTGGCGGTGGTGAACCTGAGTGCGGAAATGTTGTGGCAGACCTTTGCCGTGCCGGATGCGCCGAACGGCCTGGCCCTCAGCCCGGACGGCACACGGCTGTATGTTGCCGCCGGCGTCGCGGCAGGCAAGGTGTTCGTGCTTAACGCCCTGACCGGAGACTTGCTGCAGACGATCAGTGTGGGCCATACCCCGATGTCGCCGGTGGTCAGCCCCGACGGCACCCGGCTTTATGTGTGCAACCGCTTCAATGACGATGTCTCGGTCGTTGCCATCGCCACGGGCGAAACCCTGGAGCGGATACGGGTGGACCGTGAGCCCCACGCGGCGGCGCTGACGCCCGACGGCCGCCGGCTCTTCGTCGCCAACTTGTTGCCTACGGGTCCGGCCGCCAGTACCGCGATCGCCGCCGTGGTCAGCGTCATTGACACCACCACCAACGCGCTCGCCGCCACCGTCCGGCTGCCCGTGGGGGCGCATTCGCTGCGCGGGCTGTGTGTGTCTCCGGACGGTGCGCGGGTCTTTGTCACCCACCTGCTATCGCGCTTTTACGCCCCGACGACGCAGGTGACGCGCGGGTGGATGAACACGGCCGGGCTGAGCGTCATCGACGCCGCCGCCGCCACGCTCATCAACACCGTCCTGCTCGACGATCTGGATCTCGGCGCAGCCAACCCCTGGGGTGTGGCGTGTACCGCCGACGGCCAATACCTGTGCGTGGCCCACGCCGGAACCCATGAGATCAGCGTGATTGACCGGGCCGCGCTCCTGACCCGCTTGCAGAATGCCGGGGAGGATGCGCCGCAGGACCTCACTTTCATGGCCGGTTTGCGGCGCCGTCTGCCGCTCAAGGGCAACGGCCCCCACGGGATCGCATTGGCGGGGACACAGCTATACACAGCCGAGTATTTCAGCGATTCGGTCGGTGCGGTGAGCCTTGTTCCAGGTCAGGAAAACAGTGCCAAAGAGATCTTGTTGGGTTGGCAAAAGCCGGTCGTGGACGCGCGTCTGGGCGAACGGAACTACAACGATGCGACGCTTTGCCTGCAGCAGTGGCAAAGCTGCGCAAGCTGCCATCCCGACGCGCGGGCCGATTCGCTGAACTGGGATTTGATAAACGACGGCTTTGGCAGCCCCAAGAACACCAAGAGCCATCTCTACTCGATGCAAACCCCGCCAGTGATGGTGACAGGCATCCGCGCCAATGCGCAGGTCGCGGTCCGGTCCGGACTCAAATACATCGAATTCACCAGCCAGCCTGAGACCTTGGCCCAGACGATTGACGCGTATCTGGCCGCCCTCACCCCGGTGCCCAGCCCGTATTTGGCAAACGGCGCCTTGAGCGCTTCAGCCGCCCGAGGCCAAACGCACTTCCAGACTCGTGGGTGCGTGCAATGTCATACCGGCCCATATCTGACCGACCAGCGGAAGCACGACATTGGCACGGGCACCGGCCGGGAGGCAGGGATGGCCTATGACACGCCGACGCTGCGCGAGGTGTGGCGCACGGCGCCCTATTTGCACGACGGCCGGGCGGCCACCGTGCGCGAAGTGATCACCACTGTCCACGCCGCGCGAGTGGCCGGCCTCACCGACTCCGAAATTGATGACCTGACTGCCTATGTACTGTCACTCTGAGAATCTGCGCGATGCCTATCGTGGTGGCTCCGTCATGCGGGCGGCCGGGTTGGTCCTGGGTCTATTGCTGCCGAGTGTCAGCCTGCAGGCGGCGCTGCCGGTTGCCGTCACCAACCAGCCGATCCTGTTCGTGGTGCGCAAACAGTACCTGCCGGACCACCACAACACCCACACCATGTTCCCCTCTGCGCCTTATGAGTATAACACCGGCGCCTACACGGGCGGGGGTGGCGCGGCACTCAAGATACTCGATCCGGCCACGGGCGTAGCGCAAACTTTGCTCAACGCGGGGCCTGACGGCGTGATCCGTGACCCCGACGTTCATTTCACCGGGCAACGAGTCGTGTTCGCCTGGCGCAAGAGCGCCGCCGAAAGCTATCATATCTGGGAAATCAACGTGGATGGCAGCGGGCTTAAGCAATTGACCGCTCTGGCGGGGGTGGATGATTTCGACCCGATATACCTGGCGGATGACCGCATCGTATTCGTCTCCGGCCGCGAACCGAAGTATGTGATGTGCAACAAGCACTTGTCGCACAACCTGTATCGCATGGAAGCCGATGGCGCCAACGTGGTGCAAATCGCCAAGAGCACTCTCTTCGAGGGACACCCCAGCCTCATGCCGGACGGGCGGGTCCTCTATTATCGGTGGGAATACGTGGACCGGAACTTCGGCGACGCACAAGGCTTGTGGACGGTGGACCCGGAAGGCACGGGCCACGCCGTGTATTATGGCAACAACACCAGCAGCCCGGGCGCTGTGTTGGATGGACATGCTGTGCCAGGGACGCCGTACGTGGTCTGCAACTTCGTGGCGTGCCATGATCGGCCCTGGGGCGCGATCGCGCTGCTGGACCACCGCTTGGCACTTGACGGTCCGGATGCCGTGGTGCGGATCTGGCCTGCCGGGCTTGAGAGCTGGGTTCACGTGAACAACTTCGTCAGCTATGACTTTGACACTTTTGCCAGCACGAGCCCGAAGCACGAGGATCCTTATCCCTTGGTGGACCCGACCACCGGGGTGGGAGGGCGCTACTTCCTTTGCTCGCGGCAAGTGGCTGGCGAGCATATGGCGATCTACCTGCTTGACGCTCAGGACGGCAGCGAGACCCCGGTTTACGACGAGGGAAGCGGGAGCGTGGGCTGTTTCGATCCCATGCCGCTGACGGCGCATCCACGCCCTAACACGGTGACCGTGCCGCGCAAGTACGACAATTCCGACAGCCGTGTTTATATCATGGACGTTTACAAGGGCACCCACATGGCCGGCGTGACGCGGGGCGATGTCAAGTACCTGCGCGTGGTGGAATCCCCGGAGAAACGCTATTACAGCAGCCAGGCCTGGAATGCCCAAGGGATCGAGGCGCCCGGGGTGAACTGGGACAGTTTCGAAACCAAGCGCATCCTTGGCACGGTGCCGGTGGATCCGGACGGTTCGGCCCACTTCATGGTGCCGGCAGACCGGTTCGTCTTCTTCCAATTGCTGGACACCAACGGCATGATGATTCAGTCCATGCGGTCCGGCACGATCTTTCAAGCCGGCGAAAGCCAGGGCTGCGTTGGCTGCCATGAAGATCGCGGGCTTGCGCCCCATTTCACCGGCTCACTCATGCCGAGCGCCTTCCAGCGGAACCCGGACACTCTCCAAGGGTGGGAGGGGCAGCCGCCCAAGATGTTCAATTACCTGGCAGAGGTGCAGCCCGTCTTTGACGCCAAGTGCATGGCCTGCCATGACTACGGCGGGAGCGGCGCGGCCAGCGTCGTGCTGGCCGGCGATAAGGGCGTGTATTTCAACGCTTCCTACGCCGACCTGTGGCGCAAGGGATATACCGGAGCCATTGGCGCCGGGCCGGCGGCCATTCAACAGGCCCGGTCCTGGGGTTCTCACGCCAGCCTGCTGGTGCAGGCGCTCCAGGCCGGCCACCACAGCGTGACCCTCTCTCCTGCCGAATATGATCGGATCGTGACCTGGGTGGATTTGAACGCCGTGTATTACCCGAGCTATGCCGCGAATTATCCTGACAACGCCGGTGGGCGTTCTCCGCTCAATGATACCGATCTGACCTCGCTGCGCACTCTGACCGGGGTGGATGTGTACAATATCAAGGGCCTGGGGGAGCAAATCTCCTTCGACCGGCCTTCAATGAGCCCCTGTCTCTCCGGCCTGACTGGCAACCCCTACACGCAGGCTCTGGCCCTCGTCCAAAAGGGCCTGGCCGCCCTCGCCGCGATGCCGCGCGAAGACATGGCCAACTGCACGCTTCAATGCGCGGTGGATATCTGGCGCGAGAACAAATACCAGGACCGGCTGAGCCGCGAGATGATGAACCGGGCGGCAGTGGCCGCCGGCGGCAAGGTTTACGATTCCCAGCCGCTCTTGGCCGTAGCCAACGGGGTGCCCACCGGCGTTGATGGCGTGTCGGCTAACATCAATGGTGCCGTGCTGTATTCAGCCGGTAATCAACCGGCCGACGTGCTGATCGCGTGGGGCACGACGGATGCGGGGGATGACCCGAATCTCTGGCAGCACTTGCAGGTCGTTGGATGGTCCGGACCCGGGGCCTTCACGTCCACCCTTAGTGGGCTGGTCCCGGGCCAGGTCCTCTACTACCGGGTTTTCGCCACCAATGCGCTGGGCTTGGTCTCCTCGCATCTTACGGGTGCATTTGACACGCGATCCCTCATCGACCTGAACGGCAATGGCATGGCCGACAGTTGGGAAATCAAGTACTTTGGCGGGACCAAGGTGCCCGGCGGCGGCCCCTTCGAGGATTGGGACGGCGATGGTGTCTGTAACCTGGACGAGTACGTGAGCGGCACCGACCCGACCAGTGCCGATTCCTGCCTGAAGATATTGTCCTTTGACTACCCAGCGCCGGATCGCCTGCGAATCCAGTGGCAAAGCGCCGAAAAGTGTGCCTACACGATCTCCAGCAGCAGCGATCTGTTGAATTGGGTTGAAGTCTCTAACAGCATTGCGGCCTCGCCTCCAGCGAATGTTGTCGAACTGCCATTGGGCACCGCCGGACGGCGGTTCTTCCGGGTCGGCGGCAGACACTTGGAACGCTAGACAGAAATTGGCAGGCGACCTGGAGGCAAATGAGAAAGACGATGAGGCTCATTCAGAACAAGGAAAGAAGCCATACCCGGAAAGCGAACGCGCCAACATGAAAACACGACCCATCGCATCCGCATTCATCCTCACGGCACTTACCGCCACCGCCGCCACCGCCGCCGAACCGCCCGCCACGCCCGTGCCGAAGAGCGCCGGGATCAAGGACATCAAGGCCTACTGCCTTGACTTCAACTGGGCGGCGACCGACCGCAAACGCAAGCCGTTCGCCACGCCCGGCACGTGGGCCGGTGCCGATCCGGCGCAGCACGTCGCCTGGTACAAGGCGATGGGGGCCAATGTCATCCAGACCTTCTGCGTTTCCACCAACGGCTATGCCTGGTACCAGAATGGCTTGGTGCCGGAACAACCGGAACTCAAGCACGACTTCCTGCCCGAGGTGGTGAAACTCGGCCACCAGGAAGGCATGCTCGTGTTCGGCTATTTCTGCATCGCCGCCAACCCGAAGTGGGGCACCGACCATCCCGACCTCAGCTACGGCACATCGACCACCTATCACATTCCTTATACCGACGAATACCTCGCCTATCTATCCGCCTCGATCGGCGACGCGGTGAAGAAGACTGGCATCGACGGCTTCATGATCGACTGGCTGTGGATGCCCGAACGGAATTCCACCGCGGGCAAGTGGCTGGAGTGTGAGAAGAAACTCTATCAGCAACTCATGGGCGAGCCGTTCCCCGGTGAGGACAAACTGGTCCGGGGCATGCCCCAATACCGCGCATACGGCCGCAAGGCACTCGACCGTTGTTGGAAGGCGATCCGCAAGGCCGCCAAGGACGCCAACCCGCAGTGTATCCTTTGGTTGACCAGCAATCAAATCAACCATCCCATGGTCGTCAATTCGGACATGTACAAGGAAACCGATTGGCTGATGAACGAAGCCGGAGATAGGAAGAGTATCGATGCCGTGAAAGCGATGATCGGCCCGCACACCCGCCTCATCACCTGCCTGGCGAGCTGGAACGGGCAGGACGCCACCAAGGTGGTCCCGGAGGCGCTCCAGGCCGGCCTCGGGCTCTACGGCTTCACCGTGCCGCGCAATGATGGCGGACTCGTGCCGCTCGAGGGGATCCTGTCACGGCCGGTCAGCGAGTTGAAGGATGACGATCGCAACATCGCCGTGCTCGCCCGCGCCTACCACGGCGCCTCCATCGATTCCGTTAGGGATGCCAAGGGCGAGTTCGTCGAGCCCGGGAAATAGGTTCCACCCCGGCCAATGACCGGACCAACTCGATCAATCCCTTGTGAAACGGGCTGAATGCAAGATCTGGTCGAGCACTGATTCCAAAATCATGCGCAAGGACGCCGGCACCTACGGTGATGCCCAGCGCCTCGAACAGCTTGGCTGGATGTTCTTCCTCAAGATCTTCGACGACCGGGAAAAGGAACTCGACCTCCTCCGGGACAAATACAAATCTCCGCTCCCCAAGGAACTCCGCTGCATCACCAACCTCCTGCTCCACGGCATCGACGTTCCCTCCAATGTCCGCCATGGCAACACACTCGCCCGCCCCTTGCGCGATTGGGGACCGAAGGAGCGCGTGGATGTCATCGCCACCAATCCGCCCTTCGGTGGCATGGAGGAGGATGGCATCGAATCGAACTATCCACCCGGCGCCAAGAGTTACAACAAGGGCAAACCCATCAACATCGCCGAGTTCGAGGCGGAAAAGGCGTGGTGGGGCAAACCCGACAAACACGGCCATTACTCCAAGCGCGAGGAAACCGAACGCGCCTGGCGCGTCTCCATCGACACCATCAAGGCCGGCAACTTCAACCTCGACCTCAAGAACCCGCACAACTCCGACGAAGGCCCCGGCGACGTGGACCACCTCCTGCCCGAATACGAAAAGCTCCTCGCTCAGATCGCCGAGACGCGGGCGAAGCTGAAACAGGAACTCCACCACGCCCTCACCGCCACCGCCGGCTGAACCGCAATTCGCCGCCATTGCCAAAACCGGCTCCATCCCTTATCATTTCCAGCCATGACACTTACTCTTCAACTACCTGACCGCGTCGCTGCCTTGTTGCAGAGCGCTTGGGACGATCTGCCGCGTGCCACGTTGGAGAGCCTGGCGGTGGAGGGCTACCGCAGCGGCAGACTCTCCTGCGCGCAGGTGGGTGAAATGCTCGGCCACGCCTCCCGCTGGGAGTCGGTGAATTTCCTGGCCGCGCATGGAGCGTGGCCCGGCACCACCGTTGAGGAGTTTCAGTCCGATTTGGCCACTCTCGACCGTGTGCGCGGGGCATGATTGTGGTCAGTGACACGAGCGTGGGAGAGCCCGTCATTGCCGCTGCTCGTGCGCGGCTGGCCGCTGGTATGGAAGACCGCTAAGAACGCATCATGATCCTCGCCACCTTCTTGCATTAATTCGACCAGTTCGCCGACGCGCCCGATGCGGTGATCTTCAGCGCCAACGGCGCGATCCATACCAGCCTGGGGCATCGCCCCAGGAAAGGCATTTCCACGCCTATCCGAGCCCTGAAGGGGCGGACCATGGTTCCGTGGGTGGAGTTGGATCCCGGATGGAACGCCCCTTCAGGGCTCGATACATTTTCGAACCAAGCACCCAGGGCGATGCCCTGGGCTGGGATGATTTGCCCTGTTGGGGCGCAAGATATCAGCCCCAACGGGGCGACATTCGATAGCCCAGGGCAACGCCCTGGGTCACCGATCCCCCCATTTTCCAAGCCCTGAAAGGGCGGCACAAATCATGACCCTCGCCACCTTCTTCAAGAAATTCGACACCTTCGCCGACGCGCCCGATGCCGTGGCGAAGATGCGGCTTTTCTTCAGCCCCAACGGGGCGACATTCGACAGCCCAGGGCAACGCCCTGGGTCACCCGCCCCCAACACTTCCCAAGCCCTGAAAGGGCGACATAACCGATGACCCTCAACACCTTCTTCGAAAAATTCAACACCTTCGCCGACGCGCCCGATGCGGTGGCGAAGATGCGGGAGTTGGTGCTGGAACTCGCAGCGACAGGTCGCTTGATTCCAAAAGCTTTGGAGCATCCTGTCGAAGAAGACACCCGAATGATGGGTGAACTTGTCGAACTTGTGATGGGCCAAGCTCCAGCGGGCGACGAATACAACACGGAAGGGCGAGGAACTCTATTCGTGAAGGTCGGCGAGTTTGGTCCGCTCTACCCTCGGGAAGAAGTATGGACCACCAACCCACTCAAGTTCGCGAAGAAGGGCGATGTGTTAGTATGTGTCGTCGGCGCTACTGTCGGCAAACTGAACCTCGCTATCGACTGCGCAATCGGTCGGAGTGCCGCCGCCATTCGCCCTTCGTCAGCACTTGACACAAGATTTCTCTACTATTCGCTGATTCCTTACACCCTTCGCTTGCGTCGCAATTCGCGTGGCTCGGCCCAAGGCGTCATCGGCAAAGCCGAACTGAACGCGATGTCGCTTTGGGTGCCCAGCCGTAAGGTTCAGAAGCGCATCGTCGCCAAGGTGGATGAGTTGATGACCTTGTGTGATCAGTTAGAGACGCAGCAGCAGGAACGCGACACGCGGCACGCCGATCTCGCCCGCGCCTCGCTGGCCCGCTTTGCCGCCGCCCCCACCCCGGCCAACCTCCACTTCCTCTTCCACAAGTCCTACGCCATCCCCCCCGCCGACCTCCGCAAATCCATCCTCACCCTCGCCGCCCAAGGTAAACTCGTCCCCCAAGACCCCAACGACGAACCGGCGGGCGAACTGCTCGAACGCCTCGCGCGCGAACTCACTCCCGAGCAACGCCGCAGCCAAGCCGCACCCCTTTCGCCGCTCCCGGCAGAGTCATTGCAATACGAGGTCCCCGACAGTTGGACGTGGGCTCGCTTCCGCGATGTGGCAATCATCGCTTCCAATCTGGTGAAGCCTGATGAGTTCTTGGACTTCATCCACCTCGCCCCAGACAACATCGAAAAGGGAAACGGCGTGCTCTTGCCATGAAGGACTGAGCGCGAGGACAAGGTCATCAGCTCGAACCACCGGTTCTACCCAGGACAAATCGTCTACTCGAAAATCCGCCCGAACTTGGCCAAGGTCGTCGTCGTCGATTTCGAAGGGCTGTGCAGCGCCGACATGTATCCGATCAATGCCCTCATCGACCTGCTCTACCTCCAACGTTACATGCTCTCAGAGTCGTTCCTCGTGCAGGCGGTGAAGGCGGACACGCGAGTCGCAATGCCGAAGATCAATCAGATGGAACTGAACGCGATTCCAGTCCCCGTCCCCCCCCTCGCGGAACAACGCCGGATCGTGGCCAAAGTGGCGCAACTGATCGCTCTGGTGGACGAGTTGGAAACGCAGCTCGCCGCCTCCCGCGCCACCGCCAAGAACCTCCTCTCCGCCCTGGTGGCGGAACTCACCGCCGCATGATTGACTTCCTCAAGCAACCGGAAGAGCTGGTTCTCCGCTACGTGCCGGAGATGCGACCGGGCGATTGCCTCGTCGGACCTCTGGAGCATGAGCAGCCCATTCCGATTTCCAACAGGACCTTCTACGTCTCCCGGCGCATCTACCGCCCCGACTTCGACGACCAGGATTTCGCCATGGACGCGTGTTCTCCTTGCAAAGGGGCCACTGAATCCAAGCCTGGCAATATTCTTGGACGAGCTTGAGAGAAGACATATCACTCTCTCAGACGGATAGATAGCGAACCACTTCATGGACACCTTCCCCGTCGTGAAGCGCAAGGACCTTGCCAAGCACGGCCACTACCGCACCCAACAAGCCGTCCTCGAAATCCACGACGCCCTCGCCGACTCCAGGCAATCCGGCCACCCCTATCAATCCCGCCGCGACCCGCCACCGGCGGATGCGAGGTGTTGTCATCCTGCCAGGTCATGAGCATTTTCACCCTACTCACCCCAGCCCCACCGGTGCCTATTCACCATTCTAGCCCCGCTTGCCCGTAATTCCGTGTCGCATTTCCTGCCACCGTCGTCTAAATTCCCGCCACCGCAATTCCCATGATCTCGGAAATCCAGATTGAAAACTTCAAATCGATTGCCAAGCTTTCGCTCAAGCCCGGCAACGTCACCGTGCTCATTGGCGAGAACGGCAGCGGGAAGTCGAACGTCCTCGAAGCCATCGCTTTCGCCGCCGCCGCAGCCGCGAACAAGCTGGACGCCGAGTTCCTCCACACGCGGGGAATCCGCGTGACTGAACAGGAGTGGATGCATTCAAAATTTGTACCACCGATGAGACTGCGGGAGAATAGGCCACCCATCGATCAACCGATTGCATTTCGTGTGATCGGCACTGATGCGGCTAAACCACTGGACATCAAGGTGTCCCGTCCGAACTCCGCACGGAGTTTTCCTGGAATCGCTTGGCATGTCGCGGCCGGAGTGGACCAGGATGAGATCAGCGACGAGGTGGATTCCGATGACTTTCTCCGGGAGCTTGAGCTTTTTAGGACGAGGTTTTCATCCAAACTCAAGCTGGGGGTGCTCGAAGAGCTGGGACGTGAGCTTGTCGCCAAACAACTTGCTGCTGCCAGAAAGCGCAAACGACTTCCTGAGATCGCCGCCTCGCTGAGTCTCAGGGACTTTCTCATCTATTCTCCCGAGAACACCGCTTTGAGGAATTTTGAAACGGAGGGGGCGATCAAGCCACTGGGAACCAAAGGCGAGGGCTTGCTCAAGCTGCTCTCGGACACAGGCGCAGCGGGAAACGGAAAATTCGCAAAGGAATTGAAGTCCCAATTGGGACTTCTGGGCTGGTTCGGCGATCTGCGTTTGCCGACCGAGGAGGATGAAATCAGGGGACGGCTCTTGATTCATGACCGCTGGCTTCCCGCCGATGGGCCGGTTTTCGACCAACGCAGTGCCAACGAGGGGTTCCTCTATCTACTGTTCTATTTCACGCTGTTTCTGAGCAAGCAGACACCGAAGTTCTTCGCAATCGACAACATCGATAATGCGCTCAATCCCAAGCTCTGTGCCGAACTCATGCGTCAGCTTACGACCCTGGCGGCAAAGACCGGCAAGCAGGTGATCTGCACCACGCATAACCCGGCGATTTTGGACGGGATGAATCTTCAGGATGACCAGCAGCGTCTCTACGTGGTCCGCCGAAACAGCGAGGGCCACACGGTGGCCAACCGAGTAAGCGCTCCGCGCCCGCGCCCCGAGGGAACCCCAATCAAACTCTCAAGCGCTTTCATGTCAGGCCTTCTTGGCGGTCTTCCCGAACACTTCTAAGATATTATGAACGAGTTTGCGGTCGTATCGGAGGGAGCCACTGATTATGCGGTGCTGAAAAACATTCTGGTTGGATGGTTCAAGGATCAATCCGCGGAACCCTTCCTGAAACCCTATCAGCCGGATCCCACCGCCGATGGGGTATCTTCGTGGCAGCAGTTCGGGACTTGGGAAAACGTCATTCGCTACCTCCAGGGAAAGAAACATCGGGATGCGCTCGAGTTTGCGGAATACCTCATCGTCCAGATAGACACGGATCAATCAGAGCACGTCAATTTTGGTGTACCCCAGCGCGAGGATGATCGGCAACTTGATCCGCACACAATGGTCGAACGTGTGGTCGCCAAATTGCGCGAAATCATCGGCACTGAAGATTTGACATTCTACGAAGACCGGATCATCTTCGCCATATGCGTTCGCGAAGTCGAATGCTGGTTGCTGCCCTTGTGGGATGAATCAAGGGCGGACAAAAGTACTGGATGCTTGAAAGCCATCGATCTGGCTCTCAGGAAGGCTGACGAACACATACTCAGCACCGAGCCAAAAGATGCCCGTCTTTATGACCAAGCATCCAAGGAATACCGCAAACGAAAGGTTCTCCTTGCAAAGGGGCCACTGAATCCAAGCCTGGCAATATTCTTGGACGAGCTTGAGAGAAGACATATCACTCTCTCAGACGGATAGATAGCGAACCACTTCATGGACACCTTCCCCGTCGTGAAGCGCAAGGACATCGCCAAGCACGGCCACTACCGCACCCAACAAACCATCCTCGAAATCCACGACGCCCTCGCCGAGTCCATGCAATCCGGCCACCCCTATCAGACCTTCCTCGACCCGCCACCCGCGGGCCCGGCGTGTTGCCATTCACCACGTGAAGGCACAGCCATCTTTGGGGTGGCAAAGCCCGCACAACCCGCATAGACTACCCGCACATGCCCCGCTGGAACTCCATCCACATCGAACGCCTCCGCCGCCTTGAAGGCCTGCGCTTGGATAGCCTTGGCACCGTGAACCTGCTGGTGGGCAAGAACAATAGCGGCAAGACCAGCGTGCTGGAGGCACTGGCAATCGCGAGCAACCCGACCGACGCCTTCACTTGGATCGATAGCGGACGCGAGCGCGAATCGAAGTCAGCCCGCACGCAGGTACTAGAAGTGCTCAACTGGCTTTTTCCTCACACCACACCCAGAGAGAACGGCTTCGAGGGCACGGCGGCCATCGAAGGACAGGTTGTGTCCGGCGAGAAGCTGCGGATAGATGCCGGCTACCGGGAGTACCGTGAGTTGGAGATTTCCCCTGTCATCGACGCGACGACTGAACTCGGCGGCGACGAAGAAGTTGCCGAATACGCCGCGCTGCTGGCGGTGGAACTCAAACGACTGGCTCCAGACGGGCGGGTCATTCACACCCAATCGACCGCCCATGAATTCACTGGCAAGCGCTACCAAGGACCTGGCCCGCCGCCCGCGATCTTTCCCTGCCAGTTTGTCTCTCCTGTTTCGCACCCCCCCAACCGGCAATTGCTGGCCGCTGTGGATCAGGTGCTGGAGGAGCGATTGAAGCCTGATGTCGTTAGGCTGATCATGCTCGCCAGGGTCGGGGATGGGTTGGATGATTTGGTAACCTATCGACTGCCTGCCCGTGGCAGCAGCCATCCTGTCAAACGCTTCGGAGGACCAACCGGGCATGACCTGCGCAACGAAGGAGGCCTTGACCTGCGCCAAGCCATGAGTGCAAAACGCCAAACCCGCCTCGACCCCCCACCTGCCGATCCGGCGTGTTGTCATCCGACTCGAATTCATTAGCAGCAACCGCCGCCGAAACGTCAACGCCTCTCTATCAATGTCGCCATCCTCATGAAAACGCTTTCAATCATCCTGGCATTGGCGCTGGCTCCCAGCTTGAGGGGAGAGCCACTTCAGCAAATCGAGAGGTGCGTCCTGGTGCCCGCGGCATGGGCGGATGGCGACAGTTTCGGAATCCTGACGCCCGCCGGCAAGGAACTCACGATTCGCCTGTATGGTGCCGACTGCATGGAGTGGCATGTGAACGACGCCACGGACGAACGGCGGCTGCGGGCCCAACGACGGTATTTCGGCATCACGGACGCAGCTCCAAACCCGAGGGCTGCGATTGACCTGGCCAAGGAGTACGGAAAACTCGCGGCCGAGGAAGTCGTCCGGGTCCTCGACAAGCCGTTCACCATCCATACCTCATTCGCTGACGCCCGGGGCGACGGACGCCATCCCCGCATCTACGCATTTGTGACCGGTCCCGACGGCACCGATCTGGCCGCCCATCTCGTCAAGCTGGGCCTTGCCCGGGCTTATGGGGTTTACAGGGAGACTCCCGACGCACGCACGAAAGACGATTACCGGGCGCAACTCGCGGATCTCGAATTGCAGGCAGCCAAGCGCGGACTTGGCGTGTGGTCCCACACCGACTGGAATAAGCTGCCCCAACAGCGTCAGGACCAGCGCAACGACGATGAGGAGATCGCGCTCGCCGTGGGCAAGCAAGCGCTAACCGCAGACTTCAAGCTCGATCCGAATACCGCCGCTCGCGACGAACTGATGAAGCTGCCGGGCATCGGTGAGGAATTCGCCAATCGGATCATCGAAGGTCGGCCCTATCTCAAGGCGGCTGATCTGTTGTTCGTCCCTGGCATCGGGCCGCAGAGATTCAAAGCCATTCAGCCCTATCTGAAATTCCCAAACCCATGAACATCCGCACCACGAGTCCCCCCGCAAACGGTTGCTCAAGCGCATCACGGTATGCGGGGTGACATGAAATAAGTTAGAACAATGCATTCACACCATCACTCAAGATGAAAAAGTTATTCCGCCTCGGCATTTTGTTAGCTTCGGTTTCGGCCGCCTGGGCGGCGCACGACGGCCCGTGGGACCTGGCGGCGCTGTCCAAGGTGCCGCCCGCGACCTGGGGCGAGTCCAAAGAGCAGATCCAGGAAGTGTACTACGATGGTGAAACCTTCAAAGGCAAACCAACCAGGGTGTTTTCCTATTGCGGCAAGCCGGATGGACCAGGGCCATTTCCAGGGGTCGTTCTCGTCCATGGCGGCGGCGGCGCCGCCTTTCGCGACTGGGTCAAGCACTGGGTCAACCATGGCTTTGCAGCACTGGCGATGGACCTGGCTGGCAACGGGCCGGCCGGACGCTTGCCGGATGGCGGGCCGGATCAGGGCGATGACGTCAAGTTCGCGGTCTTCGGGCCTGACGAGACCAGGGACGTCTGGACCTATCAGGCCGTGGCGGCCGTCATCCGCGGCCACTCCCTGCTCGCTTCGCTCAAGGAAGTTGACCCTAACAGGACGGCGCTGACAGGCATCAGTTGGGGCGGCTACCTGACGTGTATTGTGGCGGGGCTGGACCACCGGTTCAAGGCGGCAGTCCCGGTTTACGGCTGCGGCTTCATCCATGAAAAGAGTGCCTGGGTTGACAACTATTTTGCCAAAATGCCTGACGATTTGAAACAGCGCTGGATTGACCATTTCGAGCCGTCGCGTTATCTCGGGCAGGTGCAATGCCCGATGCTGTTCATGAACGGCACCAATGATTTCGCCTATCCTCTGGATAGCTATCAGAAGTCCTACAATCTGGTGAAATCGCCGGTCACGCTCTGCATCGGGATCAACCGGGGTCATGGCCACATCTGGACATTCCCCGAGGTGGACGCGTTCATTAACAGCTATCTGAACAAGGGCGCACCGCTGTTGAACATCGGCCCCACGAAAATTGCCGGGGACAAGGCCGGAGCCATCATCTCGGGCACCGGAACCGTGGCCAAAGTCCAGCTCGCTTACGCCAACGCCAAGGACCGTGTCTGGCAGAGCGTGCCGGCCGAGGTCAATGGCAAGTCCGTGACGGTGAATCTGCCGGCAGTGCGGCCAATCATCTTCTATTTCAATGTCACCGATGAGCGCGGCCTCTCTGTCAGCAACCCGCATGTTGAATTGCCGCCCGTGGCAAACCCTGAATAACGCTAACCAAAGAAAAATCATGAAAAACATCAATATATTCATAGTGGCCATGACCATGGCCCTGGGCGCGTCAGCTCCGGCTGGAGGGCAGGGCACGCAACTGTATGTGGCTCCTAACGGAAATGACGCGAATCCGGGCACGCTGGAGAGACCCTTTGGCACCTTGCAGCGCGCCCAACAGGCCGCACGCAAGGTGGCGGGCCGCGAGGCCGTGGCCGTCATGGTGCGGGCTGGCACCTACTATCTGCCCGAAACCCTGGTGCTCAGCGCGGCGGATTCCGGCACCAAGACCGCGCCGGTGGTCTATCAGGCCTATCAGAAAGAGCAGCCGGTCATCAGCGGCGGTATCCAAATGCGCAATCTCAAGTGGGCACCCTTCAAGGACCTGCCCGCTCCCGACCATTCGGGAGGGCAGGCGGGCGGCATCATGCGGGCCAAACTGCCGGCGGGCTTCACCACCGACCAGTTGTTTGTGAATGGTGAAAGCCAACCGCTGGCACGCTACCCGAACATCGATCCCAAGGCACGCTTCTTCCACGGCACCGCCGCGGATGCCTTCAGCCCGGAGCACGCCGCACGCTGGAAGAACCCCGCCGGCGGGTTCATCCATGCCCTGCATGTGGCGGAGTGGGGCGGCATGCATTATCTCATCACCGGCATGGACGCGGACCACAAGGTCACCTATGAAGGCGGTTGGCAGAACAACCGGCCGATGGGCATGCACAAGGAACACCGGTTCGTGGAAAACATCTTCGAGGAACTCGACGCTCCCGGCGAGTGGTTCCTGGATGCAAGAGACAGCACGCTCTATTTCTATCCGCCGGCGGGCCTCGATCCCGCCAAGGCCACCATCGAAGGGGTGCGCCTGAAACATCTGATAGAATTCCGCGGCACGCAACAGGCACCGGTGCGCTTTGTGAGTTTCAAAGGCCTGGCCTTCCGCCATGCCGCACGCACTTTCATGGAGACCAAGGAGCCGCTGTTGCGCACGGACTGGGCGATTTATCGCGGCGGCGCGTTGTTCATCAACGGCACGGAGGACTGCACCATCGCGGACTGCCAGATCGACCAGGTCGGCGGCAATGCCGTATTCATCAACAACTACAACCGGCGCGTCACCCTCCGCGGTTGTCTGATCGCCCGCGCGGGCGGCAGCGGCGTGCTGGTCATCGGCGACCCCGCCGCCTGCTATAACCCGGTCAACTGGGACAAGGGCAACGAACTCGCCAACATCGACCAGACCCCCGGACCACGGACTAGCAACTATCCGGCCGACTGCCTGATCGAGGACTGCCTGATCCATGACATCGGCCAGATCGAGAAACAGACGGCGGGGGTCTCGGTGGACATCTCGCAGGGCATCACCATCCGCCATTGCTCGATCTATGACATGCCGCGCTCAGGCATCAACATCGGCGACGGTTGCTGGGGCGGGCACCTCATCGAGTTCTGCGATGTGTTTGACACCGTCAAGGAAACCGGCGACCACGGCTCGTTCAACTCGTGGGGCCGCGACCGCTATTGGGGGCTGGGCGGCCTGAATCTCAACGACGACGCGGGATGGGAGGCTAACAAGAGCATCGTAACCCTCGACGCGCTCAAGACCACCACCCTCCGTAACAACCGCTGGCGCTGCGACCACGGCTGGGACGTCGACCTCGACGACGGCTCCAGCAATTACCATATCTATAACAATCTGTTTTTGCGCGGCGGCCTCAAGAACCGCGAAGGGTTCTTCCGCGTGGTTGAAAACAACATCATGGTCAACAACGGCTTCCACCCGCATGTTTGGTACAAACACAGCGAGGACATCGTGCGCCGCAATATCATGGGCAGCGAGCGCTATCACCCGGCCGGCGGCATGCCACCAACACCCTGGGGCAAGGAAATCGATTTCAACCTCGTGCATGGCGCGGGATGGGCCAATCTCCAGCACGCCGACGCCCTCGCCGACCAGTCCAACCGTGACGAGCATTCCATGATCGGTGACGCGATGTTCATCGACCCGGCCAAGGGCGACTTTCGCGTCAAGGACGGCTCGCCGGCCCTCAAACTCGGCTTCGTCAATTTCCCCATGGACCAGTTCGGCGTGCAAAAGCCCGCACTCAAGGCCATCGCCCGCACCCCGGAAATCCCCAAACTCGAAAATCAGGTTAGAGAGAAAAAGGTCGTCAAACGTCCCAATTTCGCCTGGCAGGCCGCGATCCGTGACATCGAGGGCCTGGGCGACCGCTCGGCCTACGGCCTGGCCGATGAATCCGGCGTCCTGCTGTTGGATGTTCCGACCGCCAGCCCTGCAGCCAAGGCCGGCCTGCTGAAGGACGACGTGATTGTCGCCTGCAACGACCAGCCTGTTAGATCCATGTATGACCTGCGGAAATTGCAGGACAAGGCCGCCGGCAAGCAGCTCGCGCTGCTCGTTTCACGCCAGCAAAAGAAGGCGACCCTCGAGATCAAGGATTACACGTATGTGGTCACCGAGAGTTCGGGCAACACCGAGTTCAAATCAGTTCCGCTGAGGCCGGCGTCGGGCGTGGTGCCTGCCAAGGTGAGCGTCGGCGGCGCCAAGCCTAACAACGACCCGGTCGAATCCCTGGTCGATGGCAAGATCGGCGATGGCATGGGTCCGTTGTTTGCCAACGGGGTGGTCACCGGCATGTACAAACTTGATCTGGCGAAAGTCATCCCCATTGCCCAGGTCAACACGTATTCGCGTGGCGGGGAGCGCGGCCGCCAGAACTTCGTGCTCTACGGCAGCGCTGCTGCCACCGATCCCGGATGGAACGTCGCCGATGCCAAACTCTTCACGCCGGTGGGCACCGTGGATGCCCGCCAGGATGCCGAGTGCAAGGCCACCAGCATCCGCGCCAGCGACGGCAAACCGCTCGGCTCGTATCGCTGGTTGGTCTGGGCCGTCTTCCCCATCAATGACTCGGAAAACACCGTCTATCAGGAATTGCAGGTCATCCCGGCGAACGGCGGGTGATCGGCAACCGGAACAACCTGCTCGATCACAACCGGACGATCAAACCGCGCCACAACATTTCTTGAATTTTCTGCCGCTGCCGCAGGGGCACGCGTCGTTGCGGTTGGCTGGAGGTGGTAGGCGGACTGCGGGAGCTGGCTGTGGCGGGGTGGCTTTGCCTGCGCTGTTGCCCCCAAGGAAGGGAAACCGTCGTCTTGAACGGCGTCGTTTGCCGATCAGCCGACGGCCAAGCTGCTGCAACTGGTGATGATGTTGCTGGAGCGTCTGTCGGATGGTGGGATAGGTCTCAGTCAGGGCTGACATCAAGCGAGCCACCGGGGGACTGCCGGGCAGCGACTCATCCATGCGGGTCTTGCCGGTCACGTGGTCGAAATACAAGAAGACCGTTGGCTTGGAGTGGGTCTGATTCGTGGACTGTTCCGCGCTCAGATTGAAAAATGACAGGGCCGCTTCCGTGCAGTCACAACCCGGTTGCACGCAATACGCATCCATCATCAGCCACATGTCCTTACCGAGCGGAAATGTCCATTGACAGCTCCACGGAAACACGTCCTGGTAGCCGCACATGAGACCTTCCTCGGTGACTTCCGGCGGGAAATAGGCGTCGATCTTGGCGATGTCCACCTTCTCCAGTTGCACGAGCTTCACGTTCCGAAAGTAGTCCGTTAGCATCTTCCAATCCGAATCCTTGATTTCGGCTTCGACAGCTTGCACAAAACCTTCGGAATCTGGCGGGGCGTCATGTCGCACACTGATCTTGCGGGTCACTAGGTCGGCATCAAGCCACAGCACCCCGGCATCCGCCGACACCTCGCCGGGGTCCGGCGAGGTGGCAGCCAGGGGGCGGCACGCCAAGCCGATCGTGGCGCAGTCGCACGTCGGGCTAGGGCAGGTGAACAGCTTGGCGAAAAACGTTTGCGCGGCATAGCGGCCGGTTTCGAGCGTGAACCGCAGCACCGCACCGCAGTGGGTGCTGTCCGGGCTGGTATAGAGCAGGGATTGATCGAATTCCATAAGGGGTGCGCCGCGATGATGGTTTGCTTCATCGTTTCCAGCAATCGCAATTTGACTGTTTCATCAGGGCTGGCACGGCGGATATTTGCAAGCTCTGTTATACACCCTGCTGGCCAACTGCCGCACCCACGGATTGGAGCCGGAAACCTATCCAACGTCCGCAATCCAGCTTCCCTTCCCCCGCCAGACGTGTAAACCCCCGATTATCCATGTCCCCAGCCTCATTTGCTGCTTGGCACAACGCGCATCCGGTTGTAGGCTGAAGGCATGAAAGCGGCAAGCCCATCACGCCCCGGAACCCGGCAGGAGGAGCTTGGACAGTTCCTCACCGCCGCGCCTGTGGCCGGGTTCATGGCCTCGATGTTCGGGCCGCTTCCCCGTGTAGTCCGTTTGCTCGATGCCGGCGCTGGGGCGGGTGCGCTTACCTCCGCCTTCGTCGCTCGCTTGTGTGGGGAAAATGAAGGTGTTTGCGCCATTGACGCCACCCTCTACGAGATTGATCCCCAAATTCTTGACACCCTTTCCGCGAACATGCGCAAGTGCCAGCGTCTTGCCAAATCCGCAGGCATCCACTTCACGTTCACTATTCACTCCGCCGATTTCATCGAAGAAATGTCGGCCAGACTCGCGGGTGATTTATTCGGTGCGCCGCCGCCCGGGTTCGATGCCGCCATCGCGAATCCACCCTATCGGAAAATCAGCACCGACTCAGCCGAGAGGCACGCCCTGCGTTCCGTCGGGATGGAAACCAGCAACCTTTACACCGGCTTCATCGCGCTCATTCAGCGCCTGCTGGTTCCCGGCGGGCAACTTGTCGGCATCACGCCCCGGAGCTTTTGCAATGGCCCCTACTTCCGCCCGTTCCGTGAAGACTTCCTGAAGCATCTGGAACTGCGCCGACTCCACGTTTTCGAATCCCGCAAGGCCGCCTTCCGCAAAGACAGCGTGTTGCAGGAAAATATCATCTTCCACGCAGTGAAAGGGAGAGTCCAACCGGACGAAATCATCATCTCTAGCAGCAGCGGCGAACATCGCGATGTCATCACCGAAACCGTTTTTCCTTTCTCGGAAATCGTCCACCCGCACGATGCCGCAAAATTCATCCACATCCCCTCAGCGGCAAGCCATGCCGCAGCAAAGGAAGCCATGGACGGTCTCAGTTCCAACCTCGACTCGTTAGGCGTCACTGTTTCGACCGGCCGCGTGGTGGATTTCCGGCTTAAAGATGCGCTGCGCAAGGACGCGGAACCAGGAACCGTGCCCTTGCTCTATCCATGTCATTTCAATGGCGGCACCATTCACTGGCCCAAGCCGGATGCCCGCAAACCCAACGCCATCCTTGACACTCATGAAACCCGTCCGTGGCTCGTGCCATCCGGAGTCTATCTCCTCACCAAACGCTTCACGTCCAAGGAAGAGAAACGCCGCCTCGTCGCCTGCCTGTTCGATCCCGATCAAGTCATAACAAAGTGGGTCGGTTTTGAAAATCATCTGAATTACTTCCACATGGCCGGACATGGCTTGGACCGCAGTCTGGCGATCGGACTTTATGCTTTCTTGAATTCCACCATGGTTGACCAGTATTTCCGGCGCTTCAGCGGCCACACCCAGGTGAACGCCACCGATCTCCGGACCTTGGCCTACCCGGATCGCATAACCCTCCAAGCCATGGGCCGCGAAATCAATGTCCTCGACCTCCACCAAGAACAGATCGACCTCCTCGTCACCAAACACCTTCATGCCAGCCGCCAAGCCTAACCGAAAAACAGCCGTCAGGAAACGACGGCTCGCGGAAACCATCGCAGCTCTCACCGCATTGGAGTTTGGTCCGAAACAGCGCAACGAAATCGCTGCCTACTCTCTGCTCGCCCTGCTCGATCTTCAGCCCGACGTTTCATGGGCGGACGCGCAAGCTCCTCTGCGCGGAATAACGCCCATCATTGATTTCATCGCCATCACCTATGACGTCCGCTACGCACCGAACACCCGAGAAACCATCCGCGACGACGCGGTGAAATTCTTCGTGGAGGAAGGCTTGCTGATCCGCAATCCGGACGATCCCAAGCGCCCGACCAACAGCGGCAAGACCGTCTATCAGATCGAGCCCACCGCGCTCGCACTGCTCCGCATGGTCGGAACCACCAAATGGAAAGCCGCCCTCAAAAAATACCTATCCAGCCGCGAAAGTCTCAAGCATGAGATCGCCCGCAAGCGTGACTCGGCCCGTGTGCCGGTGACCTTGCCCGACGGCTCCCAAGTCGCACTCTCACCCGGTGGCCAGAATCCCCTCATCAAAGCCGTCATCGAACACTTCTGCCCGATCTTCGCCCCCGGCGGCGTTGTTCTTTATATCGGCGACACCGAAAACAAGTTAGTCCACTTGGAAACCGCCGGCTTGTCCGCCCTCGGAGTCACCTTGGATTCCGCCGCCAAGATCCCCGATGTCATCGTCCACCACAAGGCCAGGAACTGGCTCATCCTCATCGAAGCCGTCACCAGCGCCGGACCCGTGGATGGGAAACGCCGCAAGGAACTCAAGGAATTGTTCGCCGTTTGCAAGGCAGGCCTGGTCTTCGTCACCGCTTTCGAAAACCGCCGCACCATGCAATCCTTCATCTCCCACATCGCCTGGGAATCCGAAGTCTGGATCGCCAACGACCCCGAACACATGATCCACTTCAACGGCGAACGCTTCCTCGGCCCTTACCCTGATGTGATGCCTTGACACACGCCACAGCCGCAATTCAGATCGTTCGGTGAGTATCAAAAAACCACATCCCCACTTGGAAGCAATGATTCGTCTTCTGAAGGCCGATGAAACAGGAATGGGTGACGTCGATCCGCGACCAATGCGAAAAGCATGACGTCGCCTTCTTCTTCAAACAATGGGGTGGCCGCAAAAAAGGGCCGCAGGCCGCGAACTTGATGGAATCCATCACGACACCTTTCCAAAATCCAAAAAACGCCGGGCGGCCAGGATTCACCACCCAAAGCCAAGCTTCCGTGCGTCAGTGAATGAGCACTTATTGGACATGATATCTATCAAACTAATTTCTAATTTTTGAAGGACCCCGGAGACGGTTGTTGCGGGCGGCGTTCTGCTTGTGGATCAACCCTCGCTGCTCGATGGCAATTTTGAAGACCCCGGCGACTCATCAAAGGATGCTTAGAACCCGCGCAGCCATGCTTTGATTTCATCGCGGGTCATCACGTCATAGGCCGTGAGCACGGCATTCTCGGCAAAGAAGACGACCCGCCAATGGAGTCCGGCGCGGCATTCGAACATATCTTTCCGTAAGCGCCGGATTTCCAGGCCGGAATGCAGGTGGGGATTGCCAAATCCGTCACCCAGTGCCAGCAAACATGCCGCGATCAACTCCCGGTCAGCGGCACTGAGTTTCGCCACCCGTTTCCGCAGGTGCGGGTGGAGGTCGATATTCACAGCTTACCGGTGAAAGGTTTCGTCTGGCCTGCCGCGCGCGCCTGCCGCACCGCGGTTTTCACCGCTTTGTAAGCGCGTTCCGCCTGCTTCTCGCTCACCCCGTATTCCTGCAGAACGTAATCATCGGAGTGAACTTCCACCGGGCGCAATGCCACCACCCGACCGTCCACCAGGAAACCCACGTCCTCGCCCTGGAGCGCGCGCTTGAGCCAAGCTCCCAGATTCTGCCTGCCTTCGGTTACGGAAAGAGTTTTCATACGCGCAGCATAAAGTCTCCGCTCCGAACGTCAATCCCGATTTGAAAAATTCTGAGAAGCTGTTCATATTCCTGCCTGCCTACTCTCCATATTCACAATGTCTTCAGTTGCAATCCCTGTTTTCGATTCACTGCCCCAGCCTCATTTGCTGCCTGGGATCGGCAAAACGGTGGAAGCGGGCCTGGTCGCCCGCGAGATGCTCGACCGCGGCGAGATCACCCGGCTTTGTGTCCTCTGCCCGCCCCACCTCGCCGAGCAATGGCAGCGGGAACTGGCGGAAAAATTCAACATCGCCGCCGAATTGGTCCTTTCCAGCACGGCAGGCGCTTGGAGAAAAACCTCCGCGCCGCGTGCCAGCCAGCAGGAAGCTTCCTAACAAATCCTTGTCGCCGCCCACACCGAGCGCGAGAAGGGCAGCCGTTTCAGGTCTGAAAGATGATTCTGTCGGCCAAAACTTCGTGTTGACAAAAATGTATCCATGCTTGTAAACTGATGCCATGCCAGCCACCGTCCGCATTTCGGCCACAGGCCGTACTCTCCTCGCTCAACTCGCCCGCGAGGCCGGCACCAGCATGACCGTCGTGCTGGATGCCGCATTGGAGACTTACCGCCGCCACCGCTTCCTTGCCAAGGCCGCAGCGGCCTATGACACACTTGCCTCAGACTCCGCCGCAGCCGCCGACTATCATCGCGAACTCACCGATCTCGATGGCACCAGCGCCGACGGACTCCACCCCTACGCACCCTGATTCATGCCCACCGGACCCGCTCCCGCGCGAGGTGACATCTGGCTCGCCGATCTGAATCCCGTCCGCAGTCATGAGCAAGCCGGACGTCGGCCCGTGCTGGTCGTTTCCGTGGACCCCTTCAATCAAAGCCGCGCGGATCTCGTGGTCGTGATTCCCATCACCTCCACCCTGCGCAACATCCCATTCCACGTCGTCGTGCAACCGCCCGAAGGTGGTCTCACCCATCCCTCCGCGCTCCTCTGCGAAGCCATCCGTTCCATCAGCAATGACCGCCTCATCAACCGCTGGGGCCGCGTCTTGCCCCGAACCATGGCGGACGTCGAGGATCGATTGCGGATATTGATGGGATTGTAGAGACGCAACACAACTTCATCACCCCAGGCACAGTGGATGCTGAAATCTACGAGCGCTGCCTCCTACGCATCGGCGTGTTTCGTCAGGCATTGGGTGGCAGTGAGGAGATCCTCGGCCGTCTGACCCGCGAACTACGGGAGATTGCGGAGAATCTCACCCTAAGCCCGGAGGAGCGGACTGCCCGCCTTCAACAACTCGCCGACAACGAAGTGCGAGCCATTCAGGAGCAGGCCCGGCTTGAGGTGGAACAAGCCAAGCTCTTTGGCCTGGAGCTGCCAAAGTGTGACGAAGACATGATCCGTCAAGCATCCAGTTTCTGGTTGGCTACACCCTTGCTGGCAAATTTGATCGCCCGTTACTTGGAAACGGTGGGTGTTACCAATCTGCCCATCTCCTTCGGCCAGAAGCGCATCATCACACTCCAAATCGGCCAAGATATACGCGCTAAGCTCCTTGCCGACTTCGTGCCGATCAATCAGACCGGGGTGGTCGCAAAGAATTGGGAGCGGTGGCTCAAGGACAACGATCCGTATTTGGCTTTTACCTTGGACCAGTCCGCTGCCGAGGAGCATCGCGAGCTGGCCTTCATCACACCCACCCATCCGCTGGCACGTCAAGCGGCGCGAGCACTCGAACCCACCGTTCGACTATTTTGCAGCCTCACGGTGAATGCTGAGGGTTTGCCAGCAGGTCGCCATCCCTTCGCGATCTACCGCTGGCGCAAGCTTGGCCTGCGGGAAGATTTCACCTTCCAGCCCGTCTGCGCCAATCCTGAGATAGCTTCATGCATGTTGGATCTTCTCGAAAATGCCCGGTCACCCGACGCTAAACCAAGTGCTCTCGCAAAGCACGATGAAGACACTCTGGAGCAAACGCTCTACCGCCACTGGCTCGACGCCCGCGCCATTCATATCGAAGCGATCAGTCAGGTCGCCCAAGCACGGCTCGCCTCCCTGCGAACCACACATACCGCCCGCCTCAGCGTCTTGGCAGACCAACGCGACTGCGCTTGGGTTGGACAAGAGTTTTCTGGAGACGCAAGAGAGGCACCCAGAATTCCAACGGAAATACTAAGCTCATTCAGACTTCCGGCGTTGCGACAAGATCGCCTCACAGAACATCGCGAAAACGCGCCATCGCATGAAAGCGTCCTGCGTGAGCGCTCTATTCAGCCAAACCTGAGCGAGGAAATGGCTTTGGCGCGAGCGTATCTACGGTCCCTTTACGGGAATGGAGCCGGTCACATGGTCTGCCAATGCTGCCATGGCAGGATGCCTTTTGAAGTCAAGGATCAGGATTACTTTGAGGCGATCCAATGCATTCGTGGATTAGACAGGCACATTTATGAGAATCGCTTGGCTCTCTGCCCCACCTGCGCCGCCAGGTATCGACACGCAAGGCAGACTTCAGATACGGAATTGCGCAGTCGCATCGTCTCTCATCAAGCCCCTGACACCGCAGCTTCAGTCAGGATTCCCGTCACCTTGGCCGGGACCGAATGGAATATCCACTTCGTCGGCAAGCACTGGTTCGATTTGAAAACACTGGTCGCTGATCCAGCGGCAGATGGGGAAACTGCTGCCTCATACGGTCTCCCCACATTGTTGCCATTCGGGTAAGGGGAAAGGGGCATCTCGTCTCTTCATAGGATGAGTGGACGAGACGTCCACCCTCCTTATTGACGCCGACAGATCCGTTAACCCTTCATCCATCCTCTCTGCCAAAAAATCATCCAATTCTTCCCCCTGCGCGTGCCACGAAATATGGCACGCATTTTTTTGGCGCCATCTTCTCTCAAATATAGTTGAAAGAACCGGCGTATCCGGGCACGTTGGCATGGAATCTTTATTTTGCAAAACCAAGCCACACCTCATCACATCATGCCCCCCAACGTAACTGCATCTAACAAGGTCGCCCTATCGGCGCTAGACCGCCGCTTTTTCCTCAAGACCTCCGCGTTCGCGGCGGCGGGACTGACCTTCGGTCGGCTGCCGGTGATGGCCGGGCCGTTCACGCGCGAGGACTTCGACCAAATCGTGCCCGCCGACAAGAAGCTGTCGCCGGAGTGGGTGAAGTCGCTCTTTGCGCGTGGCGAGCGCACGGTCTATCGCGGCAAGGACCTCGAGAAGATCGGCATGCCCATCGGCGGCATCTGTGCCGGCCAGCTCTATCTGGGCGGCGACGGCAAGCTCTGGCACTGGGACATTTTCAACCAGCCGCGCAGGACGGATGGCTCCACCTATCAGAATCCGCTGGTGCCGGCCTCGCCGCTCGAGCAGGGCTTTGCCCTGGAAGTCACGCTCGATGGCAAGCAGCAAGTGCGCCCGCTCACGCAGGCGGGTTTCGCCGACATCAGCTTTTGCGGCGAATACCCGCTGGCCAACATCGCGTATCAGGATCCCAAGGTGCCGGTCACGGTTTCGATGGAAGCCTTTGCGGCCTTTGTGCCGCTCAACACCGACGATTCCAGCCTGCCGGCCACGGTGCTGCGTTTCACGGTCAAGAACACCGGCAGCGCCAAGGTGGAGGTGCGTCTCGCGGGTTGGCTCGAAAACGCCGTCTGTCTAGTATCATCTCCCGGCGCTGCCGCCAAGCGCCGCAACCGCGTGCAGCGTGGACAAGGGATGCTGCTCATTCACAGCGATGTCGAAAACGCCCCGGCGGGAAAATCCTTGAAGCCCGAACTCATGTCCGAAGCGGATCTCAAGCAGCCATTGGACATGGGCACCATGGCCATCGCATTGTTGGAACCCCAGGCATCTGATAGAGCCGCGGCGGCCATCGGCGTCGGCCATCTGCCGGAGGCGGCCTTTGCCGCCGAGCCTGCCGAGCTGGCCGCGCAACCGGCCGGGCGCAAGCTCGTTGGATCGATCATCCGCACCATGTCGCTGGAAGCCGGCAAGGAGGCCACGGCCACCTTCCTCATCACCTGGCACTTTCCGTATCTGGACATGCAGAAATGGAAGATCGAGCGCATGGAGACCTTGAAGGATAACGGCCGCTACTATGCCACCAAGTTTCCTTCGGCCGCAGCCGTCGCCGGGCATGTGGCGGCGCATTTCGCTTCGCTCCACGCCCAGACGCGGCTCTGGCACGACACTTGGTACGATTCCACGCTGCCCTATTGGTTCCTCGATCGCACGATGCTCAACACGGGGTGTCTGGCAAGTGCGACGTCGCACCGCTTTGCCACGGGGCGCTTCTGGGGGTGGGAAGGCGTCGGTTGTTGTGAGGGCACCTGCACCCACGTCTGGCACTATGCCCACGCCGTGGCCCGCTTGTTTCCCGATCTCGAGCGCGATGTTAGAAAGCGCACCGATTTCGGCATTGCGATTGAGAAACCCTCGGGCGCCATCCGCCACCGCGGCGAGGGGTTTGGCCTGGCGGTGGACGGCCAGGCCGGCTGCATCCTGCGCGCATACCGCGAGCACCAGATGACCGCCGATGGCGTGTGGCTCAAGGAGTTATGGCCTAACATAAAGCTGGCCATGCAATGCCTGATCAAGATGGACATGGGCGATGGCCTGTTGGACGGCCACCAATGGAACACCCTCGACGCCGGTTGGTACGGGCAAATCGCCTGGCTGAGCGGATTGTATCTGGCCAGCCTGCGTGCCGCCGCAGACATGGCTGCCGATATGGGCGACGTGGCCTTTGCCGCCGAATGCCGCAAGATCGCCGACACCGGCCGCGAGAGCATCAAGCGGCTTTTCGACCAGGAGTATTTTATCAACCTGGTCGATCCCAAACATCCCGAGGCCATCAATTCCGGCACCGGTTGCGAGATTGACCAGGTCTTCGGCCAAAGCTGGGCCTATCAGGTCGGGCTGGACCGCGTGATCCCGCAGCAGGAGACGCGCTTGGCGCTGCAGGCGCTGTGGCGCTATAACTTCACGCCCGACTGCGGGGCGTATCGCAAGATCTACAAGGGTGGGCGCTGGTTTGCGCTGGCAGGCGAGGCGGGCATGCTGATGTGTACCTTCCCGCGCAAGGACTGGAGCTTCGAAAACGCCAGCGGCAAAGGCAACACCGATGGCTGCTGCAACTTGTTCAACGAGGTCATGAACGGCTTCGAGTATCAGGTGGCCGGCCACATGATTTGGGAAGGCCTGGTCCAACAAGGCCTGGCCGTCACCCGTGCCGTGCATGACCGCCACCACCCGTCCAAGCGCAACCCGTGGAACGAAGTGGAGTGCGGCGATCACTATTCCCGCAGCATGGCCAGTTATGGCGTGTTCATCGCCGTCTGCGGATTTGAATATCACGGGCCGAAGCAGCACATCGGCTTCGCCCCGAAACTAACCCCAGAGAAGTTCAAGGCCGCCTTCACCAGCGCCGAGGGCTGGGGCAGCCTCAGCCAGAGCCGGACGGGCAAGACCCAGATCAACCGCATCGAAGTGAAATCCGGCGGCCTGCGGGTCAAATCCCTGGCGCTCGAACTGCCGCCCGGCGCCACCTTGAAAGCAAGCACCGTGACAGCCGGCACCCAGCAGCTCACCGTCAAAGCCACCCAAGCCGGCCAGCGGGTCGAAGTGACCCTGGCCAAGGAACTCACGTTGAAAGCCAATGAAGCCATTATCACAAAACTTGAATTCGCGTGAGAGGGAAGACAGCCGTCCCGGCTGTTTCGGCCAACGGGCGTCCCGCCCGATCCTGTTCAATTAAGCGCGAAGGACAGATAAATATGACCACCGATGACACCGATGCACACGGATAAGAGAACAATGCGCGGAGCACCATCGGTGCCAATCCGTGCAATCCGTGGTTGAAAATTCTTAATCGAACAGTATCGGGCGTCCCGCCTGTTGGAGAGATGTGATGGCATCATTGCATACCAGTTGCCAAAGCAACGACAGGCGAGGGCCCCTGTCTACCCTCACAGCCGGGACGGCTGTGCTCCTTGCCGTACCGACCCCTCAGCAATCTTCAATCATCAATCCTACCCCCGCATTCACCATTTTTCAGAAAGGCGCTCCAACATGAATCGTCACACTGCCCGCCGCCTCGCGGCCTGCCTGACGGCTGCCACGGCCATGCTCTCCTGCCTCCCGGCCGTGCTCCGCTGATGTCACCAGCCTGCGCTGCGAATACCGCGACAACCCGCTCGGCCTCGATGCGCTCAAGCCGCGGCTGAGCTGGGTAATGGAAAATCAAAAATCCTCAATCGGAAATCCCCAGAGGCCGGAAGCAGACGGGTTATCAGATTCTGGTCGCCTTGGGCCCAGCGTGGCCCGGTCCAATGCGAACGGAGCCGGACCAGCCCCGTTATTCCGCCCGCCTTGTCCCCCAGATCCCCCTAACGCCATCAGATTGTGGGATCTCCCACTATTTGCCTTGATGACCCCGGGAAGCTGAGATCCAGACGATAGCTGTCCATGATTCATTAGGTAGCAATCTCCACCAATGTCCAACCCCTTCTTCGATCACCCGATTCTCAACTCGCCCTACGAGAGTCCCCGGCGGCATTGGGAATTGGCTTCGGATGGACAACCGACCCAGCGCCTCATCGAAAACCGCCACCGCGCCGAGTTCATCACTCCGATCCCGAAACCCAAGAAGCGGAAGGGGGCGGCAAAGCAGGGTGAGATGGTGTTCGATGGGGGCAAGGGCCTCTCCACCGCTAAGCAGCAATACGACCCCACCTCCAACATCAACCAGGTGCGCGGCCATGTGGACACCTGGCGCAACCTGCCCAATCCCGCCTATTGGCAAGTCACATCGGAGACCGCCAGGCTCCTCCAGCACTGGCGGCACCACCCGTTCAGCGGCGTCCGTCCGTTCTTCTGCCAGATCGAAGCCGTGGAAACCGCCATCTGGCTGACCGAAGTCGCGCCCCTCTCCGTGGCGGGAAAGCGCCTGCTGGAGCATCTCGCCAGTGCCAACAAGGATGCCAATCCGGAATTGGACCGCCTGGCCCTCAAGCTCGCCACCGGCACGGGCAAGACCACCGTGATGGCCATGCTCACGGAGGGCTGGGACGCCAACACCGTGACGCATGTCCTCGGGGTCCGCGCCTTCGGCACCCAGCTTCTCTGCGAACAGGTCATCGGTCGCGCGTTGCGCCGCCAGTCATACGCTCTCAATGACGACTCCATTCTGGAACTGACACCCGAGCTAACAGGACCTACCAGAACGCGCATCGAAGGCATCATTGGCGAAGGCATCGATATCAACGCCGAACACCTCGGCGACATGCGGCCTTCCACACGGCTCTGCCACCTGACCCAGCGTCTGCTTTACACCAAGTGGCGCGATCCCGGCGAGGCCCCCAAGCTCCACCTCTTCGGCCAGCTCAAACGCATCACCAAGCAATGGCTGGATACCTGCCTGCAATGCAAGGGCGGCACCTATCCCGCGCAGCTCATGTATCAGGAGTTCGCCGATATGGCCTGCGAACGCATCACCGCCGGTATCACCCGTGCCTTTGTTGGTGAACGCCCTATCAAAGCCCTGCTGGATCCCTACAACCCGGTCGGCTCGACCAATCACGTTCGCTTCAACACCTCCAGGACCTTGTGCTGGGAAACGAAGTCCGACCGCTCCCACATCAACTGGGTCATTCTCGACAGCGATCGGGAGGCCGAGTTCTGCCGGGTGGCCGAGGCCCATCCCAAGGCGTGGGCATACGTGAAGAATCACAACCTCGGCCTGGAAGTCCCATATCGTTACGGCTCGGAAATGCGGCGTTACCTCCCGGACTTCATCGTCCTGGCGGATGACGGCCACGGCCCGGACGATCTCTTGCACCTCGTCGTCGAGATCAAGGGTTACCGCCGCGAGGACGCCATGGAGAAAGCCTCCACCATGAACACCTATTGGGTGCCCGGCGTGAACCACCTCGGCACCCATGGCCGCTGGCCCTTCGCCGAGTTCTGTGATGGTTGGGAGATTGAGGCCGACTTCGAGGCGAAAATCGAAAGCCAGTTCAATCAGATGATCCAGCAAGCAACCTCCGCGCCCGCGACGCCATGAAATCGGACCTCATCCAAACCCTTACTAACACCTTCGAGGCCCACGCTCAGCAGACCGAGAGCGGCATCGAGTATTGGCTTGCCCGCGATATTCAGCATCCTCTCGGCTATTCCAAATGGGACAACTGCCTCAATGTCGTTTCCAAGGCGAAGACCGCCTGCGAACTCTCCGGCCATCAGATTGTCGACCATTTTGCCGACGTCGGGAAAATGGTCGATCTCGGCTCCGGCAGCCAGCGCGAGGTCGATGACATGATGCTCACCCGCTATGCCTGCTATCTCGTCGCCCAGAATGGCGACCCGAAGAAACAGGAAATCGCCTTCGCGCAGACCTACTTTGCCATTCAGACTCGCCGGGCCGAGTTGATCGAGCAGCGCCTTTTGGAAGCGGAACGGGTCTCCGCTCGTCGCAAGCTGAGCGCCACGGAAATAGAGCTGTCACAAGTCATCTACGAGCAGACTGGAGGCAATGAAGACTTCGCGCTTATCCGCAGCAAGGACGACCAAGCCCTTTTCAGCAAGTCCACCCAGACGATGAAAGCTCAGTGGAAAGTTCCTGACAATCGACCCCTCGCCGATTTTGCTCCGACCATCATCTTGAAGGCCAAGGATTTCGCCACCGAAATCACCATCTTCAACGCCCGTGAGCACAGGCTCGACACCGAGTCCGCCATTTCTACCGAGCACATCACCAACAACCAGGCCGTGCGCAACACCCTTCTCGAACGCGGCATCCGCCCGGAATCCCTGCCACCGGCGGAGGATGTCAAAAATGTCGAGCGCCGACTCGCCTCCGAGGACAAGAAATCCCCCAAACAACCCGCCGCGCTGGAATCCTGAATCTTCAGCAGACCTCTGACCTCTGACCTCTGACCTCTGACCTCTGCATTTACCTTTCGTCTCGCGTGTGAACTGGTCCGCAACGGTTACATCGGCAAACTGCAGACGATCAAGGTTGGCGATCCGCAGGGTTATCCCGGACCGCAAGTGCGCGACGAGCCGGTGCCGGATGGGTTGGACTATGATTTGTGGCTGAGGCCGGCGCCCTGGGAACCCTACTTCCCGGAGCGCATCGTAAACCTGAAGGGCTGGATGCTGACCTATGATTACACTGTGGGGTTTCAATCGGGGTGGGGCCAGCACGAAATTGACATTGCCCAGTGGGGCAACGGTACCGACCACACCGGGCCGATCGAGGTGGAGGGCCGCGCCACATTCTCCGCTGCGGGGCTCAACGACACGGCCATGACCTGGCACACCGAATATCTTTACGCCAACGGCGTGCGGTTGATCTTCACCAGCGACAATGAGAACCCGTATGGCATTCGCTTTGAGGGCACCGAGGGCGACGTGTTCGTCAACCGCGGGGGTATCCGCTCAAAACCCGAGTCGCTGGTCAAAGTACAACTCAAGTCCGGTGACCTGCGGCTTTACGACAGCCAAAACCATCACGGGAACTTCCTCGATTGCGTGAAGACCCGTCGTGATCCGGTCTGCATGATCGAAGCGGGCCACCATGCCAATGTGATCTGCAGCTTGAGCGACATCGCCACGCGGCATGGGCGGAAACTTCGCTGAGATCCTGCCAAGGAAAGGTTCACGAATGATGACGAGGCAAACAGGATGCTAACCCGCGCCATGCGATCACCGTGGCAGATTTAAGACACATTTCGACGCGGTCTGCTTTCTAATTCTACTAAGTTAATGATTCGCTCGTAATATTTTTTCGGTTGTTGCTGAAATTCTTATTTTCGATTCTGAGGCGGATCTTCGCCTCCGATGCCGCTTTTCGACTTGTTCGATAACGGATTCTAGCGTGGGGCGTGCGCGAAAATACCAGTCGAGTAGCTGCACCACATCGCGAGTGCTGTGAGCCGGTCTCTGCTTACAAGCAACCACCATTGGCGCGGAGCCTGTCCTCCGGGGGGCCATGTCCACACGCGGCATACCAAACTCTCGACTATGA
>JAPLUI010000390.1 GCA_026397725.1 Verrucomicrobiota bacterium | reverse complement strand
GGGAACGGAATCACGGACGGAAGCATACCCCGTTTAACCGGTGCCAACGATTGCCTGAAAGGGCTAGAACAGCACGGCCTGAGAGCCTCGGGGTTGTAAATCCAAGCCGCGATGTGTCGGAATCAACGACGTCCATGTGGCACGCCTGGCGCTGCATGGGTAACGGCGTGCCGACATCCAGTAATGAAGTCCGAAAGGACCGAACTGGTTAATCCGTGACTGGAGAGCCGGATGCGGGAGATCCGCCCGTCCGGTTCGGGGGGGGGACGGCGCAAATCAATGCGCCGTCCCTACCTCTATCGAAAAAATTCCCGAGAATTCTCTTGCGGTCCGAAATGGAGCAAATAGTTTTCCTGGCGAGTCCAATGAGGTCAGCATAATCCGCAGTCGATTGCGCATTTTTTGGCTCTCCCCCCTGCGGCAAGGGGGTGAGCATGTACCATTACCATCATGAGAGCAAGATCCTCCCCCGCAGGACGTCAAACGCCCGGTCGACACGCAGGTGCCGGGGATGCTTCGTGGCTGGCGGACATTGAGGATCCACCCGCTTTCCAGAGCGGGAGGCAAGCGATCTCGATGCAGCGGGCAGAGTTGCGGCCAAGATGATGATGAAGCGGCACCCCGGCACCGATCCCACCCCAGTGATTTTTCCATGAAGACCACACCGAAGCCAGTTCCTCGCGAGAAAGCAGCTCCGTCGGGATTATCCGCCCGCATGTTTCTCGAGGCTCTTGAACCCCGGGTCATGCTGTCAGGCACGCAGCCGGATACCCCGTTCTTGAATGTTCAGAACGATCTTTGGTCGGTGGCGCAGGTGGCGGATCTGTTTCCGGATGATCCGGTCAGCCAGGTGGCGAAGAATGTGACGGGGGTGACGGTCGTCACGCATGGATTTCAGCCGCCGGGCGGGTCGGGGGATTCGCTGATGGCCATGGCGGTGGCGATTCGCGACAAGGCGGACGCGGGGAACGGGCAGGATCAGGCGTGGTTGCTTGACTACGACATTCCTGCGGACGGGGCCTTGGGCGGGTTTGATCTGACATCGGATCTGCCCGGCGATTATGATCCGCTGCATCCGTCCTCGGGGGAGGTGGTGCTGTTGTTTGATTGGGCGCGGGAGGCGAGCCAAATGGGAGATGGCTGGGGGGATGCCGCGGGAGATGCTCTTTTCAATCTGTTGGTGGGTCTCAACTTTGTGGATCCGCAGATGGGCGCGGCCAACAGCATTCCGCTGCACTTCATCGGCCACAGCATGGGGGCGGCCGTGACCAGCGAGGCCGTGGAGCGGTTGGGGGCGTTCGGGGTTGCGGTCGATCAAGTGACCTATCTCGACCCGCATGACTTCGATCAGCAGGGGTTGCCGGTGGACGAGTACCAGCATCTGCAGGATCTGGGCCAACCCAACGGCTACGGCGCGACGGTTTGGAACAACGTCGCTTTCACCGATGTTTACTATCAGACCCGGAATGGCGCCGGCCCGGTCAATGCCCTGGTGCCGGGAGGACGCCCCATTCCCGGCGCCTTCAACTATTGGGTGACCGAGCAGCAAGACGCGGACCAGCGGGTCGACGGGGATCTGCCGGCCAATGACGATCATGTTCCGCTGCTCGATGACGGCGATGATTATGGGGTGTTGGATTTTGCGGGTGACCACAGTTTCATCTGGAACAGGTTTTACCTGTCGTCGGTGACCGGAACCCCGATCACGGATCCGACGCCGGTAAATGGCGGAGCTGCGATCACCGATCTGGGATTTGCGTTCAGCCGCTTGGCAGGTGGTGAGAGTTTGCGTCCGGCACCCACAATTTTCCAGGATGAGGCGGGGGAATTGCCGCAGGACCACCGCTACACCGACGCCACGCTCAAGGCCTTGAACGACGGGTTGGTGAGCACGGTTGACGGCATGACCAAGGAGCAGCTTGAGAACCTGAAGTCGGCACCGCAATGGGAACCGGGAACGATCACCAACGGGGATTTTGGATCCGTTGGATCGCAGACCATGCCAGGGTTGTCCAAGTTGATGATTCCCGGATGGTCGCATGACGGGGGCGGTGGTGACGGCATCACGGTGGGCAACGCGTTGTTGTTGACGCCCGGGCAGAGCCAGGCCCACAACCGCGTTTGGGTTCCGGAAGGGGCTGCGGCAGTGACGATCTCCGTGAAGCGCGCGTCGGGCCTGTCAGGCTATTCGTTCGCGCCGGTGCAGCTCGAGGCCTGGCTCGGCGACCAGGTGTTGGGAGTGAGGACGGTATCGCTGGTGCCCGGGGATCCCCAGACCACGTTGAGTTATGCCATCCCCGCGTCCCTCCAAGGCGAATCCGCGGCGATTTCGTTCCGGGTGACCGGCACTTCCGCGAGTTCCACGGCCGGCGTGCTGCTGGATAACCTTGCTTTGGCGGGTGATTTCCATGACCGGGTGGTGGTCTCGGGGCGGACGGATGAATTGATAGAAATCGACGTTGTGGCTGCGGCCGGAGCGGTGGCGGGCACCGTCTATCAGCGGCCGGTGTTCAGCGCTGCCAGCGGGATCACGACGAAAGAGGACCGCCGGGGGAATTGGACGCTCTATCAGGATGGCCAGGCCATCGGCAAGCTGCTGTTTCCCGCGGGCGAAGGCGAGACCTTCGAGGCAACCGGCAAGCTGTATTTCGCCGCCGCCGTTGGCGATGGGTTGGCGGCGGACACGTCCTCGACGTCTCACGGATTCCAAGGCGGGATGGTGTTTGCGGTGGAGTCCACCGCGACCGACGGGACGGTGAAAACCTGGCAAGTCAGCCTGGGCGTGATGCCCGGCTCGGTTCAGGCCATGCCGGGAGCGGTGAGCGCCGGGGCCGGGCAGTTGGAGGTGGCGCGGGTCCAGCAGCGCTTGAATTTCCTCGGGTTCACGGCAACGGACGGGACGGTTCTCGAGGTGGATGGGATGCTCGGGCCGTTGACCCAGTCGGCGCTGCAAAAGCTGCAGGCGATGGTGGTGGCGGGAGCGTTGCCGGGCAACGGGGTGTTGGTTGGCGCCGCGACGTTCCAGGTCACGCTTGGCACCGGCGCGGCAGTGCCCGTGACGGTGGCCGCGGGGGCGTCTAACGAAACTCCCGCCCAATTGGTGGCGCGGATCAATGTGGCGATCCAGGGTCTTGCCGCGCTGGTGCGTAACCCTGGCGAGCTTGATCTGGCAAAACGGGTGCCGAAGGTTCAAGCCATCCTGCTCGACGGGCGGCTGGTCTTTGTTACCCACAGCGAGGCGATCGGACAAACCCTAACCGTTTCGGCGGGTGCCGCGAGTACCGCCGCCACGGTTTTGGGGATCCCGCTGGCCGGATCGACGGGCACCACGGGCATCCCGGTCAGCGGGATGATGGATGAAGCGACGGCGATGCGGCTCACCGAGCCCTTGAAGGATCCGCTGGGAACGCTGCGGCCGGGAGACCTGGTCAAGTTGGAGGAAGGGGTTTCATCGCTGCAGCAATGGCTCGCCAGATTGTCGGAATACGAGCAACTCGCCCAAGGGGTGCCGATCCTGGGCCGCGTGCTGAGTTCCGCCGAGTCGGCTGTCGGAGTCGAAAGCGGCCAGTTGGCGACCAGTCTCGGCAAGCTGCTGGATCTCGACCAACAACTCAACAAGTTCCTGTCGAAGACGATCGGCGGCATCGTCGAGGCGGCGAAATCCGCCACGCTGACGGTGGCGGACCTGCGCACCTTCCTTTATGGAACCGGCGGCTTGGAGACGCCGGCGGGTCCCGACGCAACCGATGGCGGAACCACCGTGGGATCGAGTTTGGTCTCGAAACCCGTGCCGGGACTCGCGCTGGTGGCATCCCAGGACCTGCTCACCATTCCGATCCGCCTCGAAGGCCATACGCTGGCGGATCTGCCGGTTTATCTCACGGACGCCTTTGACCAACTGGGATTCGCCTTTGACTCGCAGGTTCTGATGCGTGCCGACGCCGGATTCACGCTGGACATCGTGTTGTGCATCGACCGCACGGCATTGTCGCCGGCCGATGGAGTATCCCTTGAGATCAAGAAGTTCAATGTCGATCTCACCGCGGGAGTGGTCGATCTGGACGCGCAAGCCCGGCTTGGCATGCTCGGGGTGGCCGTGGCAAACGGCAGTCTAACCGTCCAGGTGGCCGCGGATATCCACAGCAAGGATGTGGGTGCCAAGCTGACGTTGGCCGATCTCACGTCGAAGCCGCTCGGCAGTCTGGTGGACCTGGGGATTTCTTCCAGTTCGGTGGCGGGGAATCTGCCGCTCACGGTTTCGGCGGGGATCACCGGTCTATCCGCTCAAGCGGGTGGCTGCATCACGATTGCGGCTAACGACCTGTTTGACGATAGCCCGCCAGACGTCCAGTTGATTGCGGAGCCGGGCGAGGCGGTTTTCAGGCTCGGTGACTTCGGCCAGGTGCGGATGGAGGATCTGGCGGCGGCCTTGGATGATATCGGAACTTGGGCGGGCGGATTCGGCGCCGTGGCGAGCGCCGGCAATGCCTTGGCTCTCACCAGCGCGGACGCCTTGTCGGGGTTGGTCGATTTTGGCGCTGTCTTTGCCGACGCCATCGGATCGTTCCTGCGGGATAGCCAGGGAGCGCTGCAATTTTCGACGCTGCAGGCGCTCAACGCGCATTTGGCGCAGCAGAACGGGGCCATCAAGTCGGTTAGATTCGAAGGCGGGCAACTGCTGCTGGATATCGACATCAGCCGCACGGTGGTGGACCAGACGCTGGCGCTGGACCTTTCCAAGTTGAGCGGAAAATTCCAGGCTGGTTTCACGCTGGCGGGCGATGGCGGCACGCTGCTGGCCGATCTGAATGGCGGGCGTGGCGTCACGCGGGTCGCGGGCAACCCGGCGTTTGGCGGCAACGATTTCAGGATTACGGCCCGCTCCGGCACCACCTGGGATCTGAGCCTGAACGGGATCACCACCCTGGCCCAGCTCCGCACGCTGGTTGGCACGGCCACCGGCGGGGCGGTGGTGATGGAATTCGACGTTGCCAATGAACGCCTGCTGCTGCGCGACAAGACCATCGACAGCGGTGAATTGTTAGTGACGCCGCTCAACGGATCATCGGCGGTTCTGTCCGGCAGCGGGCTGGGACTGATTCGCATGGATGCGAATGGGGATGGTGCGCCCGAAGGTGCATCCGCCCGGAGCGAGGGCGGACAACAGGTGGTGTTAGGATCGCGGCTCGGGCTCAATCCCGCCCTGGACGTGAATGGCCGCCTGGGCATGCAGGCCACCGTCGGCTTTGACTTGAACCGCCTCGGCGCGGGATTTGCGCTCGCTCTGAACACGTCGTTGTCGGCCCTGAACGGCGGCGATGGGGTTCGCAGATTCACGGGCACCGCGGATGCGTCGGGCACGGATTTCATCATCCGGGATCGCAGCGGCGCTTCGTATCCTATCAGCCTGGACGGGATCTCCACGGTAAGTGGTTTGGCTGCCGCGATCCAAACGGCCACCGGAGGAAAAGTGACGCTGGATATTGATGCGACGGAAAAACGCCTGCTGCTGCGGGATCACACCGTGGGCACGGGCGAGCTGTGGGTCACGCCTGCCAACGGCTCCTTTGCCTCGCTCGCGGAGGTGGGACTGGGTCTGATGAGAGTGCTCGTGGATGATGGCTCTATCAGTGGTGCCGGGGTTTCCGCTGATGGCAGCGTGCTGATAGGCGCCACCGTTCATGGCGATCAACTCGGCGATCATGTCTTCATGGAGGATGCCAAGTTCTCGGCCGACCTGGTCATGGCGGCGGAAAACTTCAATGCCATCGCCCGCTTCGGATTCGTTGATCTGGGAGTGACGGGCGCCGACGGCCGGGCGGAAGTCCACTTCGGAATCCAACAGGAACCGGGCGACCAGCTCACCTTGAGCGGCTTGGCTGCCGGGTTGGGGGTCGGCAGCGGGCCGGACCTATTAACTCACTTCACGACGCCGGAATTGACGGGCTCGGCCCACTTCGAGTTGCCGGTCGCCGTGCGCGGCAATCTGGGATCGCTGAGCCTGGGCGCCCAGGCGGCAATCACGCTCGATCTCGCGGACATCACCAAGCCAGGATTGGCCGAGATCCACCTGAATTCCGATGCGGCGGAGCTGCTGTCCTTCGAAACCGTCGGCAAGGCTGCCGTGCAGCAGGGACTGGGCAAATTGGCCGAGTATTTCGCGCAAGTCGGCAATCTCGGGGTGTTGTCACAGAAGCTGCCCGGGATCGATCAATCGATCTGCGACTTGCTGGATCTGGATACCTTCATCACCAAGCTCCAGACGCGGATTGCCGCCGCCAACGCGAGCACCGCGCAGGAAATGGCGGAGTTGTTGGTAACTGAAATCCAGGACCTGCTGGGTGGTTCGCAAGTGCCGTCGGTCACCACCGGGTTTCTCGATACGTTGAAGGGTCCCTCGCTGGAGTTCGATCTCGGGTTCTCCTACGATCTCTCGCGCAATCTGCCGTTTGAGATGGATCTACAGTTGTTAGGTATTGATGGTGTCGGCTCGCTCGCCAGCGCGGGCTCGGGTTCCGTGTTTCTCGATCTCCTGGCACAAGCCCACCTGGTGATTGGGATCGATCTATCGGATCCGCTGCATCCGCAGGCCTACATTGCGGACCGCTCGACCGTGGATGTCAGCGGCTCGATCCACGGCCAGAATCTCTACTTCAATACCGCCGTAGGCCCGCTGGGTGTCTTCGTGGGAACCACTGCCACTCCTGCCGTGCTTGCCTGGGATGCCGATGGCGCCGGCCCGTCGACCGCCCCCGCCTCGATGCGGCTTTCGATCCTCGACCGCAACGGCGACGGCAGGCATTATCTCAACGAGGTGACCGGATTGGTCAACGACTCGCAACTCGACATCACCGCCGGGATCTTTGACGCGAATGTGCCGATCTATTTCCCGACCGCGACCAATCAGATCGGATTGATAGGAATGCATATTGATGACTTCAGTGACTTTCTCCATCCGTTCACCCCAGCGACCTATCTCGATTTCTCGGCTGCGGTTAACAGTCTGCCGGATCTTTCCCTCAACCTCGGCGCCATCCGCGACGGCTGGGGCGGCTTCATGGACCTGTTGGATGGCGCCATGGCTTCAGGAGTCTTCGATCTGAATCTGCCGCTGATTGGCGACACGCTCAAGGACGTCGGCGGCTTCGTCACCGACCTGCACAATGCGTTGGGCCTGCTGACGGTGCCTGATGTGCCGCACTTGCAACAGGCCTTGTATGATTTCCTGGGAACCGGGAACCGCCATTGGCTCAAGGATCTAACAAGCATCGGGGCGGGCGTGGGCGCCCCGCTCGTGGCGGACGGATATATCACCAACGATGACATCGTGGTGGTCCGGAATTCCGCGGATGATGTCGCGTTCCGGATCCGCCTCGGCCAGGACGTCGCGTTGATCGACAAGCAGGTGGCCTTCGATCTGGGCTTGGACAATCTGGGCATCGAGGTCGATGGCAAGGTGCAGGTCAAACTCGGGTTCCTCTTTGATCTGACCTTCGGGGTCAGCAAGACCAAGGGATTCTATGTCGAAACCGGCGGCGCGGACGAGTTCCAGTTGACGCTTGATGTCGGGATTCCGGGCCTGGTGGCCCAAGGCAAGCTCGGGTTCCTCAACATGACGGCCAAGGACGACGCCGCCCATCCTTCTGGCTATGCGGGTGGTTTCTTTGTCGATCTGAAAGACAGCAACGACGCGGACACCCTGCTGACCATCGACGAACTGCGCCACACTCCTGTCAGTGATTTGTTTGACGCGCGGTTCGTCTCCACCAAGGATGTTAGCGTGAACCTGAACCTCGAGGCGGGATTCGGCCCCGGCACCGGGATGCCGTCGATTCTGGCGGATTTCAAACTGACCTGGGATCTGGACGGCGCGGTGGCAGACGGAGTGCTTGGGAGCCCGGCCATCGAGTTCAACAATGTGCGGATGAAACTCGGCGAGTTCTTCACCAACCTGGTGGCCCCGATTGTCGGGAAAATCAAGCAGGTGACGGCGCCGGTGCAGGAGATTGTCGATATTCTTACCACCAGGATCCCGGTGATCAGCGACCTCATGCGGCGCGATGTCACGCCGCTGGATCTGGCGGAGTTGTTCGGGGTGGACGATGCAAGGAACTATATCAGCGCGATCCAGAAAATCACCGGTCCGCTCTCGCATATTCCGAACATCGGGCCGGACTCGACCATCAGCTTCGGGGATTTCAGTCTCGCGGACTTCGGCGTCAGCGACCTTCGCGACGTCAACGGTTTGCAGTCCGTGGACTTCACCAATTTCCTGCCAAGCGAAGCGGAAGAACAGGCCTTCAATGAGCAGATGACGGCCAAGATGATGGCGGATTCCCCCGTCGCAGGCCACTTTCTCCAAGAGACCAAGGACGTCGGGGGAACCGGCTTTGCGTTCCCGTTGTTTGAAGATCCGACTTTGGCATTCCAGTTATTACTGGGCAAGAATGTCGATTTGTTCACCTATGACATGCCGAAGTTGCAGGCGACCTTCGACTTCTTCTACCGCTCGGTGGTGCCGATTTTCCCGCCGTTCCCGATCTATCCATTTATTGGTGGCGGCTTGCAGGTGGCAGCCGATTTCAATTTCGGTTACGACACCGAAGGGTTGCGGCGGTTTGCGGGATCCGGCGATTACAGCGACATCCTGCAGGGGTTCTTCGTGGGCGACCGGGTGGATGGAGTGGATGTGCCGGAGGTGACTTTTGACGCCGCGCTGTATGCCGGTGCGGAACTCTTCCTGCCAGCCTGGCCGCTGAGCATTTCGGCGGGCGTCGGCGGCGGCATCTTCGCCGGCATCGACTTCAATCTGCACGACGACAACAACGACGGCAAAATCCGTTTTGATGAATTGGGGCGCAATCTGGCCGTTAGTCCGATCAATATCTTCGATGTGTCGGGCACGCTGGACGCACGTTTGTTCGCATACGCCAAGGTGGACTTGAGCTTGCCGTTCCACGACGTCAACCTGCTGGATGTCTGGAAGGACATCGTCAACATCCGCTTGCTGGATTTCAACCTGCCGCATGTGGACACGACGCCGCAGGTGGCCATCCAGGACGGCGGCAACCTGAATCTGTTACTCGACCAGCATGGCGACGACCGGTTCCAGATCCTGCCTGGATCTACGGCCGACGAAGTGATCGTCAAGGCCCGCGGCATCGAGCAGACGTTCAGCGGGGTTGCCAGAATCATCGGGCTGGCCGGCGCGGGCAATGACTATATTGAAGTCGATTCGCGCGTCCAGGTTTTCGCTGAACTCGATGGCGGGGCCGGCAACGACGTGCTGATAGCGGGTATGGGCGGATCACTGCTCACGGGCGGGGCCGGCAACGACCAACTCACCGGCGGATCGGGAGCTGATGTGCTCGATGGCGGCGTGGGTGCGGATGTCCTGTCAGGTGGCGGCGGCAACGACCGCCTGACCGGTGGCGATGGCGCCGATCGTCTGTTAGGCGATGCCGGGGTGGATGATTTGGACGGTGGCGCCGGGGATGACTATATCGATGGGGGATCGGGTGACGACCTGCTCAAAGGAGATGCGGGCAATGACTCGATCATCGGTCAGGATGGCAACGATGTGATCTACGGCGGATTGGGCAATGACCGGGTTGATGGCGGCAGAGGCAATGACACGGTTTACGGCGAGGATGGCGACGACACGATCTTTGGTGGCGAGGGTGGCGACACGCTTTATGGTGGCGCGGGCATCGATACCATCGATGGCGGCTTGGATGGCGACTGGATTTTTGGTGAGGCCGGCAATGACCTGCTGCTAGGCCAAGGCGGCAATGATGAGATCCATGGCGGTGATGGTAATGACGAGATCCGTGGCGGGGGCAGCAGTGACAGCCTCTATGGAGACTCCGGCAATGACCTCATCTTTGCCGACGTGGATGAAAATGGCGGTGGCGCGGACGAGATCGCCTCGGTCCATGTCATCGATGGTGGCGAGGGCGACGACGTCATCTACGGCGGAGTCGGCAGCGATACGATTTATGGCGGAGTCGGCAGTGATAGGATCATCGGTAACCACGGCGCCGACACGATTTACGCCGGTGTTTCCGCGACCGGCGGCGGCAATGCTGCCGATGTGAACATCATTTTCGGCGACCGGATCGACGGCACCGAGCCGGCGTTGCCCAACTCCATGGACGACGTGATTTACGGTGACATCGGCCACGACTTGTTATATGGCGGTCAAGGTGCCGACCATATCTATGGCTTGGCGGGCGATGACGAAATCGACGGCGGCAGTGGCGCGGACTTCATCGATGCCGGAGCCGGCAATGATATGGTGAGTGGCGGTGATGACGATGATGAAATCACCGGCGGCTTGGGCGCGGATACCTTGTCGGGCGGCTTGGGCAGCGACCTGATCTGGGGTGATGCTCCGGTATTCACGCGGGCCGAAATGCTGGCGGCCGGCTTCGACCAGTTGGGTGTCGCGCCGATCATCACCGCGGGACTTTCCATGGACGGCGTGCTTGACGACCAGGCCGACCGCATTGACGGCGGGACTGGGATCGACTGGCTCTTCGGCGGCGGCGGCAACGATACGATGGATGGCGGCGCGGATGGCGACTATCTCGATGGCGGAATCGGCCAGGACTATCTGCTAGGCTCCGGCGGGCGCGATTTGCTCCGCGGCGGCAGTGGCAACGACACCCTGCACGGCGGCGATGGCATCGACCTGCTTTACGGCGGCACCGGCGACGACCTGTTGTTTGGCGATGCCGGTGAGGCGAATGGATTATTGGTGGATGGGGCGCTCCGCCAGACGCTCTACGGCGAAAGCGGCAACGATTATCTGTATGGTTTCGCAGCCAAGGGGGTCGCCGACCTGGGAACCGAAGCGTTGTTGTTAGGAGATGCCCTCTACGGCGGCGCCGGCAACGACTGGCTCTATGGCAACATCCGCCAGGAAATCCTCGACGGCGGCGCTGGCAACGACTATCTAACTGGCGATGGCTTGGCGGGACCGAATTACGCCACCAACCTGCAAGCCGCCACGGCCGGTGCGGCTGACCTGTTGATCGGTGGCAGCGGCAATGACCAACTCTTCGGCGGCGGCGGCGATGACGAGCTGCGCGGCAATGCGGACTCCGACTGGCTCGAAGGCCAGGGCGGCAGCGACCAACTGTTTGGCGGCGCCTGGAACGATTTTCTCATTCTTGACTCGAATCCGGCATACTCGCCGAACGACAAGGATGTGTTCGACGGCCACGGTTCGACCGCCACCGGGGATGGCACCGATGACAACGCGACCGACATTCTCTATGTGTTGGGAACCGACCAGTCGGATCACATTGAGATCGGACAGAACGCGGCGAGCCCGACGGATGGCGGGGTTGACACGACCCAGCTCCGCTTCCGCTTTGACGGCAACCGGATCATCGACGTGAAATGGCGCGACACCGACGGCGTGCCACGGATTGAGCAAATCTACCTCGCGGGTCTGGGTGGCAACGACACCCTTGGCTTCGTGGCGCAGGATGACGCGACCATGCATCAACTGGACGTGAGCGCCCTGGCGAGCCGGACCAATGATTGGATCGGCGTGATCGACGGTGGCGCCGGCAACGACACGCTGACCGGCAGCGCGGGGCGCGACCAGATCGATGGCGGCCAGGGCTCCGACACGATTTACGGCATGGGCGGCGACGACCGGCTGTGGGGCGACCGCGGCAACACGCTGGCGACCGACCGGGACACGATTTATGGCGGCCAAGGCAACGATGATTTGATAGGCAACAGCAATATGGGAGGCTCGGTGGGCGCCAATGTCCTTTCCGCATGGTCGATGGATCCCGGTACGCCCGGCTCACCGTATTACGGGGTCTTCGTCGATCCGCGCGGTGCCCTCCACGACACCAGCATGCGCAGGGAAGACCTGGGCGCGATCTCCACCCTTGCCGAGGCTACCGGATTGGGATTGGTGGATGCGTCCCACGTCGATCATTTGTGGTTCAATCTGGATAGCCTGAAGGCTGCCAACAGCCCGCTCACGCTGGAACGTACCGCAGGCCAAGGCCAAGTGCGGATGGAGATCTATAAGATCCAGGTGGGGGCGGATGGTTTGCCACTATTCTATTCGGATGGCACTCCGGTGACTGATGCAAGCTCTGTGGGCACCATCCAGACCGTTGATGGAGTCACCTCGGTGTCGTTGGACCTGCATACCTTGACGCAGACCGGATGGTATGACATGCGGGTCTCCGCGGCTGACGGTAATTTCGCCGCGGCGGACTATCGGATCGGAGTCACGATCAATAACCGGAGTGACGCGGGACTGCGCACCTTGGATCTGACCTATCATTTGGAAGACACCGGCCTCAACCGGGTGTTGGGCGGGTTGGGCAACGATACGCTCGCGGGTGGCACCGGGCTGGACTTCCTGTATGGCAATGGTGGCAACGACTCGCTGGTCAACAGCCGCGGCGAGGCCCTGGAGCTTGGCGGCGCCGGCATGGCCACCGGCACCGACCAGGAGAATGCCTGGAAGACCTATGCCAAGAGCACCGACAAGGTCTGGTATTTCGGCGGGTCCAATGCGGATGACAAGATCAACGTGGATTTCGTCACCGAACCGGGCCTGCTCGAAGGCCATCACCTGATCACCCGGCTCACCGGCAATGACGGCAACTATACGTTCTCCGCCCAGGTCCGTCTCGACTTCTCGGCCACCGACAGCCAGGGCCGCTTCGTTTGGAACCCGCTCGCCACCCAGATCAACCAGAGCGGGCTGGCCGCGGCGAATCCCGAGGACCGGGCCGATGCCCTGGCTACCGCTATCAGCAGCGAGGAACTGGCCTCGCTGGTCCGTTTGCCTGCGGAGGGCGACTACCTGGCGATCATCATCGACGCCATGGGTGGCAACGATACCGTGACGGTGGGGCCGACCGTGCAGAGGACCGTGTGGATCGATGGCGGCGACGGCGATGATACGATCCGCATTCTAACAGGCAATGCCATCCTGGTGGACGAAACCGAAAAACAGGTCATCGACGGCCTGGTCCGCCGCAACGATACCGCGGCCCTGGCCTATCAGTTAGGATCTGACAGCGGCACGCGCCTGCCTCTATCAGGAACGACGCCAATCGACTCCAGCATCCAGTTCCGCGGCCTGACCCTGGACAATCCCGAGGACGTGGATTGGTACAGCCTGCCCTTGGCGGCGGCCCCGAAACAAGGCGATCTGCTGCGGGTGACCGGGGTTTCGCGGCAGGATGCCCTGATTCTCGAGGTGTATGATCCCACGACCTATCAGGAGGGGCAAACCAATACCCCATTGGCAACGCGATCGGCAGCCAATGGCGCCGCGATGATCGATCTCGGGCAAATTGATTACGGTGCGGGCGGTCCTCCGGCCGGGTTGCTCATCAAGGTTTATGCCAACCAGATTCCCACGATCTATGATCTGGAGGTGGTGATCGCGGCAACTCCGGACGCAACCGAGACGGGCGATGGCAATGGATCGCCTGACCAGGCATACTCACTGGGCGATCTGCCATCGTATCGTGAGATCACCGGTCTTGAACTCGGCGGCCCCGCCGACGTGGACTGGTATTCCTTCGATCTTGCCTATCCGTCACTGACGAAATGGGTTGGCACCGCCGCGCCGCCGGCCAATGGCAGGCTGGCGACGGATACGGCGTTTGATCTCGCCATCGGAGACCAGGCCTTTGTCAAGGTCACTGTCACTGCCGCTGCAACCAGCACCAACACCGGATTGACCGACTTGATTGCCGATCTCAACGCGGCTCTAACACTAGCCGGTTTCAGCACCACCAGCGAGGTCCAGGCGCAGGCCAGTCCGGACGGGATGCTGATGCTTGTGTCAAAGGATCTGTCAGCGAAGCCCCTGCGGCTCAAAGCCGCCGCCGGCAATTCGTTGAATCTTCCGCCGAGCATGGTGGACTGCGTGTGTGAAACCTACGCCGGTACTCCCGCGGCAGCGAGCGGCTTCAAGGTGGAACTTTTCAGCGGGGATGGAACCACTCTGCTGCGCTCATCCTCGTTTGTCGGCAACATCGCCCGCCTGGATCTATCAGGGGTGGCGGGTCCGGCGTTCGCCGATGGCCCGGTGATGATCAAGGTCACCGGCAATAGCGGCGGGCGTTACTCGATCATGCCGCAGGTGGGGGTGGTCCGGACCGGTGCCAACGCGAGTCTCGACCTGAGCGGCATCCGGATGGTGGATGCCGGCAGTTCGTTGTTGGTGAATCCGCTGGGACGCCGGGACGTGATCATCGGCGGCAAGGGCGATGACATTCTGCAAGGCGGCCCGGGTGAGGATTGGATCTTCGGTGGCGATGGCAACGATGTGCTAACAGGCGGCAACGACAGCCAGTTCGGCGACCTGTTGTTCGGTGGCGCCGGCAATGACCGGTTCCAGATCGTTCCCGATCAACTGCCGTTGCTCACCGGCAGCCGGACCCAGACTTATGTGCCCACCTTCGCGGATCTGTTGGTTGGTGGTCCGGGTGACGACGAGGTGATTTTCTGGGGTGGCGACGTGGATCAGGCCGGCCTGAGCATTCCCGACCACGTGGCGGTGCGCTACAATACCGTGCTCGGCCGCTACGAGTTCGCGGCGAAACAATGGGACGAGGCGCTGCAGCGCTTCGCCGTCGAGGATGGTTCGTCATTGACCGACCCGACCTACGCGCTGTCCTACTCGTTTTTCCAAACCCGCGACCTCGAGGGCTTCGTGATCGAGACGCGCGGCGGCAACGATGAAGTGCATGCCGAACCCGGCTATAGGTTCGCCGGCTCGGACGCCGAGTGGGGAATGGCGGCCGGCGCCGGCCAGCAGGGCGCCGGTTTGTTAGGACTGACGATCCGCGGCGGCGACGGCAGCGACGTGCTGTTAGGCGGCGCGGGCAATGACCGGATCGAAGGGGGCGCCGGCGTGGATGTGATCCAGGGCGGCGGTGGCTGCGACTACCTCGATGGAGGGACCGGCGCGGACTATGTCGAGGGCTTTGAAGGCGGCCTTCCGGACCTCTCCGAGATCGCCTCCGCCAGTGACGGCCAGAGTGATAACAACGTGCCGTCGCGCGCCACCTTCCTCAACATCGACTGGACCAACCCGGTCGTGAATGGACTCCAGATCGGCGGTGTGAACGACGCGGTGGATTGGTATTTCTTCACCGCCCCGCCAGCGGGGACCAAGTGGCAAGGGCAGGACCGTGCCTGGCTGACCCAGAACATGATTTCGGTAACAGGTGTTACGGATAGCACCAAGATCCACTTGTTCGCGGCCTATGACGGCCAGCCCGGCGAGGGCATCCAAGTGGTTCCGCTCGATGCCGCCACGGGCGTGCCCGATTTCTATCTGCTGCGAGTGGACCAGAACGGTGCCAGTGCCGGAACCTATCAGATCTCGTTCAAACCGGCCACGACCCCGGTGGTGGGCCGGACCACCGCCATCGATCCAGCGGCCGCCGACAAGGTGGTGACTCCGAACGCTCCCGCCGAGGACACGCGGCTCGTCGCGCTCGGCGATTTGGATCACGACGGCCATGAGGATTTCCTGATCTCGGAGTTCACGGCCGCGGGTTCGCGGTTCTTCCGTCTCCTCTATGGCTCGGCGGACGCGCAACAGACGGTCTCCACAACCAGCCCGCTGCTGATGCCGCCGGGCACCGGTTCGGTGATTTGGGCTCACGGGGATTTCAATGGCGACGGTTACGAGGATCTGGCGGCCTTGCATTATGGGGCGGCGGGAATCACGCCCGCGGTCGAGGTGCTGTTAGGCGGCGCCTCGCGGCTGGCAGGCACGGTCGATGTGATGCGGCAAGCCGATGTGAGACTGACAGGATTTGGCACGCTTGCGAGCTTGTCCCTGGCGGTTCCGGGAGATCTCAATGGGGATGGCTATGATGATCTGGTGGTCGGTGATGCCAGTGCGGATAGCGACGCCGGCGCGGCATACGTGTTCCAGGGGAGCAACCAGTGGAAACGCAATCCGGGCTTGTTGAATGCGGATTTCTCGACTCCGGCCGGCGCGGCCGGCTTGGATGGTTTCATCACCACGGGCATCGCCCATGCCAGTTCGGTGCAGGTGCCTGGCAGCACGGTTCCCAGTTCGCCCTACAGTCTCTATTTCGGCGATGAATCCACGGGGACCTACGACGTGGGGGTCGCCACGGGCAGAGCGAGTGTCCGGGTGGATCTGACCAACGTTTCGCCCGATCCCAACGCCGTCATCACCCTGTCGTTCCGCTATTTCCTCCAGACCGAGGGCGACTACGACGGACAAACGCCGATTTATGACAAGGCGGATGTCGTTCTGGAAAACGTAACGGGCATGGCCCCGGGGACGTCCCTCAAGGTGGCGAGTTCCCATACCTCCGGGGGCGCGGCTGATACCTCTGCCACTGGTTTGGTGGAAGGTCTCTCAAGCGGCCAGTGGCGGACCTATCAAGTGCAGTTGAATGCGGGGAGTCTGCTGGCGAACAGCTTCCGCGGATCGTTCGACCTGGTCTTCAAGTTCGACTCGGGAGACAACGTCAAAAACAACTTCAGCGGCTTGCATATCGACGACGTGAGTGTGCAGACAGTCTTGAACAAGCCGACCACATCCGCGATCAAGATCAGCGGTGCCGCCGGTGATGGGCTGGGTGCCCAGGTTGCGGGCGCCGGCGACTTCAATGGCGATGGCCGGACCGATCTGGCGATCCTATCCACCAATCCGTCTGCGGGGTTGGTGGTCATTCCGGGGGCGGCCACGCTGGTGAACGGGACTGCATTCGCGCTGCGGGTGCTGCAAGCCTCGCTGCCTGCGGGGTCGCTGGTGACACTGCGACCGGCGGGCGATGTGAACGCCGATGGCCTGGGTGATATCCTGCTCTCCCGCTCGGACAATAATATCGCAGGCACATATCTTCTTTTCGGCAGGAGTTCCTATCAGACGACTCCGGGGGTCATCGCCCTGAATGCCGGCAATGGGGTCAGCAGTCCCGAGGTCTATCTGGCTGGCCTGCCTTCCGGATTGTTCTCCCTGGGCAATCTCGACGGCCGGCCGGGCGACGAACTGGGACGGACCGATTGGGAGGGTTGGGATCAACCCATGGCGGCGAACACCTGGGGGAAGAACTATGAGGAAATCGGCCAGCTATATTCTATCGGAGCCGCACCAGGGGGGTCCAATGCCGCCGCCTTGAGCGCGTTCTATACGGATCAGTTCTCCCAGCCGGACTTGGTGTTGCGCCAGGGACATCCTTTGTTCCGGTTCAATGGGTCGTCGGATCGCTCGTTGCTGACCCCCAACCTGTTGGTGGCGGTGGACGGCGGCGTGGCGCTGCAGGACGGCTTCGGCAACTCCGCCGTGCGCTTCTTCAATGCGGAAGGCGTGCAAGACAATCCGATCCTGCCACCCGACACCTACAGCGATCCGGACAACCTGCATGTCTATGACCTGGCACCGCCACTCTCATCGACGGCCATCGCTCCCACCGGCACCGATCTGTCAAAACCCAACCCGTCGCTCGGGGATTCCTCCGGCTTGGTCGGCGCGCCGCTGAGCGGGCAATTGACCGATCCCACCCAACCCGGGCAGAATCTCGGTGGCTTCCAGAGCGTGGGAGATATCAATCACGATGGCTTCGAGGATTATTTCGTCTCGCCGGTCTCGGCCGATGGCGCGGCGAAATCGTCGTACCTGGTCTTCGGTCCGATGCCTTCGGATGGCGTTATCGGCATCGAGCAGCGGGCCGATGTGAAGTTTGACTTTGGTTCCGGATACCTCCGCGTGGCCGGTGGTCATGGTGACTTCAACGGCGACGACTATGAGGATTTGGTGATCCTGAAGTCGGTGGCGGGCTCCACGGATCTAACCATTTACATCTATTCGGGCGCCGCTCTAACCGGCGGAGCCGTGCCATCGACCTTGCCTGCGGCTCCTCCGGCCCCATGGAAGACGCTCACGCTTGCCGGCAGTGGCTTGACTGCCGCAAACCCATTCGAAGGACAGATTCTCGATTGGGATGGTGATCGGATTGCCGACCTTTTCACCACGGTTCAAGGCGGGACCTCCGCCGGCTACCTCTATCGTGGGACTACGCTTGGTGGTGCCTCACCGACCAAGCTCACCATTGGACGCAATGGCGACGCCGCCACGCGGTTCCGTGCCGCGTCGGTGGGTGACGTGAACGGCGACGGCAAGGACGATCTGTTACTCTCCAACCTGGGAAGCGCGGCATACCTCATGCTAGGGGGCGCCACCGCCGACTTCAACCTGCCTGCAACGTTTGGAGTCGCCGGGCGCAAGATCGACATCAGCACGCTGGCGAGCGGCTCGCTGGCATCCGGCGTGTTCACCCTGGGAGATATGAATGCCGATGGATTTGACGATTTTGCACTTGTGACATCGACCACCTCGGCGTCCCCGGTTCCGGGTCGCGTTGATGACAAGGTGACGGTCTTCTTCGGTGCTGCCAGTATCGGAACCGCGGCCTCGCTCCTGCCCCGGTTCCAGGTCATGCGGGCGGGATCGCTCGCCTCAGGACGTTCGGCCGAGTTGCTGCCTGCCGCCGGCGATTTCAATGGCGATGGCCGAATCGACCTGGCGGTCATGAAGACCGAGCGGGTGTCGGGCACCTTGGCGGATGGCACGGTGTTTCTGTTCTCGAATCCGGGTGCCTGGACGGCGGGTTCCGTGGTGGCGGATTTGGGCGCGGCCGACCGGGTCATCGGCAGTGCCGGCGCGGGCGGGATCGTTGACGGGATGAATGTCTCGCCCAACCTCGATCTGAACCGGGACGGCGTGGCGGATTTGGTGCTGGCGGTCTCCACTGCCGACCGCACGCTGGGTGGTTTCACCAAAGACACCGGGCTCCTGCATTTCGTCTATGGACGGGCGTTGGACGGCTTGCCGGGAACGGCTAACAGCGCGGCTGTTCTAGCCAACCGCTCGGTTTTCGGCAGCGAGACATTGGTCGATCCGGCGACCGGCCAGCCGGTGGTCTTCCTGCGCGGCATCGCCGGTGCGGGCAGCGATGGCGCCTGGTTCACCTTCACCACCATGGGTGATGGCCTGCCCGGCAACCTGATTCGTTTGGATGGCCAACCGACCGGTGTGTCGAACCTGTTTGCCAGTGCCAGCGGCAGCGTCGCGGCCAACAACACCGGCATTTCCCAAGGGGCCGCCGGAACACCGCTCACAGTGGGCGGCCTAACGGACCGTTCCGCGTTCCTCGATTTCGATCTGTCAGCCTATCTGGCGCAGGTCGGGGGCGGCATCGACAACGTCCGGCTGCACTTGGATTACACCACGAGCGCGACCGCTTCGTTGTCCGCCACGGCCTTGGGTGATGCGATGGCGGGATCGGTGGAAATGGCGGTCAATGGCGTGCCGTACCGCTTCTTCGTGGCGCCGGACACCGGTGGCACGTCGCGGTTGTGGATGAGCGCCGGCACCCTGGCCACGACGTTCTCGCCGCAAGCCTTCGTGGCTGGATTCCCGTCAACGGCCGTGATGAGTGGTTTTGTCGCCGCCGCGGGTGGTTCCATCTACTTCGCCACCGGCACGCCGACCCCGACGCTCTGGAAATTCACCCCTGCGACCATGGCGATCAGCCAGGTGGCAACGGGTGCCACGCTCAGCGGCATGCAAAATCCGCTCACGCTATCGGATGGGACCGTGTTGTTCACCTCATCCGGCGCCACCAAACTCTGGGCCATCAATTCCGCAGGCTTGTTAGTGGAGGTGACTCCCGCAGGAGGCGCGACGAATTTGAGTTCGTTAGCGGTCAAGGACAACACCGCCTATTTCGCGGCCACCACCGCATCCACCGGCACTGATCTATGGAAATACACGGCGGCTGGCGGTGCCGCCAAGTTTGCCGACATGCCGATCGCCGACGCCAATGTCCATGACATCGTGATCGCGGGCCCCGATGTGTTCTTTGTTGCCAATAAAGCTCTTTCCAACCCTCGTGTCTATCGGGTGACGGCAAGCGGAACCACCGGGGTTCCCAGTGAAATCGCCGGCAGCTACACGGCGCCCTCCAAATTGGCAAGCGCCAGTCTGACTGACATATCCGGCACCAGCCAATACCTGCTGTTCGATGCCACGGACGTTACCACTCCCGCCAGCCCCATTCTGAACGTGCTTCATGGCTACGCGGCCACCGGCATGGCTTCCGCCGTGGCATTCTCGGGTTCGGGAACCACAGGGAAAATCACCACCGGTTCGACGGATCCGCTGGTCCTGGGAGCCGTTGGAAACAATCTGTTTGTCCGTGGACGGAGCGTCGGAAGCCTCGATCCACTTGGTATTGACCGCCTTTACCTCATCACCAAGAGTCAGTTCACCGCCGGTGTGAATCTGGTTCCGGTGGAAGGCACGGGCAGTCTGCGGACCATCGTGAAAAATCCGCTGAATTTCCAGACGGTGGTTCAGGCGGATGGCCAACCCTATCTTTACTTCAGTGCGGCCGATGATGTTGGCTCCCAGCGTCTTTGGAAGTTGGATGCCGCTTATCCGACGAGTGATGGCCAGCGTCTGTTCGAGTCCACCAACCTGGTCAAGAACCTCGGCTCTGCCGTGGTGGCGGGCAAGATTGTCACGCTCGGCCAGTCGGTCATGTTCGCGCAGAACAACCAGCTTTGGACCTCCGATGGCGTGGCCGAGGCCTCGCAGTTGCTGCGCTACAACGGGGTGGCGACCGGCGGTACTTTCCGCTTGTCGTTCAACGGCTCGTTGACCCAGGAAATCCTCTGGAGCGCCGATAACACCGTGTTGGCCGCACGCATCCAGACGGCGCTCTCGGCGCTTCCCACCACGGCCGGTGGCGGCGTGGCCGCAGTCACTCCTTACACCCCCGCAGGTGCTTATGACCCGCAATTGGCAAGCGGCGAGCGGGGCTTCCTGATCCGTTTCGGCGGGACTCTGGCGGCCTCCCAGCAAAACCTGCTCACCGCCGATCTGGCAGACCTCACCGGCGCGAATCCGGTCATCTTCAGCAGCGGCATCTATCGCTCGGGCACCCAGCAGCTTGCTGACAAACTCGGCGTGACCCTCAACGCCACGCTGTTGGATGGGGAAGGGGACAACACCTTCGATCTAACAGATTCGGCGCGGACCGCGCCCGCCGGTTACACGAACTCCTATTTCCTGCCCGCGACTGGCCAGGTCCACGGTGTCGATCTGGACGTGTCGTCGCTGGTGCGCGACGCGCTGGCGGCGGGCCGCACCCGCGTCACCCTGCGGCTCGATCTGCCCGGTGCGGCGGCCGATGCGCTCACCCTCTCGATCACGGCGCCGGTGGCGGGCACCTCGTCACTGGCGCCGGGCACGCGGATCGATGAAACCGCCACCACTTCGTTGCGGCTTGCGACCCGCGAGACCGGCTTCCGGTTTGACGTCTTCGACGCCCAAGGCAATGTTCTGGCAGAAAACAGCAGCCTGCAGGACCTCCGCTGGGCCGATGCCGGAAAGTATTTCGTCAGGGTCAGCCAAACCGGCCTCAACGCCGCGCGTGGGGTCACTTCAATCACCCAGTCGGCAGGTACTACAACCGTAGTATCCGCCGGGCATGGCTTCCGGGTCGGCGAGGTGGTCGAACTCAGCGGCGGCACCGGCGATGGCGCCGGCTACAACGGCGCCTTCCGCATCACTGCGGCGGATGCCAACAGTTTCAGTTTCGCTGTTAGAGCCGATCTGCCGGCCGTGGTGAGTGCCCCCGCCGGCATCGCCGCCCGCCTCGGTTATGCCTTGGAAATCTCGCCGCCCAAGGCCGGCCAAACCCGTGAACTCTACTGGAACACCGACCGCGATTTCTTCGTCGCGGATGCCAGTGATATCGCCACCAACGTCACCCCGCGCTCGGGCCTGACCGGTCATGCGGCGGTGGCGCTCGATCCACTGATTACCGCGGTCAATATGCCGGATGCGGCATTGCGTGTGGCCATCGCCAAGGCCTTGGGAATTCCGATGCAACTCGTTGGGGGAGTGCCCCAATTCGCAGTGCCGGTGCATGCCAGCGACCTGGCTGGGATCACATCGCTCGATGCGGGATCGCCGGGAACCCGCACCTTGGGCGCCTACTCCGGGCGCATCGCCGATCTCACCGGCATCGAGTATCTCACCAACCTGAAGCAGCTAAATCTATCCGACAATGATTTGGTTTCAAGTGATCTTGCCGCGTTGGTCCCGGGCCTCCGCGGGAGCGGCCGCGAGCTGCAAGGACAACTCGGACTCGCCGGCCTGGAGTCGCTCACCCTCGATTCCGTGGGTGCGGCCACCACCGCGCTGAGCGCAAGCGCCTGGACCAGTCTGGCCACACTCACCCAGCTCCGCCATCTGAGCCTCGACGGCAATTCCATCAGTTCTTTGGATGCCGATGGCTCTGCTCTAACTGCCAGTGATGCGCTCGCCGCGGTGACGGACCTGCGCCTGCTCAGCATTGACAGTCGCGACACGGTCACCGGCAGCCTCGCCGACCTGACCGGTCTGGCCGGCTTGGACAACCTGACCTGGCTGAGCCTCCGCCGGCAGTCCATTTCCGACATTTCGCCCTTGCTCGGGCTGGATGCGCTCAAGCAGGTGGACCTCAACTATAACAAGATTCGGGAGAGTTCCGCCCTGGCCGGCGAGCAACTTCTCGACAACGACTGGGTCGGTGCTTCCGGCTCCGGCTTCTCCGCCTCCGGGGCGTGGATTCGCAACCTTCAGACCGAAGACTCGGCCGTGGGTGGCGACTATCTTTATGCCCTGCCGAAATCCCTCACCACGCTGGATGCCACCGCTTCGTGGGAATTCTCATCTCTGCCCGACGGCACCTACCAAATCCTGGTGAATTACGTCGATGCCGAGAACCGCGCCTCGAATGCCGCCTTCAGCCTCAGCACCCGCAAGGGTGGTTTGGCCGATTACACCCCGCAAAGCCAGGTTCTGGTAGATCAGCGCCTGCCCGGCAATACCGCAGCGGGCTTGGACTCGAGACTGTGGCGATCCTTGGGTGAGGTAACTATCGAGAATGGAGATAATGAACTCCTGCTTGGCGGCCTGCGGGTGAGTCTGTCCAACATAGCCGACGGCATCGTCGTGGCGGATGCCATCCGCATCGTGCGGACCGATGTGGCCACGCCGGAACAGGTGGATCTGCGGCAAAACCCGCTGAGCAACCTCTCGCTCGATGCCTACGGCCCGGCGTTGGGAACCAAGCTTGCGAACGACCCGGCTACCGGCATTCAAGGTGCGGGATTGTTGGTGTCCGCCAATCCGACCGGGCCATCGTTCGGCGCTCTGGCAACGTCCAATGTGCCGCGTTATGTCGCCGCCATAGGTGCCTACGATACCGGCGTGAACGTGAACGGTTTTGCGAAGTGGGAGGCGCGTGCCACATTTGGAACATTGTCAGTGAATGGCGCAGGCCAGTTGATCCTGAATACCACATCCATCGGCTCCGCCCAGATCCAGTTGACGATCTGGGACGGCAATCCAACCCTATCAGGACAACCCGAGGGACGCTCCAAGGAAATCCTGCTCAATGTCCACGTCGGCGAATCCGCGAGTTATGGCATCGTGTTCGACGATCTCGACGCGGACGGGGCACGCAATGCGGTGGAGTCCTTCGTCGATCTTAATGCCAACGGGGTGTATGACGTGGATGAGACCTTCGTGGACCTTGACGCCGATGGGGTTTACGATGCGGCTGAGTCCACCGTGGACGGCCGCCAGGTCTGGGTGGATAAGAATTCCAATGGGCTCGCCGACGCGGGCGAATGGACGGCCACCGACGCCAACGGCGAGTTCGTGATGACCGGGTTGCAAACCAATTCGCGCTATGACATCAGCGAGCAGTTGCCGACGGATGGCAACTGGGCGGTGTCCCCGCTCTGGGCGCGACTGCTTGACGGCGATGGCGACCAGCAAGAGATCACTGCGGTGCAGGTGGATGCGCTGACCGGGGATCTGCTGGTCACCGGCCTCTATTCGGGTATCGATGTGTATTTTGCCGGGCACTTGTTACTGCCCACCCTGGTGACGAACGGCGGGAACACCCCGGCCACGGCGAACAAGGATGTGTTCCTCGCCCGCTTGTCATCCACGGGTGTTCTGCGGTGGGTGAAAACGGTTGCGGGAACCTCCGCGTTGAGCGATGTCGCCGGCAGCGTCACGATCGCCCCGGATCACAGTATCTATCTGACCGGCAGCTTTGCGGGAACGGCAACCTTTGCAACAGGCAAGGCACTTACCTCCAACGGATCGACCGTATCGGATGCCTTTGTCGCCAAATACGCCGCGGATGGCACCGTGCTGTGGGTGCAGAAATACGGCGGCACGGGCACGGACACCGGCAAGCGGATTCTAGCCAACGCGAGCGGGGTGTTCCTAACAGGCGAATTCTCGGGAACGTTCACTCCGCCAGGCGGAACCGGCACCGCACTGACAAGTCTCGGCAGCAGTGATCTGTTTGTCGCGAAGCTGGATGCCAGCAACGGGAATGCCACGTGGGCGACCCGGGTCGGCAGTCTGAATTCGGATTCCGTAGGCGGGATTGCCGGGGATGCCAGCGGCAATCTGTTCCTCGCCGCCAAATCCAACAACGACCATGTGGTCCTGATCAAATTCGATACCTCGGGCGGCGTGGTTTCCCAGGCGGATGTGACGAGCACCGTGGGAACGAGCATCGCCGGTGGCGTCGTGGTAGGCAGCGACGGGATCTATGTGACCGGTGCCCAGAACGGGCAAGCCTTCCTGATCAAACGCTCGCTCGATGGCGCCAGCCAGTTGTGGCGCAGGGACTTCGGCGGCACCGCGACCACCGACAATGCGGGCTTCCAAGTGGTGCTCGATGCGGCCGGCAATCCGGTGGTTTCCGGGCGCTTCAGCGGCTCGATGACCATCGCAACCGATGTGGCCCCGGCCACCTTGGTGGCCGCGGGATCCGCGGGATTCACGGATGGTTTCGTGGCCAAGTTTCTTGCGCCGACCGGCTCCTTGGCCTGGGCCAAGGCGGCGGGTGCCGCAGGTGCGGACGAAGCGAGCGCCCTGGCCATGGACGCCAATAACAATGTGATCTTCGGTGGCTTCGCCACTGGCCAGACGAGCAGTCTGCCACTGGTGATCAGCGAGCGGGCCAGTTCTGTTAGCCTGCCCTTCGTCGGCACGGCGGCTAACAAGGCCGGCTTCCTCGTCCGCTTTGATGAGGCGGGCTCGTTGCTGCCCAACGTGGCCACCCCGATTCTAACCGGCATCGAGCTGGCCAACCAGAAGCGCCTGAACATCGGCGGCAACCTGACGCTCAACGAAGGTGCCAGCCAGCTCTTCACGATGGCCATCGAGGATGACCTGCTGCCGCTGCAAGGGTCGCTCACCCAGACCTGGACCGTTGACAAGTGGAATGAAGAAACCAAGACATGGGACGGACTGGTAAGCACCACCGGGCCATCCCTCAACCAGTCGTTTGTGGCGCGCGGACTCTATCGGGTGAGCGCGACGGTGACGGACTCCACCCCGCGCGTCTGGAAAGACGTCACCTTCGTCTCCGTGCTCAACGTCGCGCCGCTGGCGCAGGCACCCGCATCGATCACTTTGCCGGAGGGGGAGGTGCATGCCTTCATTGGCACGGCGCTCTTCACCGATCCCGGGCAGGACATCGACCGCTACGAGGTGCAGGTCCTTGGCGTCACCGGCAAGGTCGAGGAATCCTTCCAATTTGTCCCAGGTCCCACCACCCCCTTCTCCTACGACTTCTTGCGCAAAACCCCGGGCACCTACACCGTCAGGATAACCGCCATCGATGCCGACGGCGCCAGCGCGCTCTATCAAACCACGGTCACGGTTTCCCCGCTCACGCCGGTGGTCACGCTCAACCCGGTGCCCGTCCTGGAAGGCCAGGCGATCGAACTCGACGCGTTCAACTTCTTCAACGCCGCGCCCGCCGCCGATACGTACAGTTACCTCTGGACGCTCAAGAACCCGCTCGGCCTGATCATCGCCACGGGTGCCAACCGCACGTTCTCGCTCCTGCCGCCGGACAACGGGAGCTATCAACTCACGCTGCGGGTGACCGACGAGGATGGCGCCACGTCCGGCGATGTGTCCGCCGTGCTTGCGGTGGGCAACGTCGCGCCCGTCGTGCATCTCGGGGCCGATCGGCTGGCCGTCGAGGGCGACAAGGTATTGTTCAACGCGCGTCCGGGCATCGAGATCACCGACGCGGGACTCTTCGACACAGTTGCTTCGTATCTCTGGAGCGTCACCCGCAACGGCACCCCGGTCACCACCGGGCTCTCCGGGCAAACCACCGCGGCCTTCGAGTTCACCCCGCCGGATAATGGTATCTATCAAATCCGCCTGACCGTCACCGATAACTTCGGCGCCGGCGCTTTCGACGAGCTGGATCTAACGGTCGCCAACGCGCTGCCGACCGTGACGGTGGGTGCCGACCGCACCGCCAACGAGGGCCAGACTGTGGTTTTCCAAGCTCCGCCGCGCGCCGAATTGGACCCGGGCAGCGGCGACGTGCTGACCTATCTGTGGTCGGTAACCCGCAATGGCACTGCGGTGACCACCGGCATTTCCGGTCAGGCTACGCCGGTCTTTTCCTTCACCCCGTCGGACAACGGCGATTATGCCGTCGCGCTGCAGGTCACCGATGACGATGGCGGCTCGGCCGGCGATTCCCTCGACCTCATGGTGTTGAATGTCGCGCCCACGGTCAACCTGGGTGCCGATCTCACAGTGGTCGAAGGTGCGACCCGCACGTGGAACGCCACCAGCCCCACCGTGGTCGATCCCGGCGGCAGCGGCGAAAACCTCACCTACCTCTGGCAGCTCTATCAGGTCAATTCCAATGGCTCCACCGAGTTGCTCGTGGCATCGGCCGACCCCTCATTCACACAAACCTTCCCGGACGACGGCTTCTTTCGCCTGTGCCTAACGGTTACCGACCAGGACGGTGCGTCCGGCAGCGATGAAATCAACATCCGCGCCACCAACACCGCGCCCCTCGGCACGCTCAGCGGGCCTTTGCTCGGGGCCGCCGGCCAAGTGCTCCTGCTGGATGGCACCTGGACCGACCTTGCCGCAGATCGGGTCACCGCCAGCGCCCGGGTGTTCAAGGACGGCCTCCGGGTCGCCGACGTCCCGGTGGTGGTGAATGCCGACGGCACTTACGCCTTCGGCTACCTGACCTTGCTTCCAGGCGCCTATCAATTCCAGGTGACGCTCCGCGACGAGGATGGCGCAGCGACCACGCTCAGCCACTCGACCCAGGTGAAATCGGGCGTGCTGGATCGGAACCTGTTCTATAACAATTCGGTCTTCGATGGCAACGAGGCGGCTGCCAATGCCGCCGATGACGCCGCCATCGCCCTCGACAAGGAGGCCTTGCGGCCCGGCGGCCAGGCCGGCTTTGAAAACTACTCCGGTTATTCCCGCGGCCTCAATGGCCTCATGATCGACATCGCCGGCCTCGCCAATGCCGGTGCGATCGATTGGAGCGACTTCGAGTTCAAGGTGGGCAACAGCGACTTCCCGGCGTCATGGGCGGCAGCACCCGCCGGCCAAATCTCGGTTAGAGTCGGCGCCGGCACGCTCGGGTCCGATCGGATTTCCGTCGTGTGGGCCGATGGCGCCATCCAGAACCAATGGTTGGAAGTCAGGGTCAAGGCCAATGCCGACACCGGCCTGGCGGTGGATGATGTCTTTTATTTCGGCAACGCGCCGGGTGAAACCAACAGTCCGCCGCTAGCTCCGGGCGCCACCTTCGCGGTGGTCGATGAGTTGGACCGGCTCGCGACCGCAGCGCATCCCTCGGGTTATCTCAGTCCCGCCGGGATCACCAATCCCTATGATCACAACCGCGATGGCCGGGTCAATTCCTTCGACACCGCGTTCTCGCGCGACCATGCCACCACTCCTGCCACTGCCCTGCGGGTGATCAACCCGGCCGCCCCGGTGGTGGTGCCAAGCCCTGCACTGCAGCTCATCCCGGTGGTTCCTAACGCCCCCGTGCTTGCCACGCTTGCAAATCCGGAGCTTGCGGGCACCGTGCCGGAGCTTCAGGCACCGCCCACGCTGAGCCCCCCAAGTGGCGACGTGCCTTCAGTTTCCCAGGAGGCGGTCGCCACCGCCCTCGACTCGACGGACGACCTCGGGACCGCGCCGGCCCACTCACAGGATTCAGACCCGGCATCGCTGCGCCGGATGGTGGCACACTTGCCCGCCGCCGAAGCGGACTTGGCCAAAGCCGCCAAGCGCCCGGAACTCCAATGGCTCCAGGCTAACGAGTTGGAGTTCCTGCAGCAGCGGGAGGCCGGGGATCCGCTGGTTTTCCCGGAAGCCGGCACCCGTCTGCGGCAAGTCGCCAGCGAAACCCGGGTTCCTGAATCACTTGGCGAGGTGTCGGCCAGCCTCGCCCCCAAGGCCTGGGCGCATTTCTCCAAGTTGCTCAACCGCCTCAACCTCTGACCCGCTCATGTGCTCCTCCATTCCCAGCCTCATCCGCCGTTCCAAGGCACCCCGGAAATGCGCCAGCGGCTTCGCCATCTGGCTCGTCTGCCTCCTGCATGCCATGGCGATTCCCATGGCGCTCGCGGGCCTCTCGATCAATCTTGGAACCATCAGCATTCCGGCCGGCACCGCCACCCACACCGTGGACGTGATGGTCACCGGTGGCGATGCGCTCACCGACATGGTGGCCTATTTCCAGATCGGCGACGGCGGCCCCCTGGTCGGGGGCACGCCGGGTCCGAAGATCACCTCCATCGACTTGACCGGGTCGATCTGGTCCACGGCGGCCGGTGGTCATACCCGGACCGGCGACATGGACGACAACCTCACCTACCCGACCCAGTTCCAGGAAATGAATGTCTCGCTCAATGTTGCCGGTCAGTCCGTGGCAGGAAACGGTCGGCTCTGCAAGCTCATCCTCAATACCGCCGGCTTCAGCGGCACCTACGCGCTCAAGATGAGCGCCACCCTCGGGGGCGACACCACTTTCAAGCACGGGGCCGCTACCGTTGCGCTTGCCGTCACCAATGGCAGTCTTGCCATCGGCAGCACCCTGCCGCCACCGCTGGCCCCGCATCTGACCATTCAACGACTGCCGGCCGGCACGCTGCGCCTGAGCTTTCCGGCCGAGGCCGGCCGCTCCTATACGATCCAGTGGGACAGCGACCTCACGCCGCCCTGGACTTCCATCAACCCGCCGCTGACCGGTGCCACCGGTGCCACCCTGTTCTGGACGGATGACGGTTCGCAGACCGGCACCTCCCCGGCTGCCGTCCCCATGCGCTTCTATCGCCTCCTCGTCAACTAACCAATTCCCAGATTCCCAAGCCTCCCCAACCAACATATGAAAACAACACCACTCCTCCTGCCTTTGGCACTCATCGCCCTGCCCGTCTTCGGCCAGTCCGTCCAGAAGTTCAATGATGCCGTCTCGTCCGGTGGCGGCCGCTCGTCGGCCGTCATTGGCGCGGAAACCTTCATCATCACCTCCAGCGTCGGTGAACTCGTCACCGCTCCCACGGCGGTCGCCTCACTCGTCGTCGAGAGTGGCTTCATCGCCACCCTGGCCGCGGAATTGCCCGTCGATCTCGCCGACGACTCCGGGATCCATGATGGCGTGACCGACGCCTGGGAAAACCGTTATGGAATAACCGCCTTCGTCCCGACCAATGACCTCGACAGGGATGGCCTCAATGATCTGTTAGAGGCGGCCTTCAACCTCGATCCTGGAACGCCGGATGCCGCCCAAGCATACCGCGAGTCGCTTTTCTCACAGGCCGGCCAACAATACCCGCAACTCGTCTTCCGCCGTCACAAATGGCATCCGGGCATCACCCTCGTCCCCAATCGAAGCACGGGCTTGGCGCCGCTGGACTGGACGGAGGCCGGCATCACCCAGGTCTCCGTGACGGAGATCGATGCGGAGACGGATGAGGTTACCGTTCGCTCCACCACTCCGGTGTCAGCAGAGACGCAACAATTCATGCGGCTCAAGGCCACCCACACGCCGCCCGTTCCCTGATCCCTTTCGGTTTCCCATCCCTTCCGATCATGAAAATTCATCCCGTTCTATTCGCCCTGCTCGTGCTGTGTGCTTTGGCCGGTGCGTTTGCCCTCGGCCGCTTGGGTCAACCAGCCCCGGCCAGCACGCCACCCGCTCCCGCTGCGGTGACGGCCATCCCGTCGCAGATGGTTCCCCTCGTCCCGCTCCAGAGTGCCGTCATCAAGACTGACAAGGAAACCCTCAGGGTGGAAGGCTCCGCCTCCATCCTGCCTGCACGGTGATCAGTGATCAGTAATCCGTATCCGACAACCCATAAAAGATAGCAGATCGCGGATCGTGGATCGTGGATACGCAATCCACTATCCACTATCCACTATCCACTATCCACTATCCTCTATCTCCACCATGAAACTCCCAATGATAAGAATCGTCTCCGCGCTGGCTCTGCTTGCGGCAATCACGCTGCCTGCCTTCGGCCAGTACGCGTCCCTGCAGGTGCCCCAACAAATCCAATACCAGGGCCGCGTCGCCACGGCCACCGGTGGGGCATGGAGCGGGACTGAGGGCTACTTCACCTTCGCGCTGGTCCAAGGGGCCACCGTGCTTTGGAACAACTGGGCGGGCACCGCCAGTCCGGCGGACCCCGGCACGGTCTCGCCCGGAACCGGGCAGGTCCTAACACTTCCGGTAAGTGCTGGCGTGTTTTCCATTCGCCTCGGTGAAGGTACCGACACCAACGAGCAAATACCGGCGACGGTGTTCTTCGACACGAGCGCCAATGCCGTTAGATCAGGCGTCAAACTCGCGGTTTGGTTCAGCCCGTCCGGCAGTCCTCCCTTCACCCGGCTGAGCCCGGATGTGGAGTTCACCTCCGTTCCCTATGCCATGGTGGCGGGTGTCGCAGAAATGGTGAAGGAACGTGCAGTGACGACGGCGATGCTGGCGGATGGGGTGGTCACCCCGTCGAAAATCGAACCGGGCTGGGGGATGGTGCCTGTTGGCGCAGTCGTGGCATGGTGGGGGACCACCTCTGACATTCCCGATGGTTTCGAGTTATGCAACGGAAACTCCCCGACGACCCCAGGAGCAACGCTCACCGGCAACAAACCCAATCTACTGGGCAGGTTTCCCCGTGGCTCGGCCAGCGCGGATGTGAAGACTGCGCCGCTGATTGGGGGAATTGATTCGGTGGTAGCGGGGGTGAGCGGTTCCACCGGCCTCCAACCCGAGCACCTTCCCCCCCATACTCATACTTTCAGTGGAACCACCATAAATGTCTCTCCAGACACCGGGTCTCACACCCATACCTACCAAGATATTTATCATTCGGAAGCTCCCGGCCAGCTTCCCGCTGTCTCCATTCCCACCCCAAGCAACTATGGTTCTGGGGGGGATTCCGATGCCGATAATGTGGGCTACTATCGCACCGGCACCACAACGTCAGGAACTGGGACGTCATCTGGTGCACACACCCACAAATACTCCGGAACAACGGCCAACGGCAGTCCTACGCTGCAGGGCCTCGGCCACACCCATCCCATCCCAGCCTTCGACAACCGTCCCGCTTATCTCGAACTCCTCTACATCATCCGCGTCAAATGAAGATCCTCACTCTAACCATCGTCTCGCTGCTCGCTCTCGCAGGTGCCGTCTCCGCCCAAGCGCCCTACGCGTCCCTGCAGGTCCCCCAACAGATCCAATACCAGGGCCGCGTCGCCACGGCCACCGGCGGGGCATGGAGCGGCACCGAGGGCTACTTCACCTTCGCGCTGGTGCAAGGGGCCACCGTGCTCTGGAACAACTGGGCGGGCACCGCCAGTCCGGCGGACCCCGGCACGGTCTCGCCCGGCGTCGGCCAGGTCCTAACACTTCCGATAAGTGCTGGCGTGTTTTCCATTCGCCTGGGAGAAGGTTCCGACACCAACGAACAGATCCCGGCCACCGTGTTTTTCGACACGAGCGCCAATGCTGTTAGATCAGGGGTGAAACTCGCCGTGTGGTTCAGCCCGTCCGGCAGTCCTCCCTTCACCCGCCTCAGTCCGGATGTGGAGTTCACTGCCGTGCCCTACGCGATGGTGGCCGGCATTGCGGAAACCGTGCAAGACCGGTCTGTCACGACGCTGAAAATCAAGGATGGTGCGGTGGGCAGCGCGCAACTGGCCCCGGACGTGACGATTCCTCCGGGCATGGCGTTCATTCCGGCAGGGGTGTTCACGATGGGGGACAGTCTGGATGGAACGTCAGACGCCGCGCCTATCAGCGTGACGGTGTCGGCGTTTTACATGGACGTGAACGAGGTGACATACAGTCACTGGCAGTCGGTCTATTATTGGGCGACAGACCATGGCTACACCTTCACCAATGCCGGTGCTGGCAAGGGGGCGAATCATCCGGTGCATACGGTGAGTTGGTATGACTGCGTGAAGTGGTGCAATGCACGCTCGGAGCAGGAGGGGTTGATTCCGGTGTATTACACGGACGATGCGCAGACGACGATCTACAAGACCGGGAATGTGAATGTGACCAACGCGCAGGTGAAGTGGAGTGCGAACGGGTACCGCTTGCCGACGGAAGCGGAGTGGGAAAAGGCGGCTCGCGGAGGCTTGAGCGGACAACGGTTCCCGTGGGGTAACACTATTACTCAAAACCTGGCGAACTACTACGGAGCCACTAGCTACAGCTACGATTTGGGGCCGAACGGCTACAACGCCATAGGGAGCATCGGGGGAACCTCACCCGCGACGAGCCCGGTGGGGTCGTTTGTGGCGAACGGGTATGGACTTTACGATATGGCCGGGAATGCCTTTGAGTGGTGTTGGGATTGGTATGGGACTCCTTACGCAGGTGGCAGCGATCCACACGGGGCGACTTCGGGCTCGCACCGGGTGTGCCGGGGCGGCGGTTGGATGATCGTCGCAAGCGGCTGCCGCGTCGCGTACCGTGGCAACTACAGCCCGGGCTTCTCCGGCGACAGCCGCATGGGGTTCCGCCTTGCCCGCAGTTCAGTCCCCTAGCACAGCAGGTAGTGGCGCGATGAAACACTTGATCCACAGCTTGACCGGATTGCTAGCCGCCGCGAGCCTCTCCGCCCAATCGTCCTATTCGTCGCTGCAAGTCCCCCAACAGATCCAATACCAGGGCCGCGTCGCCACGGCCACCGGCGGGGCCTGGAGCGGGACTGAAGGCTATTTCACCTTCGCCCTGGTCCAAGGGGCCACCGTGCTCTGGAACAACTGGGCTGGCACCGCCAGTCCGGCGGACCCCGGCACGGTCTCGCCCGGAACCGGGCAGGTCCTAACACTTCCGGTAAGTGCTGGCGTGTTTTCCATCCGCCTGGGAGAAGGTACCGACACCAACGAACAGATTCCGGCCACCGTGTTTTTCGACGCCACCGCCAATGCCGTTAGAACCGGCGTCAAACTCGCCGTGTGGTTCAGCCCGTCCGGCAGTCCTCCCTTCACCCGCCTCAGCCCGGATGTGGAGTTCACTGCTGTGCCCTAC
>JAPLUI010000395.1 GCA_026397725.1 Verrucomicrobiota bacterium | reverse complement strand
CGACTACCGCCGCACCGACGAGGTCATCCGGCTGGCCATCCGCCTCCGCTTCCCCGATCCGGCGGTCAGCCCCGAGGTCATCGCCCAGAAGCTCCGGCAACTCGGCCACGCCATCAGCACCCGCAGCGTCGAACGCATCATTCCTGCTGGATTGCGATACCGACCCACCTGTTTGTTTCACCCTGGCCTCCTCGGCCGCCGGGGTGACCGAAGCCACCCCTGACCTGCTGGCCATGGCCGCCGAGAGCCTCTCCGCCCGGCCCGGCGGCCAACCCAAGCCGCTGGTGCTCGCCGACAAGGAACACCACGCCGAGGAGCTTTTTGCCGCCGTGCGCCAGGCGGGATGCTTCGATCTGCTCTGCCTCCAACCTGCCTACCCCGGCGCGCTCAAGCGTTGGCCAGATGACCATGTCCCTCATCGCCCAGGCCGCCATCCACCAGTTGCGCCTGCGACTGGGCGAACCCGCCGCCAAGTGGGACGCCGAACACTTCGCCCACAACCTCTTCCAAGGCCTGGAGGGTGACATCCGCGTCAGCCGCGACACCGTCCTGGTCACCTATTACAACGCCCCCAATGCCGAGTTGTTGCGTGCCCACTATGAAAATCTCCCCGAGAAACTGCGGTAGCAAGGCATCGAGCCGCGCATCCCCCTGGCTCTATGATTTCCACCTCGATTTCCGCTTCAAGTAAGCCCCGCCCCGGCCCCCCCGCTGTCCAATCAATTAGCCCATCTGAATCTCTGCAAATGGGGGATGATTTGGTCCTGAGGTTGGTCGGCACGGCACGTAAACTTTCCGGAAAGGTTGTTGGTTTGCAGACCGTAGAACGCTCTACATCTTGGAAATTTCACTCCCGGAAGGTCATGGCTGACTCCCGGACATGATTCGGTTTGTCATCGTCTCCGGCATCCTCGTGGCTTTTCTTTCAAACGACCCCGCATCAACGACCCGATCATATCATGAAAGGTATTCCGCATTTATCCAGCCTCTGCGGAGTGAAACCCCATTCCACGCAACTCACTCGAAATCTTCCCAAATCATGAAACCACTGAGACCAGCCATCCTGACCGCCTTTGTGGCTGCCGCTGCCCACGCCGCCGAACCCATCATCATCGCCGACTTCGAGGGTGACACCTACGGGGCATGGAAAACCACCGGCGACGCCTTCGGTGCCGGCCCGGCCCATGGCGGCCTGTCCAACCCATGGCGTTCTGACCTGTCGAGAGCCGTGACCGGCTTCATGGGCAAGGGCTTCGCCAGCTCGTATTATCTGGGTGACGGCGGCACGGGTTCGCTCAGCTCACCGGAGTTCAAGATCGAGCGCAGGTATTTCGGATTCCTGATCGGCGGAAGTCAGGATGTGGAAAGAATCTGCATGAACCTTCTCGTCGATGGCAAGGTTGTCCGTGTGGCCGGTGCCTCGAAGGACTTGCCTGAGGGCAGCGAGACGCTCGCGCTGGGCTCATGGGATGTGGCGGAATTCGCCGGCAAGACCGCCGTCGTTCAGATCGCGGACAACACCGGGGATCAAGGCAAGGGGCATCTCAACGTGGACCAGATTGTCCAATCCGACGTCAAACCGACCCCGGCCGACCCCAAATCCCCGCAACTGCAATTGTTCGTCAATGCCAAGCGGGACTTCAAGATCGAAAAACGGTACCTCCACATTCCGATCAAGAACGGCGTGCCCACCCGTCCCGTCACGACCCTCGTCGATGGCAAGCTCGCGGTGAGCAATGATATCGGACTGGCTGACGGCACGCCTGACTGGTGGGCCTTCATGGACGTGAGCGCATGGAACGGCAAGACCGTCACGATCCAGGTGGATAAGATGGTCGCGGGTTCCAAGGCTCTTGAGGCGATCGAGCAAAGCGATACCATCAAGGACTCTGCCAACCTTTATCGCGAGCCATTGCGCGCGCAATTGCACTTCTCCTCGCGGCGCGGTTGGAACAACGATCCCAACGGCATGGTGTTTTCCCAAGGCGAGTATCATCTTTACTACCAACTCAATCCTTACGGCTGGGGCTGGGGCAACATGCACTGGGGCCACGCCGTGAGCAGCGACATGGTGCACTGGAAGGAACTGCCCATCGGCATCTATCCGCACGCCCCGGGCGATGCGGTGTTCTCCGGCAGCGCCGTGGTGGACACAGCCAACACCTCCGGCTGGAAGAATGGTCCCGATGATTTGCTGGTTGCCGCCTTTACCAGCACCGGCCGCGGCGAGTGCATCGTTTATTCCAACGACAAGGGCCGCACCTTCACGGAATTCGCAGGCAACCCGGTGGTGAAGCACGGCGGCCGCGATCCGCGCCTGCTGTGGCACGCGCCGAGCAAGCAGTGGGTGATGGCCGTGTATGACGAAGGCACCGGCAAACAGTGCGTCGCCTTCTACACCTCGCCGGATCTGAAAACCTGGACGTTCCAAAGTCGCATCGAGGGGTTCTATGAATGCCCGGATTTCTTCGAACTGCCGGTGGATGGGGTCGCCACCAACAAGAAATGGGTTCTAACAGCGGCAAGCAGCGACTACATGATCGGTTCGTTCGACGGCAAGACATTCAAGCCGGAGACGGCGAAATTGAAAGGCCATCAGGGTGGCGGATTCTACGCGGCACAGACGTTCTCTGGCGATCCGAAGGGCCGCACCATCCAAATCGGCTGGCTTCAGGTTGAAACGCGCGGCATGCCCTTCAACCAGGCAATGAGCCTGCCCAACCAACTCACCCTCCGTGCCACGCCCGATGGCCCGCGCCTCGCGTGGACCCCGGTCGATGAATTGAAATCCTTGCGCGTCAAATCCCACGATTGTGGAGCGCTGGAGTTGAATTGACATGAAACAAATAGTAAAATTGATGACGGTACATGGTTTGCTGGCAAGCGGCTTGGCCATGCTTTCGGTTTGCAGTGCGGTCGCGGCGGACAGCGACAAGACCCTGGTATCGTGGGTTAGCCTGGCCAACACCAGCCAACAGGGCGGAAGCGCACTGACAGTCCAATGCGGCGATCAGTTCGATGGGATTGTCTTCGGCGAACATACCGCAGGCAAGTGGATGGCCGGCAGCGACTCATTCAAGCGCACCCAAAACCCGCAGGAAGCAAATGCCGCCGAGAATGCCGATGCGAAGACGCTGGTCCAGGTGGCGATTGTCTATCAGGGCAACCGGCTCGCCATCTGCCGCAATGGCGAGCCCTACGCCTCCTATGAAGCCAACAACATTGATTTGCTGAACGCAAGGGACAATATGGCGGTCTTTGGTCTGCGGCATCAAGGCGCGGGGACCGGCCAAACCCTGCAGGGCTCGATTGCGGATGCCAGGATTTATGACCGGGCGTTGAGCACCGATGAAATCAAGGAACTACAACCCGAAAAGGAATCGGCGATCAAGCCGTATGCCTGGTGGACGTTCGAGAAAGGTCAGGAGACCGACCGGATGGGGCGCTTTCCGGTCAATCATCTGATCGCCGGAGCCCGCATCGAAAGCGGCCGGCTCGTGCTCGGATCGAACGGTGCAACCCTGATTGCGTCCACCGGGAAAATTGGCGCAAATACCGTCGCTGTGTTAGATTCTCCGGCTGCCCCTGCAGCCCCGGCAGGCCCGTCGGCCATCCCGGCCATGCCGGCCAATCCACCGCCGAACTGGCTGACCTATCATCTGATCCATCCCGGTCCCGGCGGCGCCTTCCCGGGCGATCCGAATTGCGCCTTCTACTGGAAGGGCCAGTATCACCTGCATTATATCTACAACCACGACGGCGTGAACTTCGCCCATGTAACCAGCGATGATATGGTGCACTGGAAGTGGCAACCGACGACGCTCACTCAGAAAGTCATCGGCCATGGCATGTTCAGCGGCACGGGCTTTTTCACCAAGGAGGGGAAACCCGCCATCATCTATCACGGCTGGGGATCGGGGCGCAATCAGATTGCCATTGCGCAGGACGACAAGCTCGAGACCTGGAGCAAGTCCTATCCGCTCGAACCCCAGATCAAGCCTGGCCAGGACGGCGACAAAATCGCCAACTGGGATCCGGACGCGTGGCTCGATGGGGACACTTACTACGCGCTATCCGGCGGCAATCCAGGCAGTGGCAAGCCACCCACTCTGTTCAAATCGACGGACCTCAAAAACTGGGATTATCTCGGCTTGTTTCTGGATCACGACATGCCGGACGTGAAAAACGGCGAAGACGTCTCCTGTCCGAACTTCTTCAAGATCGGCAACAAGTGGATGCTGCTCTGCATCAGCCATAATCTCGGCTGCCGCTATTACCTTGGTGATTGGAAAAACGAGAAATTCTCACCCGACTTCCATGCCCGCATGACCTGGCACGGCAAGAGTGTCTTCGCACCCGAATCCGTGCTGACCAAGGACGGCCGCCGTGTGATGTGGGCATGGCTGGTTGATCTGCCCATTGAGCCGTCGGGTGTGCAGTCACTGCCGCGTGAACTAGCGCTGCCGAACGACGGCGTGTTGCGCATCAAGCCCTTGAAGGAACTCGAATCGCTGCGCTACGACGAGAGACAGGAGCAAAACATCGCCGTGAAGGGCGATGCCGGATACAAGCTCAAGGAGATCAGCGGTAACACGCTGGAACTGGAACTGACGATCAAAGCGCCGACGGCGAAAGAGTGCGGTCTGGATGTGCTGTGCGACAAGGAGGGCACCAACGGACTCAGGATTTCCTATGTTCCCGCAACCAAGACCTTGATGGTCGGAACAGTTGATGCGCTGCTTGAACTCAAACCGGGCGAAGACCTTACCTTGCGGGTGTTCATCGACAAGAACCTCGTGGAAGTGTTTGCCAATGACCGCCAGGCCGCCCTCAACGCACGCCGTGGATATGCTCCGGAGCATACCGGCATCAGCCTGTTCAGCAACGGCGGAGACGTCACGGTCAAGCAGATCAAGGCCTGGAAAATGAAGTCCTGCCATGCCGACCCATGAATACACATGCCGCTGGCCCTTGACGTGTCTGTTTGCGCTGGCGACTGTCGCACCCGAGTGCAGCGCGGAAGCTGTCGGGAAGCCGGATATAGCGAAGCTTGTCAGCGCTTATCGCGCGGTGTTGAAAACCACTGACACCGCGATATACTCAAAGGCTGCTCTGGAATTGAGAAAGGGGATCATCGCCAATGATCCTCACAGACCCATTTATCACTTCACCGGGCCTGAAAGCTGGATCAACGATCCCAACGGTCCAATCTGCCACCAGGGCAAATATCACTTGTACTACCAATTCGCCCCGATGATTGGTGGCAACAAGGGATCCATCTGCTGGGGACATGCCGTAAGCGATGATCTCTTGCACTGGGTGGACTGGCCGGTCGCTCTCTGGCCTGACACGCAGTATGACCGCAATGGCGTTTACTCGGGCAACACCATCATTGATGACAAGGGCATGCTCAATGCCTTCTACACCGGCAATGTGGGTGGCCACGCGGAGTGCTATGGCATGCGTGCGTGGAGCAAGGATGGGGGATTGACCTGGGAGAAGAAAGTGGTCATGAAAGACCGCCCTACCCCTGATTCACCGGTGCACTGGGACGGTCAGGTTTGGAAAGACGGCTCCCTTTGGTATCAGCTCATCGGCGGGACGGCCGAAGGCAAAGGGGCCGGGATGCTGTGGTCGTCGCCGGATCTGGACAACTGGACTTCTATCAAACCGATCTTCGTTTCCGGCCCGGGATCGTTCTTCGAGTTGCCATATCTCATACCGCTGGACAACAGTTATGTGCTAATGAGCGGGGCGGCAGCGAATCCTTATTGGATAGGTTATATGTGGTGGTGGACATCCAATGGTATGAGTCCAGTGCCAAGGATATGTATTGTCCCGCCAATCCGGTGATCGTCATGGACGAGTTCGGACGGCCACAGCCGACACCCAACCGGCATCCCTCGGCTGCAGGCGGCAAGGGATTCAAACCGTTGGCGGATTATGTCAACGACCAAGGCCTGAAGTTCGGCCTGCACATCATGCGCGGGATCCCCAAGCCCGCGGTGGAGCACAACCTGCCCATCGCTAACAGCACCTGGCACGCCGCCGATGCCGCGGATAGATCCCGGCCCTGCGGCTGGTGCCCGGATATGTGGGGGGTGGATACCACCAAGCCGGCTGGCCAAGCCTGGTATGACGCGCTCTATCAGATGTTCGCCGATTGGGGCGTGGATTTCGTCAAATGCGACGACTTGTCGGCACCCTATCAGACCGGGGAGGTGGAGGCGATCCGCAAGGCCATCGACAAGACCGGCCGTGCAATGCTGTTGAGTACCTCGCCCGGGGCCACGCCGCTCGGGCAAGGCACCCACGTCGCGGCCAATGCCAATCTATGGCGGATCAGCGGCGATTTCTGGGATGATTGGAAGGCGCTCAAGGAACAGTTCGAGCGGGTCGACCACTGGACGCAATTCCGCGGGCCGGGGCATTGGCCGGACGCCGACATGCTTCCGTTAGGAACCCTGCGGATGTGGACCGGCGGCGAGCGGACCAAGTTCACCCGCGACGAACAGATCACCATGGTGACCCTGTGGTGCATCGCCCGCTCGCCGCTCATGATCGGCGGCCAAATGCCGCTCAACGACGCGTTTACCGAATCCTTGCTCACCAACGGCGAAGTCCTCGCCGTCAACCAGGCGAGTTCTAACAACCACCAACTGTTCCGCAATGGCGACCAAATCGCGTGGGTCGCGGATGTGCCCGGCTCGCCTGACAAATACCTGGCTGTCTTCAACGCGTGCGACCAGCGCATCCTCGATGAAAACCGCGCCGTTTTCAGAAGTGACGTGGTCACCCGCAACACCCCCGGCCACGCGGTGGACATTGACATTGATGTCACCGGCGCGAAACAACTCTGGCTCATGGTCGATCCCACGGCTGACGGCTTTCCGATGGACCATGTGGATTGGGCCGAGCCACGCCTGTTAGGCCCGCAGGGTGAAACCAAACTCACCGACCTCAAATGGGTATCCGCCTCATCCGGCTGGGAAAATGTGAAAGTCAACAGGAGTATCAGCGGTGGCGAGATTCTGATAGATGACTGGCAGGCGGCTTATGGCTTGGGCACGCATGCACCGTCGACGATTGTTTATGACCTGCCGGCCGGCGCCACGCGCTTCAAGGTTAAGGCCGGTCTGGACCACGGCGGCACCCGCCAGGTGGGCGGGGCGACGGTCCGATTCCTGGTCTATACCCAGGAACCGATGGTGGGATCGGACGCCCCGGCCATGGGCATCCCCGTGAAACTCGCCGAGCTGGGTTTCCAAGGCCCCTGCCAAGTGCGCGAGCTGTGGAAGAAAGAAGCCGTGGGGGAATTCTCCGGCACGTTCGCGCCGGAAATCCCCTGGCACGGCGCCTGCCTTTATCGGATTTCAGGAAAGTAACCCCCAATGCGTCTATAAACAGACCCACCAACCATCATTCAGACATCCATCAACCGTCTTCTTCACACCCTCCGATCCGGCCACTGGCCCTTGGAACGGCTTCCCGCACCCAATCGATTTCTAGCAGCAAACAAACTTATGAAGTCATTCTTGTCAATCCCCATCCATGGGGTGGCGCTCGGTGCGGCACTGGGCAATACAGCATCATCGGCATCCGGAGCCTCGCAATCTTCAGGCCCTCAGCCAGGAGTCTGCGATGTCCGCGACTTCGGGGCAAAAGGCGATGGGGTTATTCTCAGCCTCGTTAGATATGTCATCCGGCGCAAACCGGAGGTGCCTGAGAAGGAGGCGGTTGCCCGATGATTGACCGGACGCAGCCTGTGGTGCCTGCTTTCGGCACCGCTGCTGCTAGGCTGCGACCTGAGCCAGGCCGATGCATTCACCCTCAATCTGCTGACCAACGATGAGGTGCTCGAGGTGGACCAGGATCCACTGGGCTGCGCGGCGGGCCGGGTATCCAATGACCACGGTCTGCAAGTCTGGGCCAAGGACATGGAGGACGGCTCGAAGGCGGTCGGGCTCTTCAACACGACCTATTTCCCGGCCAAGGTCAGCGTCAAATGGTCCGACCTCGGCTTGACCGGCACGCAAAAGGTTCGTGACCTCTGGAGGCTGTCCGCCGCATTGCCGGGATTGCCGACCCTGACGTAATCGATATTGACCACGGCCAAAGCCGGTGTGACGAGCGAAACGCCGGCCAAAACGGCCAGCCCGACGGATGGGATGATGTCTTGTTTCAAGTTGATTTGCGGATTCTTGAGTTCCATCTGCCGTTGGCCATGCCAGTTTGTGCCTGGGGTACTTGTGGTGATGATGACCCTGATGCAGATTGACGCAGCATCGGTCCCGCAGGACCCGGATGGCGGAACGGGAGGGATTCGAACCCTCGGTAGCGTTACCACTACGTTCCCTTAGCAAGGGAGTGCTATCGACCACTCAGCCACCGTTCCAAAGCGGGTCGGAGGGACTTGAACCACACGATAGGGCGAACGTCAACCCTCGTCTTGGAAATCCCCCAAAAAAAGACGATATTTCTAGGGTTCCGTTGTTCTTGTCCCTTCGAGCGATACGATTTCCGATGTTTCTTCCATAGGAATTCCCTCTGAGGCGGGTGGCGGCGATGCCGTGGCAACCTCGGGAGTGCCCTCGGGAGTGCCCTCGGGAGTGACCTCGGGAGCAACCTCGGGAGTGACCTCGGGAGTGAGTTCGGGAGTGAACTCGGGAGGGGGCACCTCTGCGGGGTTATCGATGCTGGCTTCCGGTGTGGCAAGGGATGCGTCAAGATCCTCGCTGAACTCGCTCAAAACATCCGGAGCGCTGCTCTCCGGGGGCAGCAGCGAGTTATCGGTGCTGGCACCTGCCTCGTCCGTGGAGACCGCGACAGTCGGTTCGTCCAAGCGCGGCGGCGGCGCGGCGGCAGGGTTTTCGGCCTGGGTTGCCACCACGGTTTTGTCGGCTTTTGGGCGATTGGGTTGCTTCGGTTCCTTGACCTTTTCCGGCGGTGCCACTTCGCGGGGCTCCTGCAACGCGAGGGCATCGTCGGCATAAAGCAGAATGTGCCCTTGGTGAAGCAGCCAGAAAAGATCCGCCGCGTATTCCGGGGTGGGTTCGGTGGCCCCCTCGGGCAGGACTGCCTGCCAGAGACCGGCAAGTTTCGCCGGTTTGTGGTTGCGAATCCATTCCACCATGGCCGCCGGGCGCTCCGCGAGCACGACCTCCGGGGCCAGGGAGTGTGGCCGGGCCGGACCGGTGTGGAGTTTGCCAAGGCGTTTGAAAACCGGCATGCGCTCGGCTTCGAGTGCGCGGCAAACGGCGGGAATCAGAATTGCCGGATGTTTGCTGGCGTGACTGCCGACCATTCGGAGCGAACTGAGCAGGGCCGGAGAAATGTTCCCGGGCGCAATGGCACCGGACACTTCCGCGATCCGGACCTCCGCATAGGCCGTCTCGAAACAGCGCGTGGCAACCGCCCGTTCCGCTTCCGTCCGATCATCCATCCAGGCGTTTTCCGCATCGCCGCGGACTCTCCAACGAACCTTTTGTTTCATGGTCTCAAGCCAGGCATTGACTGCTTCCTCGTTGCGTTCCGTGCGGACTTTGGCGGCATAGACCTCAAAGGGCAGGTGGCCGAAACGCTCGCGGTGCAGCCGCCGGAGATTGGTTTGATAGGAGTGGTGGTTCGGAGGTCCCAGCCATACTCCGGAAAGGCCGCAGCGGGCGACGGCTTGGAATCTGCCGGAAGGAGGATCAACTTCGACGGTCTCCTCTTCAATCAATTGCTTGCTCAAGTCGGAATGCCAAAGGTGCCGGATGGCTTCATCCCGAGTAAGAAAGAGCGAGTCATCGAGCTTCCCATGAAAGAATGGCGGGCGCTTTGCTTCAACCTCAAACACCGCCTTGCACCGCCCGCGCTCAGCGAGAAGAATCCGGGCAATATCAAACAGGGAGTAAACCCTGGCAACTTGGTGGACTTCCCGACCAATCAAATGAATTGCATGCGGGTCCGGATTCAAGGTCACGCGGACGCCCTCCGCCGGAAAGACATCCTCGCGCGGCGGCGGACCCTCACGATGGGTTGCGAAGTTGTCCCTGCGACCTTGATTGGGCCTGCGCTCATCGCGATCACGTGATCCCCGGTCATACTCGCCACGACGGGGTTCACGCTCGTTGCCTCTTGCCTCGGTCTCGGGTCTGGGCTTCAGGAATTGCGGGCTGTTGCTTGCACGCGCCCACGCCGGACCCAAGGCAAATTCTGACAACATGCCGCTCATTGAATCGTTTTCGGAATCGCTCACGGCGCAAAGCGTAGCGACTCGATTCAAAATTACAAACCCAGCTTGCAAGAAATCGTCAAAGTGGGATTTGAGGTGGCTTCAGAGCAGTTGGCCAGGCCAGGCCTCGAACCCATCCTGACCGGCACGGACCGTGCCTGGCACCATCCCAGCCGGGCGGCCATGCCGCCGCCCATCGCCTCGCCATAGCCGCACCAGCGGTCATTCTTCCGTTTTCCGCCGCCTTCCCCGCTGAATCGGGCGACGAACTTCTCCTGTGACGGCACCCGGGCGAGGATGCCGGTCAATCGATTTGGCCGCGTGCGGAATCCTCCTCTTGAAAGTTTCAGCAAGGACTCGCAAACTCCGTGCATGGCGAAGGTGATGGTGGGACTATCCGGCGGAGTTGACAGCTCGGTGGCGGCGGCCTTGCTCGTGGAGCAAGGGCATGAGGTGGCGGCCGGCTACATGAAGAATTGGATCAACGCCGAGGGGATTCCGGGAGATTGCCCATGGGAACGGGATATTGAAGATGCGCGGGCGGTCTCGAAAACGTTGGGAATTGAGTTCCGGGTGATCGATTTGATCGATTCCTACCGCAGCCGGATTGTTGACTACATGATTGATGGATACCGCGCTGGCATCACCCCCAATCCGGATGTGTGGTGCAATCGGGAAATGAAGTTCGGAGTTTTTCTGGATTACGCGCTGGAACAAGGCTTCGAATACGTGGCCACCGGACATTATGTCCGGAAGCGCAGTCTTCATGACGGTTCCGCAGTCATGCTTCGGGGTGCCGACCCTAACAAGGATCAGAGTTATTTTCTGGCCATGATGACCCAGGGCCAGGCCAGGCATGCGTTGTTTCCGACGGGTGAAATGCTCAAGCCACAAGTCAGGGAGACGGCAAGACGCTTTGGACTGGCAGTTGCGGAAAAGAAAGACAGTCAGGGGATCTGCTTTCTCGGGCAGGTGAAAATGAGCGATTTTCTCCGCCACTATCTCCCGGATTCCCCAGGCGAAGTTGTCGATATCTCCGGACGGGTGCTGGGAGAGCATCGCGGTCTGCATCTCTACACCATCGGCCAGCGCAAAGGTCATGGTGTGGCGTCGCCACGCGAGGGGATGGCCTATGTGGTGGTCGGCAAGGATTTTGCCAGGAACCGGCTCGTCATTGGCTGGGACCGCCTGGACTCGCCAGGGCTTTACGCTCAACGCTGCGTGATCGGGAGCGTTTCGTCATTGGCGGCTTCGTTCAATGCACCGCAGCGGGTGGCAGCACAACCGCGCTACCGGTCACGAGCCGAAACCGCAGAGGTGCATCCCCGCGACGATGGAAAACTGGAGCTAACCTTCCGCAAGCCCCAACGCGCCATCGCTCCCGGCCAAATCTGTGCGTTCTATGACGGCGGACAACTCCTCGGCGGCGGAGTGTTTGAGGAGATCCTGGATCGGAGAGCAGACAGCCCCGGCGGTGCTCCTTGAGTCGCTACCCGCACGAAACTTGTTTGGCGCGTCTGACAGAGTGTCACGTCTGACAGAGTGTCAGAGAAATAATCAAAAACGATGCTTGCCATTGTTGCAGGAGGCGGCAGGTTTCCGCTGTGACGCCGATTTTTCGCAGAAACATCAACGAAACCCACTGAACCATCCTTGACAGAGTGTCAACGAAACCCACTGAACCATCCTCACCCATACCCTCACGGTTCACGCCCATGCGTCCTGCGGGATTCCCACCGGACGCCCTTTTTCCACCCACGCGAAGGGGTGCTTCAGGCATGGCGCGCGAGGGGAACCGAAGAGCCACCCCGCCTGGGCTGAGGCCCGGCGCTTCTTCAGGCCGGATTGGAATCCAGTCTGTCACCAACAGCGCGGGATCGTGCAGAGCATGAAAGGACTTCGGAAGTGACAGCGTAAGGTCCGGGTCTGCGCCAACCGCCATTTTGATGGTTGTGCGCCATTGACACTTGAACCACGAAAACAGAACAGCGCGCAATGAGGGTTATTCCAGACCGGACCATGAGGCGGATGGTCCTGGTGACAGCGGCGGGTGCCACCATGCTTGCGGTGCCGTGCCGGGCGGGCGACTGGCCGGAATGGTGCGGGAATGACGCCCGCAATGCGGTGTCGAGCGAGACCCATCTGCCGGCTCAATTCGTCCCCAACCCATCCCTTGCCGATGCCACCACTGCCCCGCCAGCCGGCGGTGAGCCGACTCAGCTCAAGTGGAAGGTGCGGCTCCACACCCATGCCTATGGCGGCCCGGTGGTGGCGAACGGGAAAATCTTCATCGGGATCAATGATCGCGCTGGCGGCGGGGCGGTCCTGGGCTTGGAGGAAGCGACGGGACGCGAGCTGTGGCGGTTGACCATCCCGCGCATGCTCACGGAGTGGCAGGATTTCAATTACGACGACTTGAGTCTGGGGATATGTTCCACCCCGACGGTAGCCGACCGGCGTTTGTATGTGGTGACGAATCGCGATGAGGTGCTTTGTCTCGACCCGGACGGGCGCGTGCATACCGCCGAACCGGATGTTGCCCGCCTCATTGCGGGCTCGGAACAGCCGCCCATGACCACCGATTCCAACGCCGTCGGCATTGTCTGGCGTTTCGATATGATCATGGAAGAGCACGTCGCCGCCTGGCCCCAGGACGCTGCGGATTGCTCGGTGCTGGTGCATGGCGAGCAGGTGTTCGTGTGCCCCTCCAATGGCGTGAATCGAGGGCACAAAATCGTGCCGCATCCCGACGCGCCGAGCCTCATTGTGCTGGATAAACACACCGGCCGGCTCCTCGCACGCGACTTCGAGCGGGTCGGCCACCGGCTGTTTCACGGCGAATGGTCCTCTCCCGCACTGGGTGAGGTCAATGGCAAGACCTTGGTTTTTTACGGCGGCGGAGATGGCGTGTGCTATGCCTTCGATCCCGTGCCGGCACCGCCGACGAGCGCCGGCACGCCTGGTATCTTGAAGTGTGTGTGGCGCTTCGATGTCAATGCCGCCGCCAACCGGGCTGGCGCATACAAAAGCGATGTGGCCGGTCCTAGCGAGATCATTGCCACGCCGGTGTTTCACCGCAACCGGGTCTATGTGGGCGTCGGCCAGGATCCGCGCCACGGCAAGGGCCGCGGCGCGCTGGCGTGCATTGACGCCACCGGGGTCGGCGACCTCACCGCCAACGGGCTGGTCTGGGTCAACACTGACATCGACCGCAGCCTGACCACGGTGGCCATCAAGGACGGCATCCTCTATACCGCGGACTTCAGCGGTCGCATTTTCGCCCTTGATGCCGACACCGGTCGTGAGCTGTGGCGGCATGAAACCGACGGCGCGATCTGGAGTTCGCCGCTGGTGGCGGACGGCAAGGTTTATGTGGGCACCGATACGGGCGACCTGTGGACCTTCGCCGCTTCCAGGGAACGCAGGATCCTGGCGGAAACCAAGCTCGATTCCCCCATTTCCGCCTCGCCCATCGTCGCCAACGGCGTGCTCTACGTCATGACCCAGCGCTGGCTCTATGCCGCCGCAACCGGCGCGGACCATCGCTGAATCCTCCGTTCTGAACCAGCCGTTAGAACAGGTGAGAACTGGCAACCAACGAGCAGGGATTGCGGTTTCACCGTCCTGGCCAACACCCAGGAAACCACTGCAGCGTCGGCATCCCCACGCCCTGCGCCTTGCCCTCTCAAACCCGCTGCGGGCGGTTCGGCCCGGGCAACCTTGCTCCACGCCAGCTAGCGGCCAGATGAATCATCTCCAGGTCCGCCCGATCACCCATCTCTATCCATTCCATCTTCATCGCGATGGGATCGAGGTTACGGGCTTTGATTTTTTCCAGGCATCCGCGTTCGGTCTTGGCCAAGCGGCGCATCATTTTCACTCATCCATGAACCCCATAACTCAAGATGGCATGACCTGCTCCGCAGGCTGGGACCAAAGGTGGCGTCGCCGTTGGATGCAGCCCTCGGCGCGAGGCCCCGGCAGGACTGGTCCGTGCTCAAGGCTGATAGTAGGGCGTGAGCACGGCGAGGACTTTTTCGAGGAGTTCGGTCTCACTGAGTTTGCCGGTGTGGCGGAAGACGATCGCGCCGCAGGGAGCGATCAGGACGGTGTGGGGCTGGGGGCCGCTCCACTCGGGGTCGAGGGCCTTGATGAGGGCATCCATGCCGGGCTCGGTGAAGAGATAGTTATTGGTGCTGCGGCCTTCCCTGGTGAGACCGCCCTTGAGGTGTTCGGGGAGGCCGGCGTGGTATTTGAGCAGGAAGCGTTCCGCCTTGGCCTGGTCCGCCGGCAGGTCGGTGGAGAGGGTGACGAGTTCGAAGGGACGCAGGCCCATGCGGCGGGCAACCCTCACCAGACCGGGAAACTCCTCGACACAGGGCGCGCAGGTGGTGGACCAGACGTTGATCAGGCGGTATTTGTTCGTCGGATTGGCACGCAGTTTGGCGACTCCGGCGGCGTCTATCAGATCGATGGCAACCGGCAGGGCGGCCCATTTTGCGTCGTCCTTGGCGACCTCGTCCTTTTTCATGCGCCACTTGGTGGAGCAGCCGATGGGGCCGGTGACGGGTACGGGCACCGGCTGGCCGGCGACCAGGGCGGCCACGGCGTTGCGGAGGTCCGGCTGGTTGACGAGTTCCTCGCCTGGAAAGCGGCACTCGTCGATCCAGCCCTTGTAGCGGAGTTTGCGCTCCTGATCGAAGAGGAAAACATGCGGCGTGGCGAGGCAGCCATAAGCCATGGCGACGGACTGGGTTTCCCCGTCGTAAAGAAAGGGAAACGGAAAGCCCATTTCCTTGGCGTAAAGCTTCATCTCGGGGAAACTGTCGCCGTATTTCGAGTAGCCCAACTCGTCGGGGCGGAGGCCCTCGGGGTGGTTCGGGTTGATGGCGACCACGCCCAGGCCCCGGTCCTTGAAGTCCTGATAGAGCTTGATCAGGCGCGGTTCGGCGGCGTGGGAGACCGGGCAGTGGTTGGAAGTGAACACGACCGCGAGGAACTTCGCGGCCTTGAAGTCATCCAGCGTCAGGGTCTTGTCATCGACGCCGATGAGCTTGAAAGCGGGCGCGGCGTCGCCGATGTTGAGTTCCTTGAGACCCGGCGGGTTCTGGGCCCGGGCGGGAACGAGCAGGCCGAGCACAAGCCCGCAAGTGAGAAGATAGCGATGGTTCATGAGGATGTCGGGAATGGATTCAAAAGGCCATGAGTGTCATGACCCGCCGGTGAGTCAAGCATGGCTGCCGGAGAAGTCAACCGTCCGGCCACCCAATGGATCGCTGTCGCCAAGGCCCTGGTTAGGGGACTGAACTGCGGACCAGCCGGAACCCCATGAGGTCGCTGCCGGAGCCGGCCGGATAGTCGTAGCGGGCCGCGACGCGGCAGTAGTACGCGAAGTGGTCCCACCCGCCGCCCCGGAGCACCCGGTACGAGCCCGTGGCAGCCCCACGCGGATCACTGCCCGGCGACGAGGTGTAATAGCTGCTGGAATGCCAATCCCAGCACCACTCCCACACATTCCCCGCCATGTCATACAACCCATACCCGTTTGCCGCGAAATTCCCCACCGGGGCAGTGTAAGGAGCAACCCCGTCGTTGTAGGTCGGATGATAGCCCTGGCTCTTCGGGGATTCGTAATTGTAGCTGCCGTTGTAATAGTCGGCATAAGTGTGGTTGATCTTATCGCCCCACGGGAAGCGCCTGCCGCTCAGGCCGCCGCGCGCCGCCTTCTCCCACTCCGCCTCCGTCGGCAACCGATAGCCATTGGCGCTCCATTTCACCATCGTGTTGTCGAGTTTGTTCGTGCCGGTCTTGAACACCGCCGTCTGCGCGGCATCCGTGTAGTAGCATGGCGTCAGCCCCTCCTTCTGCGAGCGGGCGTTGCACCACTTCACCATCTCATACCAACTGATGTTTTGCACCGGATGCGTGGCAGCCTTGCCACCTCCCATCCGCAAATCCGGATAGCCGTTGGCCACTCCCCACGTCAGCACCTCGTCCCACAAGGCCTTGGTCACCTCGTATTTCGCCATGTAGAAAGTACTCACCTGCACCGTGTGGACCGGCAGTTCTGCGGTTCCGCCGTCTCCTAACGAGTCCCCCATCAGGAAACTCCCCGCCGGGATCTGCTCGAAGCCGTCAGGTGCCGGGGGTGCCGCAGGAGGCCCGTCGAGCACCAGCCGGTAGATACGCCGTGGCATCCCCGGTTCATACGGGGTGGTGATGACCAGGTCGTTCCCGTCGCCGACCCGCACCACGCCGGAATCCTGCCAGGTATCGCCCACCATGCTGCCGGAATACTCAAGCTTGTAGCTGCGTCCGGCCACCGACGGTTGCACCGTGAGCGTCACGTTGCCGCCGGAGATCCCGACTTCAGGCGCCACCAACTCTTCGGGTGCGATGGGCGGCTGGGCGTGGGCGATGCCGCAGACGGCAACGAGCAAGGCGGCGAGCCGGGCATGAGGGAGAGGTGGGGCGGTTTTCATAAGCGCTATGGCAGGCATTGGTTGGGTTGCAACGACTCAGCCAGCCCCACCATGGGGCTGGCCAGGCCCCGGAGCGTATCTTCCGCCCCGACGAACGCAACAGCAAACTCCCGGAAAACTCCGGAATGTTCAAGCGTTTGGAATTTCGTGCTGAAATTTGGAATTTTCCATCCCCGGACTTGCCGGAAACGCACACATCCCTTGTGGCAGTAAGGAGGGAGCTTGGTTGGCAGCCCCGGATTCTCTTCCCGGATCTAGCAGCTTTCGACGTGAAAAAAGTGTCAGGCTGGAAAAGTATCTTTCCCATGATTTGGCCAGCCTCTGTTTCATGCATCGCGAGTTCAAGGGACACTGCCTATCCTTGGACAAGGCGATCGATAGCCGAGAGGTGCAACTCCTCTTCGAAGACTCGTGGTATTGGCTCCACTACCGATTCTTCAATTGCCGTGATGCCGTCTGCCGTCGGCCGATACGCTGGCCCGCACAGATCGGGCACCTCCTGCTCGAACACCGCCAGAAGGCCATCGCGCACGATGCCGCGAAGCCGCGCTTGATAACTGATCCAACTCAACCATGAACCCTAACACAACCCCCGCCTTTGTTACCCGCTCTCCGGTCCGGCCACCGGCGCTTTCAACGGCTTCCACCCGAAAGCAATTTCCTGGCATTGCTGAGAAAACGTTCCGCCACTTTCTCCGCGGCATTTGCGCCATTTTGCTCTCCATTTCCAACTCCCGCGCCCAGACGCCGGATGGCTTCAACCCGAACGCCAACGGCAGTCCCTATTCCCTGGCGTTGCAGGCGGACGGGAAGATCCTGGTGGGGGGATCCTTCACCACCATGGACGGGGCGGCCCGCAACCGCATCGCCCGGCTCAATGCCGACGGCAGCCTCGACACCGGCTTCAACCCGAACGCCAGTTCCGAGGTCTATTGCCTCGTGGTGCAGGCGGACGGGAAGATCCTGATGAGTGGCAGCTTCACCACCGTGGGCGGAGTGCTCCGCAACCGCATCGCCCGGCTCAATGCCGACGGCAGCCTCGACACCGGCTTCAACCCGAACGCCAGTTCCACGATCTATTCCCCGGCAGTGCAGGCGGACGGGAAGATCCTGCTGGGGGGGGCGTTCACCACCGTGGGCGGGGTGGCCCGCAACCGCTTCGCGCGGCTCAATGCCGACGGCAGCCTCGACACCGGCTTCAACCCGAACGTCAATGGTAAAGTCGCAGCCCTCGCATTGCAGGCGGACGGGAAGATCCTGATGGGGGGGGAGTTCACCACCGTGGGCGGCTTGACCCGCAACCGCATTGCCAGGCTCAATACCGACGGCAGCCGCGACACCGGCTTCAACCCGAACGCCAACAGCACAGTCGATTCTCTCGCGGTGCAGGCGGGCGGGATGGTCCTGATTGGGGGAGCCTTCACCGCCGTGGGCGGATTGACCCGCAACCGCATCGCCCGGCTCAATGCCGATGGTAGCCTTGATACCGGTTTCAACCCCGACGCCAGTCCCTGGGTCTATTCCCTGGCGTTGCAGGCGGACGGAAAAATCCTGATGGGAGGCTTGTTCACCACGGTGGGCGGGGTGCGCCGCAACGGCATCGCGCGGTTGCCCAACAACATCGCCGCCACGCAGACGCTCGCCGTCACCGGTACCAACCAGATCGACTGGACGCGGGGCGGTTCGGCACCGGAGATCGTGCAGGTCACCTTCGAGACTTGGAACGGCAGCGCGTGGCTTCCCCATGGCAGCGCCACGCGGGTTGCCGGAGGCTGGCGCAGCATGACCGGCCTGAGCCTGCCTGCCAGCGCCTGGGTGCGGGCACGCGGCCGGAGCGCGGGAGGATATAACAACGGAAGTTCCGGCATCATCGAGCAAATCGCCCCCTATGGCTCCGGCAGTTTCCCGGACATCGCGGTCACAGTGGATGGGACCACGCTGGTCCAGGGTGCGGCCACGGTGGATTTCGGCGCTGCGGAATCGGGTGCACCGGGCATTGCCAGGACCTTCACCATCACCAACGCCGGCGACGCTCCCCTCGACGGACTTGCCGTGAACATTGACGGCACAAGCACGGCGGCTTTCACGGTGGTCAGCCCGGAAGTCGCCACACTCGCACCGGGTGCCAGCACGACCTTCACCGTGGAATTCTCCGCCGTTGGTAGTTTGGAACTCTTCGCCGTAGGTAATTTGGATATCCTCGCCCAGCTTACGATTGCCAGCAATGACTGGGACGAGAGCCCGTTCAACATCGGGCTCAGGGGTACCGGGATCTATCCGGATTTCGCTTTCAACCCGGATGCCAGCCGTGTCATTTCCCTCGGGTTGCAGGCGGACGGGAAGATCCTCATTGGGGGCTGGTTCACCACCGTGAGCGGGTTGACCCGCAATCACATCGCCCGGCTCAATGCCGACGGCAGCCTCGACACCGGCTTCAACCCGAACGCCGACAGTGCTGTCGTTTCTCTCACCGTCCAGGCGGACGGGAAGATTCTCATGGGGGGCTGGTTCACCACCGTGGGCGGGGTGGCCCGCAACAACATCGCCCGGCTTAATGCCAACGGCAGCCTCGACACCGGCTTCAACCCCAATGCCAGCGATCTGGTCCATTGCCTCGCGGTGCAGGCGGACGGGAAGATCCTGATGAGTGGCAGCTTCACCAGCGTGGGCGGGATGGCCCGCAACCGCATCGCCCGGCTCCATGCCGACGGCAGCCTCGACCCCGGCTTCAACCCGGACGCCAGTTCCGATGTCGTTGCTCTCGCGTTACAGGCGGACGGAAAGATCCTGATGGGGGGAGAGTTCACCACCGTGGGCGGGGTTGCCCGCAACCGCATCGCCCGGCTCAATGCCGACGGTAGCCTTGACACCGGTTTCAACCCGAACGTCAACGGCAGAGTCGTTACCCTCGCGTTGCAAGCGGACGGGAAGATCCTGGTGGGAGGATTCTTCGGCACCGTGGGCGGGGTGGCCCGGGCTTGCATCGCCCGGCTCAATGCCGACGGCAGCCTCGACGCCGGTTTCAACCCGAACTCAGACGGTTGGGTCGATTCCCTCGCGGTGCAGGCGGACGGGAAGATCCTGATGGGGGGGTACTTCTTCACCGTGGGCGGCACGACCCGCAACAGCATCGCCCGGCTCAATGCCGACGGTAGCCTTGACACCGGTTTCAACCCGAACGTCAACACCGATGTTTACTCCGTCGCATTGCAGGCGGACGGAAGGATCCTGATTGGGGGAGCCTTCACCGCCGTGGGCGGGGTGCGCCGCAACTGCATCGCGCGCTTGCCTAACAACATCGCCGCCATGCAGACGCTCGCCGTCACCGGTACCAGCCAGATCGACTGGACGCGGAGCGGTTCGGCACCGGAGGTCGTGCAGGTCACCTTCGACTTCTGGAATGGCAGCGCGTGGCTTCCCCAAGGTAGCGCCACGCGTGTCGCCGGAGGCTGGCGCATGACCGGCCTGAACCTGCCTGCCAGCGCCTGGGTGCGGGCACGCGGTCTGAGCACGGGGGATTCTTTCAATGGAAGTTCCGGCATCATCGAGCAAATCGCCACCTATGGCTCCGGCAGTTTCCCGGACATCGCGGTGGCAAATGGTGCTGCGAACCATCTAACCAGCGGTAAGGCATTGATCGAATTTGGCAGCCGGGTGGTTGGAGACCCTGCAGTAGAACCTTCCACTTTCACCATTCGCAACACCGGCACGGCCACCCTAACAAGTCTCGCGGTGACCAAAGATGGTCCGGATGAAGGTGCCTTCACCATCGGGGAATTGGGAGCTACCGCTCTCGCGCCCGGCGAAAGCACGACTTTCTCCGTGGCTTTCAGTCCGAGAGCCGAAGGTGCCGCGCTGGCCGCCATCCACATTGCGAGCAACGATGCCGACGAGAATCCCTTCGACATCAACCTGACCGGGACAGGTGCCGCGAGCGCATTGCAGACCTGGCGACAAACCAACTTCGGCACCACTGCCAACACGGGTGACGCGGCGGACCTCAACGACTTCGACCGGGACGGCATTCCGAACCTTCTCGAATTCGCCTTCGGCCTGAATCCGAAACAGAACAGCGCCGGTCTGCTGCCGCAGGCGCAAACGACCGGGAGCAACCTGGTGATCACCTTCGCCCAACCCGCCGGAGTCAGTGGCATCACCTATGGCGCGGAATGGAGCCAAACGCTTAGAGAGTGGGAGGATGTTCCCGACACCGGCATCTCCCCGCAACATGCATTCAGCGTGCCCATCGACACCAAACCGCAACTCTACATGCGACTGAAGGTATCAAGTCCGTAACATTAGTTCGACACTTGAGGAAACCTGCCCAGACTTACATCACCATGGCTTGAGCCGCGCAAATCGACTACAGGATACTAAATCACCACCTGACAACAATGCACCTGCGATACTTGGCCCTTCTACTCACTTTCGCCGTCCTCCCACTCCGGGCCGAGGAGCAACAGTCCCTATCTCCGCTGCGCTCCGGCGCTCTGCGCAAGTCCGGAATGCCGGCGACAGCGGAGAGCGTGACGATACCTCTAAACTCCACCTTGAGTGGCTTTACCGTGGAAGTGCGTATCAACGGGAACCCCGTGGATCTCGTCCTGGATACTGGAGCTGCTCTTACCATACTGTCTCCGGAAACGGCGCGGAAGCTTGGCTTGAAAGCTGAGGGAATCGGCGATCAAGTCAGAGGTATCACCGGCATGCACCTCGAGGCGCAGCGCGTGCTGACCAGGCGCTTCAGCCTCGGGGAGGCTTGGACAGAGAACGAGCCGGTGGGCGTTCTCCCAATGCCGCAGGGCCTCAATGGCATTCTGGGAGTCGCCACTCTGGCGGACTGGGATGTGCGGATCGATCCCGCAACGAAGGAGTTAACGCTCTTCCCCGCCAACAAAGCCCGGCCTCTGGAAGGGGAGATTGCACTGCCGCTCACCTGTGAGCTGGTGAATCCCGAGGCGAGCAAATCCAACCCGCAGGGGCTGCGTTTGCTGAACCTCATGGTGCCGGTGCGAGTGGGCAGTCATGACTTTCTGGCCGTACCTGACACCGGCAACGGCGGTATTCTGACTCTGCCAAGGGCGCTAATGGACAAGATCGCTCCCGAAGCCATGAAGGAGGCGTGGCCTGCGCTGGTAAGTGGCGTGTCCATTTCCGGAAGCATGGCAACCCGGGCGGCCAAGCTTCCGGAATTCACTTTTGGCCCGGATACGCTGCGGGGCCTGGCTACGGATGTGTATGATGCCGTGCCTGGCACACGGGGCGAGCGCATGGGAAGTATCGGCCTGAACCTGCTCCGCCACTATGTAATGACTTGCCGTTTTTCCGCAGGCGACCTCCGCCTCAAGCCTCTAGGCACCGTGCAGGAAATCACGCGCACCTCAACCGCCGGGATGAACCTCGGTTTCGGTGACGGCGGACGTATCCTCATTCTCAGCGTAGTGCCGGAAGGACCGGCGGCGAGCGCCGGGCTGCGTGCCGAGGATTCAATCCTGGAGATTGAAGGCCGTCCCCTCAAAACCATGAAGCCGGAGGAGCTTGCCGCCTTTAAGCGGTTGCCACCGGGCTCCAGTGTGAAGGTGCTCTACCGGCGCGGCGAGGCCAAACCGGTGGAGGTCACGTTGGTGCTGGTGAAACAATGAGCAGGATCACGACACAATAAAGAGAGCTAACAAGACATCCCACCGCATGACCGCTAAGCCCCGCAATCGCCAATCCAACCACCGCCCAACCGCCGGTCATCGGTGGCTTTGAGCGTTCTGCTAGTGAAATCACGATGATGTGCCTCGGCAGAACGGCGACTCTTAAGCGGTGCCGCAACCCTACCAGAAAGTGGTTCTGCCAGCATCATCGCTGGCAGCCCTACACCCTCATGTTCAGTCTCGTTGCAGCGATCGGTATGTTCGCAGGGCTCTACCAAGACTTGCTCAAGCCCATGCTATTTTCACAAGACATTCAGACTCGAAAGGATGTTGCGGAATCACCGCAAGCAGTTGAAACGAAGCTAGCGCTAAGAGTCGAGCAAGCTGGTGTTTGGAATGCTTACGGAGGCGGTCGCTATTTTCAATTCACCCTGTCTAACCCTGGCGGTGGATTGGCGCTTGTTGACGCGATTTCGGTGGATGTTGTGGATGTCCTCGAAGAGGATTACTACATGCTTCCCGAGGCGCTTCCCAGGAAATACGACTACACGCTGACGCTGACCCCGCATTTTCGTGGATTGAAGAAGTTTGCTGAAGGATTTAGCTACGCGGGGGGCGACGTTGATCGGTTTGGAGTTCTAATCGATAGCACACCGGAGGGGTGTGATTACTTCTTCCGATTTCGAGTCGATTGGTATGACGACGTCAGTAAGACAAAACACACGATTTTCTCGCATGTGTTTTTTGCGAAACTTGCAGATGGCCACCCAGCTTCCTCACTTGGCATCCCTAACCGAGACACTCGGGAGTATAGTGAACTGTATTATGCACGTGAGCGGAAGATTTGGGCAAGATTGGACGAGTTGCGCAAGACCATGCCACATTCACCCGATGCCAGCCATCCTTAAGCCGAACAAGCGCATGCGCCGGAGCGGCCGATGCGGGCGGAATTGCCTTGGCGCATTGTTGGCGGCCGTGAGTTGGAGGTTGGACTGACGAAGCTGTGCCAGTCACACCTGAATCTCCAATGCCCAACTTCCAACTTCCAATGTCCGCTTCCCAAGTTGATCCTCAGGCGGGACCGAAGTCGCGTCGGAACACGGCGAGGTGCTCCGGCCCGCGGGGATGGAGGGTGCTGGAGTAAAGCGTGAAGCCGCACACGGCGAAGGTCCCGAGGCCGGTTCTGACATATCGTGCGAGCCAGGGGCGGAGCGCGTCATCGGCGAGGCCCTTGCAGCGGGCGACGGTGATGTGGGGACGGAACGGTTTCTTGTGCGGGGTGAGGCCCGCCGCGAACACGGCGTCGCGGACTTGGCTCTGCAAACGGAAAAGACTCGGCAAGGCGCTTTCGACGCCCACCCAAACCACGGCGGGTTGACGGATTCTAGCAAAACAGTCGAGCCCTTTCAGCGCCAGCGGGAAGGGGGGCACGCAGACCGCCGCGAGTTCGGCGATGAGCCGTGCTTCGAGGTCCTCCGCCACTGCGGCGATGAAACACAACGTGAGATGCAATTGGGACGCCCCCAGCCAGCGCAAGCCGGGAAGCTGCGGATCGAGCCTGGCAAGCGACTCCGCGACCTGCGCGGGCAGGTCGATGGCCACGAACATCCGCTTCGGCATGCCCGCAATCTGGCACACAAACGCGGCGAGCGATAGCAAAACCATTGCCGCCGCAAGGGAGCGGGTGCCGGGCGACCAGGCCAGGCCCAGGGCCCATGGCCACCGCTCGGCGGAAAACCACTATGACCCGTGGACCGTCCCAGAACAATGTGTCTGACAAATAGTCGCGCGACTGGCGCCCGGTGATCTAACCAGGAATCCGCTCCTTGACGCCCCGCCTCCCGCCGGCTATGCGTTGCTCCACCATGAGCACCTCGCCGCCCCCGCTTCCTGTGGCCAGCTTCCAGCCACCCCCACCCGCCAAGGGCATCCCGCTGCCGCTCATCATCATCGGCGTCGTCGTTCTCTGCGTCATCGGCATTGCCATGCTTGCGGGTCTCGCCGCCCCGGGATTCGTGTGCATGAGAAAGAAGGCGGAGCAGGTGGTGGCCATGAACAATGGACGTTCGTTGATCCTCGCGTTGAATGATTTCAACGCGGAGTATGGCAGCTTCCCGGACCGGGAAACCGCGAAACAAGTGGCCGCCAGGACCCAGACTCCGCTCGACCTGACCGGCGACACCGCCAATGACTACTTCCGCCAGCTCATCGCCGCCGGTGTTGCCGAATCTGAAGATCCGTTCTACGCCAAGACGTCATCCTCGCCCAAGCGACCGGACAACAAGATGACGGGCAACGAAGCGCTCAAGGCCGGCGAAGTCGGCTTTGGGTACCTCTTGAATGGCGAGCGTGCCATCGGCGATGATGACCCCAACCGGATCCTGGCCGTCACGCCGTTGTCCAGAACCGGCACCAGCGGTCAATTCGACGCCCAACCCTTCGACCACCGAGCCATCGTGGTTCGGGTCGATGGCTCGGTCAAGCCTGAGCCCCTCCTCGAGGATGGCAGGCTGCTGCTCGGCCGCAACAAAACCCTGCTGGACACCGGCCCGAACACCATCTGGGGCACGGCGATCAAGCCGGTCATCAAGCCGCCGAAAACCAGGTAAACCTCTGGCAGGCGCGGATCCCGAAAACAACGATGGTGGTGCTTTGCGTTTGATCGCTCCCTCCGCCCGTGACGACTGCGCGGCAATGACTTTTGACTTTGACACCCCGATCACGCGGCGTGCGGCACCGGCTCGATCAAGTTTGACCGTGACAGCGAATCCAGCTAGCCATGTGCGGCATGATAGTGGAACGCAATGAAACGTCGGGATTTCGCCGGGGTCACCGTGGCAATGTTGGTTCGCTTCATCGGTTGCGAGCCAGCGGGACATGGCCTGGTTCCGGTCGCATGGCACGGAATCTGTTAGTGCTGTGCGCCCTGGCGGACGGCATGTTGACGGGAGACTGGCTCCTGTGCGGACAGGAGCCGACCGGGACTGGCGGCGACCGGCATTCGATCCGGGATCAGGTCGCGGCCGCTCTCGCATCCGGCGCAAACGACGAAGCGAAGTCGGCGCTCGTTAAGGCGCTTGCCACGAAGTGGCTGGGGGAGGGGAAAGACTCCGACATTCAGGCCCTGTTGGAATCCATTCGCACCACTGCGGACCAGGAACTGGCCGTCCGGATTTTCCGGGACTTCCTGGCGGACCCGGCATTGGCCATTCCGGCGGCCTGCGCTCTGCCCGAGGAAAATGATCCGTTTTTCAAGGCCGTGGAGGCCGGGCGGGCGAATGCGATCCGGGATTGGCTCGGCGCATCCCTGCGAAAGGCCGGAGAACCAACGTTGCGCCAGGTTTCCGCCCTGACCAAGCCACCCGCGTGGCTCGGCGAGGGGTTCATCAAGTGGCTGACGCACGACAAGATGTTAGGAGCGGAGCGCCCGCGGGCGGGCGGACAACTGGCCGCCCGGCTGTTGCTGTTGCTGGATGAGCGCGAGCGCCCCGGCAGCCGCACGATTCAGGCGGGTTTTGTGGAATGGCAGATGGCGGACCCTGCGGGTCGGGGCGAGGTGGCCGGAATGGCCGCATACCTTGCCGGAGTCACGGAAGCGTGTCCGGCGTTTCCTACAGTCAGTGGTTGGGACAGCGCCGTGGTCCGGCCCATGAGCGGAGCATGGGGAAAGCGCCTCCTTGAAGTTGCGGGAAAGGCCAAGGGCGGCGCGGGAGCGGATTGGCGTCAGACCCTTGACGATTGCTTCCTCACCCTGCTCAAAGGCATGACCAAAGACGAACGAACGCTGGCCGCCACCGGTCTGGATGGCTGCTTGGAGTTTCTGCTAGAACCGGCGCAGACAACAGGCTGGGGGGAACTGTCATCCGTCAAACTCACCGGCTTTCCCGCCACCCGTGCCGAGCGATCCAAGGCCTTGATGGACCTGTTCCAGCCCTACCCGGAATTCCAGCTTCCAATCGAACTGCACGAAGCCCGCTCGCCGAATTGATCAAATCCCACGGCGCCGGTCTCCACGGCGACACCGACCTTATCATCGCCCTTGCTGAAACCGGCTGGCTTGATCTGGCCGGGGATCTTTGCAACGGATTGCCGGATGTTTTTCCTCGCGCCGGCTACCGGCAGCTCGCGATGCCGCCGGACTGGCTGCCCGGCTTATTGGAAAAGATCGTGGCGAAGTCCGATCGCTACCGCATCGAAGTCGCCGTTTCCTCGGTGCCATTGAAAGGAACGGCACCAACGGGAACGACGATCACCAACCGGGAAGGCCTTCGCCTCCGGGAGGAGCGGGAAGCGACGGTGCCGAAGCTGGCGGAAACCGTGATGGCCCGGCTCACGCCCTTGGCGGAGCGATTCGATGAAATCGCCTCGCTGCCCGCCACGAGTCGCCTGCAATGTCTGGCGATGCTCAGCCGCGAGCCCACGGTGGCTTACCGGCTCAAGGACGAATTGGAGCGGGTGGCCACTGAAACGAATATCAACGCAATTAAAGAATCGCGAATTCGCCCGGACGGCCTGGACAGGAACGACATGTGGAGAATGGAAACCGCCCACCTGGGCAACCTGTTGCGGGATGGACGCTGCGGCGAGATCGAAAAGCGCCTTCAGCCCATGCTCGCCGGTCCGCTAACCAATGAAAGATATTGGCTGCTGGATATCTGTACCCGCGTGTTCCATGAACATGTCCTTTGGTTGTTGGCCGATGGGCGGGCGGACCGGGCGGCGGAAGCCATCCCGTTGAGCCTGCGGCTTTATACCACAATAGACGATGACCAATACCGGGAGCATACCACTCTGCTCGTGGAACTTTGCCACGCAGCGGGCAAACGGTATGCCGACTTCGAGACCTGGCTAGCCGGGCAGCCGGAGAGGGTGCGGAAGGACTACCGCGCCAGACGGGTTGGACCATGGGGGGCGCCGTGGCCGTTCAAAGCCGCGTTCTATCAGCTCGGCGCTTTTCCCGATCTCCGCGGCGGCTGGGACGGCGAGGCTTGCGAAGATCTCCGGATTGCGGGCATTCTCGCCTTAGCCGACGATCCCGCCCTCGTCAAGGCACAGTCCCTTGACCGACCGCTTGCCGAGATCGTTTCAATGAACATCAAGCGATGGGCAACGGATACGCCGGCGGACCGGCTGGCCGTCATTGCCCGGTGGCGGGAGCACCACGCCAATCATCCGCTGCTCTACGAGACGGAACGGTTGCTGCGGGAAAATGCCGTGCGGAACGGCTCCCGATGACAAGCTTCCCGGGGATTCCGCCCGGTTGAAGTTCTATAGGTTGCAGGTGCGTTCTCCTGAGATTCTTCAGTCATGGTTTTGGGTTGGTTCAGTAAATTATGGGACGGAGAAATAATCGCGCCATGTTCGGTGAGGAGCTGCCGCAGGTCTGACAGAATGTCGGATTCAAATCCCATGCCCCGGTGGTGGTGTCAAAATGAAGCACCCTCCCCGGAGTCTTCCAGAGAGAGCGTCATGGCGCATCTTGAACACGCCTTATGAAATTTCCCGATGTGAGGCGGAGATGGTCCTATGCCCGGGAGATGCGTGACATGAGACCATCACATCCACGTCACTCCCTTACCGCTCGGAAGAACCGCTTCGGCATTGCTTGGATCGTGTAGAAGCGGGTCACCTCACCGCCGTTGCCTGGGATGCCGGATTCCACGGGAGTCCAGATGATGTTATCGAAAGAGGACTCGATCCGATAGGTTTTGGTGTCCATGGACCCACAATACCCGACAGGATTGTCAGGAATATTCGCCCGCCACCAGATTGATGCGGCAGGCCGATGTAGGAACCCTGTCTCTAACTCATTCCGATCATTCCCTCTCCTCGGGTCCACCTGGGCCTCCCACTGGCATCACGGATGCTCCCATTTTACAGCCCGGCCCCCTGTCTGCGAGCTTTCCCTTGGAGGGGTTGCTGGTGGCGCAGCCGTCTCGGGGTGCCGCTTTCCATCCTCCCGGACACCGCGCCTGCCAACCTGACGGCCGCGTGTCAGGCAACCTCCCCGGGCACGCAACCCACGGTGTTCACGCCCGGCTTTCTAACAATTTAACAATTTCAAAAATCCACGGCTCCTGGATACATGTCTCCGGGGCCCCACAGGGTGCCGCCAATCCGCAGCGGCACCTCGGGCAAGGTGATTTGATTCCGGCGGGAAGCGGTTGCTCCACGGGGCTTGTGGGGATATTCTTTCAGGTTTACCTGAGACGCTGGGACATCGAGGTGTTTCACCGGGTTCTGAAAACCGGGTGCAGGGTGGAAAGCATCCAACTCAAGACCGGTCAGGCGCTGATCAATTCCGTGATGATCTATGCGGTGATCGCCTGGCGG
>JAPLUI010000408.1 GCA_026397725.1 Verrucomicrobiota bacterium | reverse complement strand
TCGGCAACACGAAGAATCACCCATCATTCTATGAAAATCACATCATCCAAAACCCGTCAACCACGTCTGCTAGCATGGACTTTGTTTCTGATTGGCATTCAGGTCTGGGGGCTTATGAACTGTCTGGCGGAACAGGATTCACCAAAACTCCCAGAATCACTCAGAGTCTTCTCTATCGTTTCTAAAGCCAAGGACAAGGATGCTGATGTTTGGGTCGAGGATTTCTATTTAGCGAACGATGGAAAAGAAGCATTTTCCGTGACGGAAGGATCCATACACGCTACTGGCGTAGACCGAAACGGGAAAGCCAAAGGAGAGGGCGGATTTGGTATCGGCGGATCAAATAGTCCGGCTTACACAGTGAATCCGCATGAGATTTGGAAGTTCTACACAATCAAATGGGAAGGAGCCCCGTCGCTGGGATCCTCTTGCGGACACGCATCCTTCGCGGACAAAAGGGTGGAGAACAGCCAACCCATCGAAGTCAAGTCTATAGCCCGGTACGGACTTTATCCCTATACTGGGCGAAGGTGATATCTAAAGCTTGCACTACGCGGATACCAACCATCAAAGCAACAGCCGAACAAGAGAGGGCTGACCAACCGGCAACCCCATCCTGCGTTGAATTTCCAGTGATAATTCCTCCCCCAACCCCGCGTACGAAGATCCTGCCCCGGTAGCCGGTGGCAGCCTCTAACGTGCGCCCAACCCATGAAGCCCACACTCATCACACTCATCTTTCTTGCTGCCATGGCATTCGTCGCATTTTCCGTCATTGGCCGGAAAGACCGCAGCGCCGTGCATTCGCAGAACATCCCGGCCCGAACCGCGCATCTCTCTAGGGACGCGATATCCGTGGTGAAGTCTGCCTCCGCCACCAAGTCCTATTTTGGCGGCACACCCCACTGGAGTCTGCTATTCCAGATGGATACAGACGATGATCTGAAGATCATGTGGGGAGACGCGGGGATGATCTATTTCTGGGTGCGCCGTGACGACGCGCGAAAACTGAAGTTTGACAACACATGGGTGATCCTGCAATGCGGATGAACAAACCAGAGGCGATCCAGCTCACTGGAGCGAACGCGGTCGGGCCACGCCAGTTTCCAATGTGGACGCGCCGGGCCGCCTGCGTCGCTCTTGACGTTCGGCAAAGAGCAAGAGCCAGCACCAACTTCAGCGCAAATGGAACAGATGCAGAAGCAGCAACATGGCTGCGCACGCAGCTTGGTTCTCGGAGTCGTGGTGGTAGCAGTGGTCGGCTATCTCATGCTGATTGTGGCCATTTTGAGTTCTCCGGGGTGCCACCAGACGAGAGGGCGAGGCTCTCGTTCGATGGATTGAGACCACCAAGGAGACCTCCGGATCTCATGCTGTACCAATCCTGCGGCGTGGCGATTCCGAGCGTTCCCGGCACCTGGGAAAACAGCCTCTACGGCGGCGACGTGTTCGCCTGGAAAGACTATTCCCACCTGCTCTATTCCGCTCCCGGCCCGGGCATGGCGAACGCCATCGGCCTGGCGGAGTCGGAGGATTTGTTGCACTGGACAGTCGTTCAGTCACGCGATTACCAGATCGTGTTTGTCAACGGCGTGCTGGCCGCCACCTATTCATTCTCCCGGCGCGACGCCGGCGTGGTTGGTTTGATGCTGGAAAATGCCACGGGCACCTGCGTGGTGGGCGGCATCCATGCCCGCCCGGGTCCGGCTGACGCGCGGACCGATCATGCCGCCCGTGGCAAGCCGGTATCGCTCGCCCATCCAGTGAAACTCCAAATGGTCCGAAACCAAAAATATCGTTGCCGCCATGACTGAACCGAGAAATGACCGTGAAGCGCCCGCCGCAGTGTATGGCACGCGGGATTTGCAGGCCTTGCGCCATGTCTATCGCAATGGGTTGTTAGATGACACGCTGCCGTTCTGGCTGCCACGCTCGATCGACCGCGAACACGGCGGGTTCATCACCTCGCTGGCCCGCGACGGCAGCATTCTGCAAACGGACAAGGCGGTCTGGTTCCAAGGCCGCTTTGCCTGGATGCTGGCCACCCTTTACAACACCGTCGAAAAGCGCGAGGAATGGCTGGATTGGGCACGCATCGGCATCGACTTCCTCAACGCCCACTGCTTCGACACCGACGGGCGCATGTTTTTCTCGCTCACGCGCGAGGGCCTTCCGCTGCGCAAGCGGCGCTATATCTTCTCCGAGATCTTCGCCGTCATCGCCCTGGCCGCCTATGGCACCGCCACCGGCGACAAGCGCTACCAGCAGCAGGCGCTCGACCTGTTCAAACTCGTGCTTCACTACCTGGACACGCCCGGCCTGTTAGCACCCAAGACCGACCCGGGCGTGCGGCCGATGAAGGGACTGGCCATTCCCATGGTGCTGATTGTCACGGCCCAGGAATTGCGCAAGGCGGTGAACGATCCATTGTGTACGGCGGTGATCGACCGCGCCATCGAGGAGGTCGCGCGGGATTTCATGAAGCCGGAGTTCGCATGCGTGCTGGAGAGCGTCGGACCCACCGGCGAATTCCATGACACGTTTGACGGGCGCACGGTCAATCCGGGACATGCCATCGAACTCGGCTGGTTCATCCTCGAAGAGGCACGCGTGCGCGGCAACCGCGACCCGCGCCTGATAGAACTGGGCACGCGCATCATCGACTGGTCGCTGGAAATCGGCTGGGACCGGGAGTACGGCGGGATCCTCTACTACCGCGACGCCAAGGGCCTGGCGGCCACCGAATACTGGCACGACATGAAGTTCTGGTGGCCGCACAACGAGGCGATCATTGCCACGCTGCTGGCCTACCACATGACCGGCGACAACAAATACCTGCGCTGGCACCGCATGGTGCATGACTGGGCCTACGCGCATTTTCCCGATCCGGATTATGGCGAATGGTACGGGTATCTGCATCGCGACGGCAGCGTTTCCACCACGCTCAAGGGCAACCTGTGGAAAGGCCTGTTCCATCTGCCGCGCATGCAGTGGTATTGCTGGCAACTCCTTGACGGAAGGTTGGAACCCGCCACCACCCCAAGCTGAAACCATGCCTATGACCAACCAACCAAGCAGCGCGGGCCGCGCCCGGAAGGAGTGCTCATGACAGACCCTGACAATCCCGCGGCCGTTCCCGTCACAGGCAGCCTCTTGTTTCTATCGCTCATCTGTCTGGTGGCGTCGGTGGGCGGGCTCCTGTTCGGCTTCGACACCGCCGTCATCTCCGGCACCTTCGGCTTCGTGGAAACACAATTCTGCCTCAGCAAACTGATGCTGGGCTGGTTCGGCAGTTCCGCCCTGGCCGGATGTGTGTTAGGCGCGATGGTGGCCGGCTGGCTGGGCGATCGTTTCGGGCGCAAGCCGATTCTGTTTGTCGGCGCGGTTTTTTTCCTGGTGTGCGCGCTGTTTTCGGCGATTCCGCAGACCTTCGCCATTTTGATCGGCGCGCGGCTGATCGGAGGGCTGGGCGTGGGCATGGTCTCGGTGCTGGCGCCACTCTATATCTCCGAGTTCGCACCACCCGGAATCCGCGGGCGGATGGTGGCGCTCTATCAGCTCTCGATCGTCATCGGCATTCTGCTGGCCTACTTTTCCAATTGGCTGCTGTTGTGTTTTTCGCAAGCGCATCCGCTGGCGTTTGGCGGGTCGGGCGTACTGCACTGGCTGCTGGTGGAACAGGTGTGGCGCGGCATGTTCGGCGCCGGCCTGATCCCGAGCGCGATGTTCATCCTGTTGCTGCTGCTGGTGCCGGAAAGTCCGCGCTGGCTGGTGAATGCCGGGCGGGTGCGTGAGGCATTCGTAATCCTGGCGCGGGTCAACGGCCGCGCCATCGCGCAACAGGAGTTGGCGCAAATCCAGGCCTCGGTGGCGCAGGAGGAGGGCTCACTGCGCGAGCTGTTCAGGCCGGGCTTGCGCATGGCGCTCATCGTCGGGTTGGGCTTGTCGGTTTTCGGTCAGATGACCGGGGTGAATTCGGTGATCTATTACGGGCCGGCCATTCTGGAACAGGCGGGGCTTGATGTCGGCGGCGCGATGGGCTATCAGGTGGCACTGGGGTTCATCAACCTGATCTTCACCCTGCTGGCGGTGTGGAAAGTGGACTCCTGGGGCAGGCGTCCGCTGTTGATCTGGGGAATGGCGGCAGTCACGCTGTCGCTGGCGACGGCGGGCTTGTTGTTCGCCGCGAAGCTGGCTTCGGCCGGCTGGATCGTGCTGGTGCTGGGCGTTTACATGGCGTGCATCGCGCTCTCGATCTGCGCGGTGATCTGGGTGCTGACGCCCGAGATTTTCCCTAACAGAATCCGCGGTCGCGCGGTGTCCATCGCCGTGTTTGCGAATTGGTCAGTCAATGCGGCGACGGCGTTTCTGTTTCCGTGGTTTGCGGCACGCTTCGGCATGCCTGCGGTTTTCCTAACGTTTGCCGGCCTCTGTGGTGTGGCCACCCTGTTTTTCTGGCGCTGGGTGCCCGAGACCAAAGGCAGGAGCCTGGAGGATATCGAGGCCTATTGGCACGCGCGTCGCAGGTAAGGCCCCGTAAAGAAATAAACCTTACAAAATCTGCATGTAAAATCATGATAGGGTAAAATCATGAAGAACTGGAATTGTGCTCCCGTTATCGGGAATTATGATCTTTTCTTCCATCATTTTACCCTCCATCATTTTACCTAATTTCTGAATGATCAAACTTCTAACGCCATGTTTATTGATTTACGGCTCCTAAGCCCTGCATGCCGTCTGTGAACGCACAGTGCCATTTTCCCGGCGGAAAATGAGTTGGCACTTGTTGGCGTTTCAGACGAATTCGTGAATCATCCGCGCATGGGTTTCGGGTGGCAGCAGTGCCGCTGCGGGGTCATGTCTTGCTCTTACTTGATCATTGGAAGTTGCTTGGGTTATCAGCAACTTGCCAGGTCGGCCGTCAATGGCTGCCGCCGGCACTTTCCGGCATGGCAGCCGGGGTTGAAACTGCGGGCGGGACTTGAGCGGCGACTTGCTCGAGCCAGGCGGGTTCGGGCATGGCGTAGGGGCGGAAGGTTTCGAGGGTGCCGAAGTGCTCGTTGTGAAACAGCGCCCGGTGCATGCCGAGGGTCGAGGCCGCAGGCGAATCGATCAGATTGGAGGAATCGTTGATGCTCATCTGGAACAGCACCCGCATCTCGAACTCACCTAACAATTTCCGCGGGATCCAGCGGCTGACGTTGTTCCAGGTGTCGATGGCGGCGATGACGTGCATGCCGACCGGCCCCCCCTCGCCTAACAGATTTGCGAAGGCCTGGGCCGGACTCGGGCCGGCACTGGAGTCGTCGTCGATGGAGAAGCGGAAATCATCGTCCGGGCGGAGGGACTTGAAGCGCTGGAGGTCATGGATGAACAGGAAGACCTCCGGGGCATCGCGACCGGCGGTGGCGGCGCGGGCGTCGAGGGTGGCGGCCAATTCGGATAGAATGGCGGGGGCCCCGGCCGGCCCGGCGAGGCGGATGCGGTGGGGCAGGATGGCGGCGAGGCGCTGGAACAAACCCTCAGTGCTCGCCTCCGGATCGTGGGGGTCGAGGATGACGAATTCGGCGCCGGCGGGCGGGTATTGGGCGGCGAGCGAGAGCAGCGCGAGGCCCGCCAGCGAGATGGTGCGCTCGACGGCTTGGCCGGTGATGAGGAGGTGGCTGCCGCTCTGGCGCTGGAAGAGGGCGGCGGTGGGGCCTTTGATCGAGTTGGGCGCGCCCAGCCAGGCGCGGGCCGTGAGCGGCCGGGTGAGCGGGCGGGAGCGGATGGCCGCCGCGAGTTCCGGGTTGTCGCGGACTTCGGCGGGGGCGTTGCCCTCGAAGATGATCGGGGTCGGCACCGGCCTGCCGCTGGTGGCGGCGAGGGTGTTGACCTGGTCCAACCTGGCGTCGCGTTCGGCTTCCGGCAACCAGACGATTTGGAACGGGCTGTTGGCGGCGAGCGCGCCGGATTGATCGTTGTAAATGCCTTCGCCCGGGCGGGTCAGCAGCCGGGGTGCCGGGTTGTCGTCGTCCATGATGAGATGTGCGTCCGCCTCGTTGCATTGGAGCGCGACGCGAATGACCATCTGCCCGAGCGTGGCGCGGGCGAGAGTGTAAGCACCGCCGAGGGTCTGCGAACCGAGAATGACATGGAGGCCGAAAGCACGGCCTTGGCGGACGATCCGGTCTAACAACAGCGAGGCTTCCTGGGCCACGGCATCGTCCTCGGTGAAGAACTCCTGAAACTCATCGATGAGCAGCAGGGTGCGCGGCATGGGTTCGGCGCCCTTGCTGTGTTTGTAACCGGCCACATCCTGGGCGCCGGCGCGGCGGAACAATTCACCCCGGCGCTTCAACTCGGTGTCCACGCGCTGCAGCACGCTGAGGGCGAATTCGCGGTCGCTCTCGATGGCGACGACGCGGGCATGGGGCAGGTGGCGGCTGGCGTAACACTTGAACTCAACGCCTTTCTTGAAGTCCACCAGATAGAACTCGACCTGTTCCGGGCTGCACCACAGCGCAAGGTTGGTGATGATGACGTGAAAGAGCGTGGACTTGCCGGAACCGGTCTTGCCGGCGACGAGCATGTGCTGGCGGGTGCCCTTGCCGATGGCCAGCATCTGGAGTTTTTTCGCGCCGGTGCGACCGATGGGCACGCGCAGTTCGTCGGTGGTATCGAGCGTCCAGCAATCGGCGGCGGCCGGGGCGATCTGGGCAAAGGGCACCTCGACGCGGTTGGAATCGATGCTGGCGCGGCCGATGCGGTGGATGAGCGTGGTCGCGTCTTCATCGGAGGGCGGCGGATCGAACATGACGATGTTGGCACCCGGCGGCCAATCCATCAATCTGGCGGTCTTGCCAGCGAGGACCAGGCGCATGCAGGCATGCCGCAGTTCGTCGTCCAGCGCCGGCTCCGGCGCGGGCAGGCGCAGGTCGCGATGGATGAGCAGATGGACGCCGCAGCGCGCGCCGCTGGAAGCGATGGCCAGCAGGCGCTTGGCGGCGGTCTCGCTGAAGGCGGCGGGAAACCCGGCGATGACCAGAAAGCGGTATTTTTCCGCGATGGTGCCGGCTTGCTCGTTGTATTCCGCGATGGTGGCATACTCGTTGCGGAGATACATCTGGATGACCTTTTCGATGTGCTCGTTGAGTTCGGCGAGGCGTTCCTCGATCTGGGTGCTTTGGGTCCAGATGCGATGGGCGATGAGGGTTTCCTCGTAATCCGCAAGGTGCATCAGGCCGGCGAAGTCCCGGCCCAGGCCAACCGGATCGATGAACACAAACGAGGCGCGGCCGGGTGGCAGGCTGGCCAGCAGGCGCAGCGCCACCGTGTTGAGCACGCTGGTGGCGGCGGCCGCCGCCTCCCCTGCGGTTTCTATCAGCAATGAGCCGTGCGCCGGAAACCCGAGCGCCAGGGGTGCCGCAAACACCTCAGGGCGGGGCAGCGCGAGTTGCGGCGTGACCGGCACCCGGCCCGCGAGTTTGGCCAGATCCACCTGGATGGAACCGATGCGCACTGCGGCGGGCGCGGTGGCGGGCGGTGCCCAGGTGGCGCAGGTGGCGGCGGTGAAGTCCGGGAAGCGGGTGCGGGAGTCGCTGTCTAACAACGACAGGTGGCGGCACGGGTGGAGCACGTCCTGCTGCCAGGGAAGGCTCAGGGCATGGAGGGCAACGTGGGCCTCGGCATCAATGGCGGCGGTGGTTTCGGCGCAAGCGAGTTTGCGGGCCCGGATGAGGGTGTCGGACGTGTCGCGGAGGAGCTGGTCGGCATGTTCGTGGGCGTGCTTGAGTTTGGCGAGTTTCCGCTGGTGGAGTTGTTCGAGTTTGGCGGGGAGGCGGGCGAGTTTGAGGTCGAGCTGGTGCTGGCCGTCGCGCATCTGGGCCTGCCATTCGGAGCCGGAGTGGCGGAAGGTTGCGCTGAGGTCCTGGCCCTGTTGCTTGACCTCGTGTTCGATGGCGGCGGCGAGGGCGGTGAGGCGTGCGGCGGAGGATTGTTCCGCGGCAATGGCCAGAGCGCGGGCGGTGGCCAGTTCAGCCGCGGCGTGGCGCACCTTGCCCAAGGCCAGGGCCAGTGCGAGCAGCCAGAGCGCCAGCAGCAAACCTGCGGAAAGGAGCAGCGGGGCTTGGGCGGCATGGAGGGTGGCCCCGGCACGCCAGACCGGCCACAACTGGATGCCTGCGGCCAGCACGACGAGCGCAGTGAGCGGAACCCAGCGGAAGAATTTGGCCAGGGGCTGGCGGTGGAGGGCCTCGACCGCGCTGCGCAAGGTCTCGAGATGTTCTCGCGATGCCGCATGCAGTGCTTGCGCAGTGAGACTGGTGGTGGCATCGTCCAAGGCCACATTGCGACCGTGAAACAGATGTTGCAGGCAGAAGCGGAACGAGCGGAGCGCCCGGAGCGCGGAGTCGCGCAATTGGTAACGCACCTTGCGATCCGCCACCAACTGCTCTTGAAAGGCCCGATGGGCGGCGGAGGCCTTGGAGAGTTCCTGTTTGCGCGTCTTGCGGTCGCGGACAATGGTGCCCTGGACATGGCTGATGCGGCGGTCCTTGAGATCCTGCAGGTGTTTGGCCAGCGAGTTGCGGCTGTTGTGATAGGCGGTTTGAATCCAGGCCTTGCGGCGCTCCAAGGCAGCCTGCACGCGCTCCAGTTCATGCCGGTGCCGGGTGGCCAGGTCGGCGAGCTGGGCGGTGGTCCCGGCGGTTTCCGCTTCTTCGCGGTGGGTGTTCTCGCGCCTGACCACCAGCAGCTTCGCCGTGCGTGCTTGTGCCAGTTCCTCCTCACTGGCGAGGCCTGAGGCCATGCCGGCCTTGAGGGCATGGACTTGTTCGAGCACGCGGCCTGGGGTCATCGGGTCATTCGCAGTCGACATGAATTTTGTGGAGCAATTGATCGAGTTCATCGATGACCCGAAGCGTGGTATTCACGCTGGCGGCCAGATCGGACAGATAGAGGTTTTCAAATTCAGCGGCCTTGTGGTCGCGCCACGAGGTGCGGGTTTCCGCCCACCGGGCCTGAAGCTGGCGGGTGGCATCCGAGAGCAGGCCCTTGCTGGCGGACATGCTGCTCATGGGGCACTCTCCGGGGTGGGTGGCTCAAGGCCCTCGGGCGGCGGGGCTTTGAGTTGGGTCGGGCGGCTGGATCCGGCGTAGGCCTGATGGAGTTGGGTGGCGAGTTTCCTGAGCCGGGCACCCCAATGCCGGGTGCGCTCGACATCCAGCCAGGCGCGGGTGCGGCGGGCTTCGCCGGTCATGTCCTCCAGGGCGACACGGGCATTTTCGAGGGATTGGATCAACTCCACGCGAAACGCTTCAAGCGCATTGATCGAGGAAATCCTGGCCTGGTTGGACATGGTGGGGGGAGGGAAGACGACGATTAGCGCTGATCGAGGTATTGTTGGATGCGTTCGGCCTTGCGCAGCAGGTAGGGGGTGTGGCGTTCGGAGAGTTCGAGAAACGCCTTGAGGGTTTTCATCAGTTGGACGAATTCCCCGGAGAACTTTTCCTGTTCCTGGTCTTGCCAGGTATCGCCCAGGGCGGTGAAGCGGGCCATCAACGAGGCGGTGCGCTCGCGCAGGTCGCCGTTGAAACGTTTCAGCTCCGCAGCAAAGCGGCGGACTTCTTCGGGGTCGATGATGGCTTGGGACATGGGGCGAAAATCGGGTTGAGGCTGACGTTTTCTCTCGCCGGGATTGGAGCAGATTCCCGCCGCCCTGCCAATTTCAATTTTAGAGGGCCCGCAAGTCCCGTGCTTGCGGCATCTTGCCGCCAGCCGTCCCGGAGGCGTCGCCGGTCTTCGGTCCCATGCCCGGCCTGTGCAACTTGGCAGTGAAAATGGGGCGCAGCAAGCTCGCCTCCAGTCGCCCCCAACGCTCACGGCCGCCGACCCCGGCCGCAGCCCGAGAACCCGCCTCCATGATCCCACCCCGCACCAAGCCACTGCACCAATCCACTCGCCAGCGATGTCAACGGAGGTTATGCGACTATTTGTCAGACACACTGTTCTGTGCACGGTCTGTTGGTTGTATCCGGTGGCTCACAGTGATCTCCGAATAGCCGGATGCCTGGCAGTACTTTTCGAGATTCCTGCGGGCGTCCAGGATCGCCACATCATTCAGAATGCCCTGGCTCTTGAGCTTGGTTTCCGCAGCCAACTTCTGATCCGTGAACCCCGCTGAATTCCCCACAGTATTGGGCATTGCGCCCACACGCGGCCCGGAGGCAAGAGCCCTTTGGCAACGGTTGCCGCTCCGGTTGCTCACCAGCAGAGCCGTATCCTGCAAACGCCGCCGCAGCATCGCCGCCAATAGCTTGATTGCCAGACATTTGCCGCCGCCCGCCTTCAAAATCCGGCATTGAACAGGCCCTGTCCGGTTCTGTTCAGGCCCCGACAGTCGAACCTCCCCCCGATGCGGGGTCCGGGTCAAGATCTGTGCGAAACCGCGTTCATTCGGAGATTTTCACGCGCATGAATTCGATGGGATCGCCGGCGACGGGGCCGGGGCTGCGGAAGGTCCGATAGGTCCAACCGGAGTTGAGCGCCGGCAGACCGAGCTGGATCGCCGCCGCATCCGGGCCAGTGACTTCGGTGACGGTGAGCGGGCTGCTGAGCAGGTCATCGGAGGCCTGGATCTTGTAGAAGAGTCCATCCGCGGCTTGTTTCAACCCGAGTTCGCCGCCGACGGGATCGGCGGGATCGGGCAGGGTGCCGTTGCGCACCGGCAGGGTCAGGGTCAGCACGTTGATGCGGCCCACCGGCGCGATTTTTCCGACGATCTTGCCGGAATTGACGCCGCTGGCGGGGTTGCCGTCGGTGGCAAACTCGCCGAGGTTGTTCAGTTCGTCACTGTCGGGGTTGGCGGCCTTGGTCTTGTCCGCCGGGTTGGTGAAGCCGAACGTATTGATCCAAGTGTCGAACGGGCTGCTGGCGACGACCTTGAGCTGGACGTTGGTGGGATTGTAGATGACCTCGAAGGCCAACCCGGCGGGCATGCCGACGGGTTGGACCACCGGGGAGAAGGTTCCGGTCACCCCGGCGGTCGCCGAGAGGATGATCATGGTGTCATTGAGCACCGGGACATAGCCGCCGCCGAGGGACAGTTGGAGGCTGCCGGCGAGCTGGGCGTTGCCATTGACGAGCAGGCGGTCGAAATTGCCAATGCCCGCGCCGTTGAGATCGATCGCGAGACTGCCGGTGGCCGTCTGGACATAGTCGAGCACGTTGTTGCGGGCGATGCCGGTGGAGCCCGGGGTGAGAATGCCGCGGTTCTCCACCAGCACGTTCACCGTGGCGAGATTGTCAGGGATCAGCCGCCGGGAGGACAGATTGATCAGTCGGCCCGCACCGGCGAAGGCCGCTGCAGCTTGGATGGTGGTGGCGGGGCAATCGAGTTGGAGGTTGCCGGTGAGGGTGGTGGTACTCGTCGCGTTGAAACGGAAACCTCCCGTGGTCACGCCGAGGAGTCGCGAGTTGCCGGCTCCCACCGTGATCGTGCCGCTAAGATCGGTGATCATGGTATCGGATTGTTTGAAGGTGCCGGTGGTGAGGTTCAACGTTGAGTCGGACTCCATCGCGAGCGCGAAGCCGCTGGCGAAGACGGTGCCGCCGTTCAACGCGGTGACCGTGCCATTGAAGAAGAATGAGCCGCCCATGATGATGCTGCGGATCTCGAGGGTTCCGGCGTTCGCCTGCAACTGTCCGGTTTCCGGGGTGCCGTTGCCGTCCCAGTCGTTGTTGTTGGTGGCGGTCTCCACAATCAGCGGGGCGGCGCTGTTGGTGGCGTTGATGATGGTGTTGTTAATGACCCTGGAGGACACCAAACCGGAGCCGGAGATCCCGCCGGAGCCGTCGTTGGTGAGGAGGCCGCCCTTCAGTTCTCCGCCCTTCAGGAAAACGCCAAGGACGGTGTTCGAGTTCCAGGCGTTGACCACGTCGAGGACTCCGTCGGTGTCGTTGGTGCCGAAGAACCGGGCGTCGAGGATGCTGCCGTTGATGGTCAGGGTGCCGTTGTCAGCGAACAGGTCGGCATTGCTGTCGAAGTCGATATCCGAATTGATCGTGCCGTAGCCATAAAGGCTGCTGAGGTTGTCGGCACCGAGGATGCCGGGGCCATTGATGGTGCCGCCCATCAGGGTGTTGGTGTCGGCCAGGTCGCCCCCGGAGAGGCGGAAGGGTTTGCCGGCGGTTTGGATGTCAATCGTGCCGCCAACATCAACCCGGGCGGTAGTGCGGACATCGCCGGTGACCTGGACGTGGCCGGTGAGGTTCGCGTCCGAACCGGCGAGCAAGCTCAGCGAGCCGGCGGCGGCGGGGTTGTTCCTGAGGATCAGAACGCCGAGTTTGTTCAACGTCCATTCGGCGCTCGGGCTATCGAGATTGACGGTGAAACTGCCGGTGCCGGGCCAGCCATTGACATCAATGATGTTGTATCCGCCCCCCGAGTTCGCCTTGCCGAAGCTGTCGAAGGTGGCCACGTTGATGGTCAACGGAGCCGCGACATGGTGGGTTTCACCGATGGAAGAGGCGCCGTCGAGATCGACGTGACCGCCGGTCAGGTTGAGGGTGGTGGCCTCGTTGTAGTAAACCGAGTCGTTGGTGATCAGGGTGCCGGTACCCGTGAAGCTCGCGTTGACGGCCCCATTGACCGGCTCGAAGGTGGCCTCTCTGAACAGCCACAGGGTGGCGCCGGCCGCGATGTTCACCTCCGCATCGGACTTGAAATTGATTGCGGAGTAGATCCCGGAAACTCCCGTGCCCGCCACCATAAGATCGGCATCGAGCGTGCCGGCGTCATCGCCAATCTGGATCGCCTCGCCGGTCCAGTAAGGCCAGACGCCGGTGGTGTTGTTCATTTCCAGGCTGCCATTCATGACAAACACCGGATCGGCCGTGTTGACATCGGCGATCCCGCTATTGAGAACGAGGGTGGTGTCAAAGGCATTGGTGGCGCTATCCGAGTCGTAGTCGCTAACATTCACGGTAAGCCGCATGTCGGGGAGGACCGTCCAATTGCCGTAGTCGAAGTTGAAATTCGTGGTGCTGATGGTGGAACTGGCGGTCACCGCGTTGTGGAATCCTACGGGTGGGCGGTAGTTGCCGGCACCGGTGATGGTGCCGCCCTCGTAGAGCGCGTCGCCGGAGACATTGAGGTTCGCCCCCACCGCCACGGTGGTGGTGGAACTGGGGCCGAAGGTGATGGGCGCGGAGATATTCGTGGTGCCGTTGACGTTGAAAAGGCCGGTGGCCGAGCTGAGGACCAGCCGCGAGGTGCCGGCGATGGTGGCGGAGCCAACCGCCGCGGGGTTGGTGGTAAGGGTGCCGAGCATCGTCCACGCCACCGGGCCGTTGACGGCGAGCCTGCCCCCGTCGCCCCGGATGGTGAGCGGATCATCCATGTCGCCGTCGCTATCAAACACCGGGGAATTGATGGTGAACGTCACGCCGTCGTCGATGCTGTGCAGGGAGCCCCCCCCGGTGCCATCCCAGTCAAAGGTGTTGACGTCGATGGTGGTGGCGGCCGTAACCGCGGAGGTGCCGCCGACCCGCAAGGTGCCGGCCCCGGCGACGCCGCCGCCAGCGAAGGTCGCGTTGTTGCTGGAGAAAGTCAGCAACGCCGCGGCTGCCACATTGGTCATTGAGGCGGTGCCGAGGGTGACCGGCGCGGCGATGGTGGTGTCCCCATTGGCATTGAGGATGCCACTGGCCGAAGTGAGGATCATGCGCGAGGTGCCGCCGACGGTGGCCAAACCGGAATCCGCCGGATTGGCGGTGAGGGTGCCTAACATGTTCCATGAAGCGGGGCCGCTGACGTTCAGGGTGGCGCCGCCGCCCCCGAGGTTGAGCGGATCATCCATGTCGCCGTCGTCATCGAACGCCGTGCAACTGATGGCCAAGGTTGCGCCATCACTGATGCTGTGCAGGGAGCCGATCCCGGTGCCATCCCAGTCAACGGTCTGGACGGAAATGGTGTTATAGCCGTTCACCTGGGACGTGTTGTTGACCCGCAAAGTGCCGGCACCGGTGACGACGCCACCCTCGAATGTCGCCGTATTGGCGAAGTGGAGGACCGCACCGGCCGCCACGGAGGCTGCCGCAGTGGCACCGAGCGTGGCGGGCGCGCTGATCCAGGTGGTGCCGCTGTTGGCATTGATGGCGCCGCCGAAAATGACGCGGGAGGTACCGCCGACCCCTGCGGTGGTGGCTACCGCGGGATTGGAGTTGAGGGTTCCGTCCATGTTCCACTCGGTCGGGCCGCTGACGACCAGGGTCGAGCCCGTGCCCCGGAGCGTGACCGTGTCGTCGATACTGCCATCGGTGTCGATATTGGGCGAGTTGATCGTCAGCGTCACCCCATCGTTGATGGTGTGGACGGTGCCCGGGGCGATGCCGTCCCAGTCGAAGGTGTCCACCGCGATCGTCGAATTCGCGGCGACGGTGGTGGAGTTGAGCATCTGCAGGGTGCCGGCGCCGGTGACCGAGGTGATGCCATCGAGCGTGTTGGTGTTCAATTCGAGCCGCGCGCCCGAGGCCACCGCGATGGAGGCCCCCAAATGAAAAGTACTGGGGGCGTTGACCCGCAGCACGGAGTTGGCCCCGATGCTGGTGACGGCGTAGAAGTCAACCGCCTCGCCATTGATTTGGGAGGTGCCGGTAGCAGCACCTACCGTCACGTTGCGGCCAATTCCCCAGGTGTTGTCCACGGTGGTGACATCGAGTTCGCCGCCGTTGAGGCGGATCAGGCCGGTGAGGATTTCGTCGGCTCCGACCCCGAGGTCGAGGTCGAGGATGCCGCCGCTGCCCACGGTGATGATGTTGGTGGTGGTATCGTTGCCGTCGGCATTGAAGTCGGCTTGGTCGATGTTGACCTCCACGCCGGGATTGACCGTCAGGCTCGAGGTGTCACCGGGCATGGTGAAATTCGCCCCTGCGCCGATGGTGGCGTCGGCATTGAAAACGACCAGTCCATTGTTGACCAGATCGCCGCCGGACTGGGTGAAGGGAGCGTTGAACTGGAGCGTGCCATCGCTATCGACCACGGTGATGATGCCGCCGGTCTGGGTGAAGGCGGCCCCGGCGATGTACGAGGTGTTGGCGGCAATCCGGGACGGGATGGTGATCGCGCCGTTGTCGGCATCGAGGGTGCCGGCATTCATGCTCCATGCCGAGGACAGGTCGATGGTGGAGGCGTGGGACAGGTTCATGGTGCCGCTAAACGAATCCGACAGGACCACATTGATATCGAGAAGCTGGTTGCGGCCCACACTCACAATGCCGGCACCGATGGTCCCGTCGAGGTCGAGGCGGGCGGCGGCGTAGCCGCCGTTGATCACCAGCGAGTCGGCGGCTGGCATACCCAGAGCCGATGCGCCCGCGGCGGCCAGCGTGCCGTCGTTATCCAGCATCGTGGTGGCGGCGGCGGCGTATGCGTTGAGGGCGATAACGCCCCGGCCGGAGACCGTACAGCCCGAGTTGTTATCGACGATGCCGCCGGGAACGGCCAGCACGCCACCTTCGAGGTAGATCCTGCTGCTGGCGTTGAGGGTGGTGCCGCTGTCGGTCCAGACGGTGGAGCTGCTGCCGCCGATGGTAAAGTCGGTGCCGGCACCGGTCAGTTGCAGCAAGCCGTAAATATTCATACCGAAGTTGTTGGTATTGAGGCTGATGCCATTGGACAGCGCCAGGCTGAGGACAAAGTTGGCACTGCCGAGGTTGACGGTGTTGGCGGCGTTGAAGATCACATCATCGTCGGAGTCCGGTTCGTCGGCGGGACTCCAGTTGGCGGTGCCGGCATTGTCCACCCAATTGACGTTGCCGCCGATCCAGGTGCGGGTGTCGGCGCTTGCACGGTCGGCGGTCAACGGCGCGAGGACGGCGAGCAGGCCGAAACTGCAGCGGAGGGCTGGCGGGAGTGGCAGCCATGCCCGCGGCGAGCGGAGTTGCCTGGATTGGGCTTGGCGGTGGCGTTTGGCGGCGGAACCGCTGCGGGCGCTGAACGAATGATGCTTTGGTTTCATGGTGGTATCGTCTAATGTTACAGGATGCGAAAAACGGAGGGTGAGCGCTCCTCGATTGCGGAAGTCTGGCAATTCCCAGCCTTAGGGCAAGCAAAAAACAGCAAAAAAAACGCGACAGCAAGAAACGCGACAAGAAATTGCTTTGGGATGAAGGCCGTTGGAAGAGCCGGTGGCCTGACCCTGGTCTTTATACACAAATCGGATGTCTGTATAATATGTTAGATAGGACCGGGACTGGACACGGTAGCTAACAAATAGATATCCTGGCAACAACCTGGAATCCGGGCAGCACCAAGCCGGCGGCTGGAAAAGGCCGCCTCAACCCGCCGGACTCGCTTCACTTTTCGTGAAACGCATGCCAGGCACAGGCAAAATCCCTGACCCGCGCCAAGCCCTGCCAAATGGATTGCGGACCCGGAGCACCATCGCCTTTGCGCCCGAGGTGGCCGCCGAGTTTGCCGACGATGGCGATGAACTCGGAGAGTGTCGGTTCGCCGGCCTCCTTGCTGCGTTTCACCACGGCACACGCCGATTTCCATTCCGCCTCTTCAAACACACCTCCACATGGGATGTCAGGGCACTGTCGGCCGTGATGGGTGAGATAGAGAATCCGCCAGGCGATCACCGCATAGATCATCACGGAATTGATCAGCGCCTGACCGGTCTTGAGTTGGATGCTTTCCACCCTGCACCCGGTTTTCAGAACCCGGTGAAACACCTCGATGTCCCAGCGTCTC
>JAPLUI010000313.1 GCA_026397725.1 Verrucomicrobiota bacterium | reverse complement strand
GAAGCCAAAGGAAGAAGAGTTTGTGAGTGAAGTTCTTGAAGCAGACGACCCCTAACACCATGCCCTTTTCACACCGCCCGTTTCCTACGCTTTTTCAAATCGCCGTCCTCACCTCACCCCGCCCGCCCTACGAAATGAAAAATCCCCCTATGTCAAGAGATCTGAACTCCTTGTTGACGCCGCCGGCGAGCGGATATTTACGGGGTGTTAGCTTGGGGCAGGCACTCGCCGGGAATCGCGACAGCGAGGGGGCACGGGAGGGAAAGACGGACTTGCTGGGCTGATGGGGTGAGCGGTGGGGCGCAGGGCGGCGGTGGAGTGGCATGGCGAGTGATGGCCCGGCAAAGCGCGGCGGGCGGGCACCGCCGGACCTGGCGGAAAGAGGTCGCGGCCTGGGCACCGGAGGCGGCATTCTGGCGGCGAGACGCCGCTGGCACGGCCTGCCGCGAGACGCGGCAGCTACCGGCGGCACTTGTCGAGCGGACCGGCGTGTCTGGGGCCCCGCATCAAGACACTTTCCACCTCTCTCCAAGCCGCTCCCCGCAGCGGCAGCCAATCGCCGTGTCGCCCGCCGATGACTCGGCACTTTGTCCTTTCCGATTTCCTCCGGCCCGTTAGCCTCGGCTTCACGCCCCTCGTCGATTGTTGCCATCTCCGGTTTCGCCTTGACCCGAGACGTATCTCAGCTGTTACTACTCAGGTTCCAAAGAATTCATGGCAGAATCATTTGTGGCAGAATCATTTTTCAAGAGTCTTGAGGGGGATTCATCACTTCATGGCAGAATCATTTGTGGCAGAATCATTTTTCAAGAGTCTTGAGGGGGATTCATCACTGGTCGGCCTGTCTGCGTGCGGATGCGCACAGACAGGGGTTGATCCAATGACTTTTTCCAATTCTGAAATGATTCTGCCATAAATGATTTTGCCATACCTGAGTAGTAACTCTCAGCTAATGCCAACCCATGCGCCTTCCGATCTCTGACCCATGAGCAACCGCGTCGTCATCACCGGCATCGGAGTCTGTTCGCCAGTGGGTGGCGATGCGGTGGAATTCTGGCACAACCTGCTGGCCGGAAAGTCGGGCATCGGCCCGGTCACCCTCTTCGATACGAGCACCATGACGGTGCGCATCGGCGGCGAGGCGAAAGGCCTCGATCCGGCGCGTTTTGCCAGGGAGTTTCCAGCGGCCGCGCATGAAGCCGACCGCAAGATCCGGCTCGGATTGACTGCCGCCGATCAAGCGATCCGGGATGCGGCGTTAGGCGCGGACGCGTTGCGTGCGGCATGGGTATTTCGTGGGAGTGAGCCTGGAATCGTTCCGCTGGAGAACGCTACTATGGGGACAGGTGCAATCCAATCATAGAAGCCGACTCCGCCGCGCTCGCTGGCCTTGTCGAAGCGTGAACTATACCCGCTGCCGTCAAGCCCCGGTCGCGTGCGCAACGGGCCGACCGTGGGCAGCATGCCCAGCCCGCCCATCGTCCACTCATGAAGGTGGCTGAAGCAATCAATGTAATCGTGGGAATACTCGTAGCCGGCGGCCCACCCCTGCGGCTGGTTGTCCGGCGCCAGCTTCGCCATGCCGAAGGGCATCCACGGCCCCGGCGCAATCATCCAGCGCGAATGTGCCGTGCCTCGAAACACGTCCACGTAATCGGCTGGCGTGACCGCCGGAGATGAGGGCAGAGCCAGCCAGTTTTCTAACAGAAGACGGTCCGCGGCATGGAGGCGGACCGCGGTCGTGCCGCCTTCGGGTGACGCGGGAGCAGCAACCTCCAGCACCTGCAATCCCGGCTCCAACGCCTGCTTCTGCAACGCGCCGTCAATGCCGACCGAGAGGGTTCCGGGCTCCTTGTGCTGATAGACCTCGATCCGCAACGTCGCGGTGTTGTCCCCTCCCCCGCCCACGGCGTAGGGAGCGGTGCCAACGAAGCGGACGACAGTCGGCGTTGCGGGTGCCAACTTGGCACCGGCTGGAGTGTCGAGTCGGACGCTGTCGAACACCAGCCAACTGCCACTCACGCTGCGCAGGGTGATTTCATTGTATCCCGGCCGCAGCTCGGAAGATGGAAACTCGACCACCGTCTCGCCCGCCTGCGCCTTGGTGAAATCTCCGCTCAAGCACGCATCGTCGCCCCCTGGCGGGATGCTTGCCTCGTGCATGGTGCCGTTGACTGCTACCCGCAACTGCGGGCCCTTTGACGCGCACGTTGCCACGGTGAAGCGGCAAGTGCCGGATGAAGGGGTGGCTTCCAGCACAAAGCCGACCGGCAGGGTGTTCATCTGGTCCCAACTTCCGTTTTCGGCACCCCCGGCCCACTGATCGAGCGGCCCGGGCAGGACACAGGGCCAAGCATCCTCCGGTTTTGACAGGCCGACATAGAATGCGCGGTCGGGGCTGCCGAAGTGCCGCAGGAATTGGGTGTATTCGTTCTTGGCGAGAGCGAATTCGGCGGCGCTGTGGTCCGTCTTTCCGATCTGCCACAAGGGTTCCGCCCGCAACCCAGTGCAAGGCTTGCGCAGGCACGTCTTGTAGCGGCGCTCTATGAGCGTCGATGCCAGAGAGATGCGCGATGCATCCGCCAGCGACTTTTCCCGCAGGGGAAAAGTAGTCACAGACCGCCGCTACAAGACACGCGCTCATCGCGTCCCCACCACCTCTCTACCGAACGTCACCCCGCTATCGTTGGAGCTGTCCACCACAAACCAATAATCCAGCCCGCCCGTGAGCTGGGAAATGACAGCTTTGGTGCCATTCCTGACATCCTGGCTGTGATAGAGCTTGTCCTTGGCGTGGCCCCAGCGGACCACGTAGCCGGTGGCACCGTCGGCAGCGGGCCACTCAATCTCGGCCTGGACCGCGGTGTTATCGGCCGGCCGCTTGACGGTCGGCGCCATCGCCACGGCGGGCGGCTTGCCCAAGCCGCTGCCAAACACCCGCAGGTCGCGCACGGCGAATTTGCCATGGCCGGCCATGTGAATGTTGATGAGCCGGAGATGGCGGCTAACAATCGGTTGGTCGAGCTGGACATAGTCGTGCGGGACATCGCGCTGATTGGCGCTCTTGTCCACCAACATCTTCCAGCGCTGGCCATCGTCGCTGATTTCGAGCGTGTATTGATGATAGAGTTCGTCTTCCGGGCGGCGTTTCGCCTGCGCGGTGACGTCTTGCTCGGCAAAGTTCACCTGTACCGCGTTGATGCGGCAGGGCTTGCCGAGATCCATCGCCAGCCATTCCCCCTTGTCGCCCGTCTTCGCGCTCCACCATGTCTTGATGTTCTCGTCGAAGGCGTGTTCTATCGGATGCTCCGGGAGCACCGAGGATGCCGTCGCTTGTTTCTTGTGCGAGAGCAGCATCCAGCCGACCAAGTTGCCACCGGGTCCAGCCTTGCGATGCCCCACCCCGCACTGCGGGAGATCACCCAAGTAGGTGTCGGTATATAACATAGACCTTGCCGTCGTCATCGGTAAAGAGCCAATCGTCATTGCTCACCGGCAGGCGGTCGCGGACCCGCTCAAAGGTGCCCTGCTGCGGATCGATGAAACGATAGAACGCGTCGCATTGCTGGCTGTAGATGAGCGCCCCATCCACCACCGCCGCCAACGGGCCGTAGCCCCACAGTGTTCATTGTGTTCGTTATGTACTTTTGCGGCAAATCATCTTCGACATATCTATCACAAGCTCAGCAGTCTGTTCATGGCGTGATCCCCTTGGTGTTGGACAGGCCGTCGGGCGGCGGGTCTTTCCAGACGCGCTCGGTCACGGGGAACATCGAGATGCGGAATTTGGTGCATCCGTAGGGGACCAGTTGGACGGTTGCGGAGGCGATGCCGGCGACCGGTTTGGCGGGCAAGGATTGGAAATCGGTCGGCTGCCAGTCGAAGGCTTGGACGGGCACTTGCAGCCGGACCGGGGAGTTCAGCGGCCAGTCCCAATGCGCGGGCATGGGCCGGCGCTCCACCGTGATGCCGGCATCGTGCGCGGTGGCGTCGGTGGCCAGGGCATATTGCCATTTTGCATCCGCTGCGGGTGTGTTCGGGTCCACGTCTGCCACCGGCAACGCGAACAGCAAGGGGCCCAGGAGGACGCTCGCATACGGACGCCGGAAGGGCTGGAAATACTCCTGCCCCCGAAAGCCGAAATAGTTGCGGTTGGCGGGTGGCACCTCGGTTTCGTACCCCCGGATGACCTGCGGATTCATCGGCAATTTCAGTTCGACACTATCGTTCTTGGTCCAAGTCCGCGCGATCTTCACGAAGCCCTTGTTGTCGCGTGTTACGGGCACCTCGGAACCATTCACGGCGAGCCGGGCATTCCGGCACCAGCCCGGGATGCGGAGATAGAGCGGAAACGCCGAGTCCCGGGACGGCTCCACCATCATGCGGATCGTTTCGTCAAAGGGATAATCGGTGATCGTAGTGACCTTCACCGGCACACCATCGCCCGCCAGCGCGGAAACCGTGCATGGACCGTACATGGCCGCCGCCAGCCCGTTGTCGCGGGTCGCCATCCACAGGTGAATGATGTAGTTGGGAATGATGCGGTTGACCGCGCCCACACAGCAAAGTGTTTGGGGACAGCCCAGCTTGTGAAACAGGAGGCCGTTCGCCCCCGGACAGCTCGGCTGCGGCGCGGGCAGGGAATCGGCGCGGAGTCGGTTAGGCGATTGGTAGTAAGACATGGTTTGGAAATCGCGAGCGACCGGGGCGGCGGCGGCGTTGAAGAATGCGCGTTCCATCCGGTCGCCCCAATCGCCGTCGCCGCAGATGCGATACAGCCATGAGGAGGTCAACAGCATGGCCGTCACATCGCAGGTTTCGGTCTTGCGAAACGCGCCGATGCCGGACGCATACTCCTCGCCGGAGGGCACGCCATAGGGAAGCATGTGCTGCTCGTCCAACCACTTCTGCGCGCCCAGCGTCGCCTGCAACAGATGCTCGTCGCCGGTCCACGGATAGACGATGGCCGGCAGGCGGATGTCTTCGTAAAGGATGACCATGTGACCGGGTGCCACCTTGCCGGTTTCCCACGCCTTGCTTTCCTGTGCCACGGCTGGTTCGGCGATGGCTTTGAGCACGCGGTCGAGAATGCGCCGCTCGCCGCTGAACGAATACGTCTCGAGCATGGCGTCCAGATTACAAAGCCCGCTCACATCCGCGAACAATGGCGGAAGGCGCAAGTCACCGTCGTAGGCGGCATACACCTTGACCAGTGCATCGAGCACGCGCTTGTCGCCGGTGCCCTGATACAACGCCACCAGTGCGCGGCCCATGTGTGAATGTGCCCAACTGTCGAAGCCTTGCGGTTGGTAACCCTTTCTCCAGTAGATGAACGAGGTGCCGGCAGCGGCCTGGTTAACGCCATCCACCACCGGATCCAAACGGGCGCGGATCTTCTTGATGAGCGCTTCGTCGTGCAGGACAAGTCCGAGACGGAGCGCCCCGTCCAGCCAATAGGCGGATTGTTCGATGGGCCAACCCGTCCCTTCCGGAGTGGCGCCGGTCGCCTGGATCGGGGTTCCTTTCCAGCCGTCCGCAAAAGTCGGATGCCACTCGTCCAAATGCCCGGTGATGCCTACGCGTGCGGACACGGCCCAGTCCCGCAACCAACCTTGCGGCTCGACCGCCCCAATGGGAAGAGGCAGGAAGGCCGGCTTCACCAACGGCTCGCAGACCCGCGCGTGGTTAGGTGCCTGCGCTTTTTGGGACTCGGCGGCGCGGAGCGGGATGCAGCCAAGCGCGGCAATGCAGGCGCTGAGGAGGATTCTACAAGTCAGGTGTTGCATGGTTTTCATATTGATTTGCCTACGGCACAACGGTATTGAGTTTCTCAAGTTTACCCAAGGTGGTCGGCGCAGCCTCGCCGGAACCCGCCTGCAAACTCCAGCACACGGGCACGGCTTGCTTTGCAACTCGTTCGATGTCGCTCGTTGGACTCAGATAGACACGGCTCCGAATTCCTTCAGCGACGATTGCCATGAGTTTCTCCCCCATCCTTCCAGCCAAGGCTTCGGCCTTAATGTAGTTACCGATAATTGCTGCACCAGAAATGAGGCAGCGGAAATTTGCGCCACGCCCATTTGCCTTGGTGCCTTCCCCGGCTCCCGGCGTCGGCTTACCCGCCACAACGGTAAACTGGTAAAAATCGCCATCTACTACGGGTGCGACATAGGCGTCTTTGCCCTCTTTGCTGGCCAGAATAAAAGTGGACGCCAATGGCACATCCACATGCGAGAACGCCGGATTGGGGCTCTTGACCGTCCGCGCCCAGAGCCAGGCGATGACGGTGAGCTTCTGGCCGACGAGTGGTTTGAGGTCGGGCCGTTCCTTCGCCATCTCCGCCGTGATTTCCGCCAGCGGATAGAGGTGCCCGATGCGCTTCCGCGCTTCCTCGCGCATCCAAGCGCCGTAGTAGCGCAGGTCTTCCGCCAAGCCTTGTGCTCCTTTCCATTCAACAGGAGAAAACAAAGGCAACGAAGAGTGTTTTGAATCTCTGTTTCGGATGGCTCCACCACCGGCAAAGGGATCGTGCAGGGCGGGCAGCTTGTCGGGATTGAACAGCTCGGCGGTCTGCGGGTGGTCCTTGTTCAGCTCGCACACCTCCCGCCACGAGCGGCGAATCTCGGCGCGGGCACGCCCTAGCACTGCCTCGTTGGTGGAGTTCTCCCACAGTACGAGGTCTTCGATGATCTTGAACAGACGCTTTCGCTCGATGGCGGCTTCCTTCTTGTTTTTTCCGTATTTGAACCCTCCGCCTTGTTGATAGCCGGGATCATTGACCAACTGCGCAAAGATGACCGCCCGCGCCACCGCCAGCGGACGCCGCGCCCACCAGTAATGGAGGGTCTGGGGATGACCTCGCCTCGGAACGGCTTTCTCATCTCTCGCTGCCGCATTGATCGCATCCAGCGGCAGGGCGACTTCGATGAGCTTGCGGGGGGATTTGATGGGGTAGTCGGACATGGAGGAATGACGAATGGCGAGAGAGTCATGCGGTCAGCGAGAAGTGCTGATGTTTTGCAGAAAAAAATGGCTTCAGACTGCCCAGTGCCAATTCGGCGGTCAAATAAAGCACAATGGCATCCAATTGATCGGCCATGCTGTCGATAGCAATGTCGACCGCCAACAGATAGTCTAGGCGTTCGGTTTTTAGCGGTTGGTGATTGAGGTTGAGAATGCGAAGAGTCTGCGTCGCATCAGGCTCATCAGCGGCTTGGGAAGGATTAACGGAACCATCACGCTCATACGTGAAGCTGGTTTCGCAGCGCTCCTGGGTGGGGGCGATGAATCCCTGGCTCCATCGGCCTGCGGCATCACAACCGGCGAAGTGCTGGCCCTTTTTGTGAAGGTTGCATGTGTTTTGATCGAGACAACACCAGACAAGGTTGGTGTATTGAAACGTCACCTGAGGATTGGCGGTCTTCGGTACGATGTGCTCGATGCTGGATGTTCCAGGACCCACATTTAGAGCACGTTCACAATAAGCACAAAGGCCATGCTGGAGTTCCCAGAGATGTTCCCTGAGTTCCGTGCTATCGAAATCGTCCCAGGCATTGCCTGGATTGAGAGGGTGGGGCTGCGCCCGGTACGCGGCAACAATGCTCCGCGGAGGTGTGGCTGCATGAATGATGTGGCGCATTGGATCAGGCGTGGTGGTCGCGCAACTTGCGGAGGGTTTCGTTCTTGCGGATGGTCACATCCATCAGCAGCAGTTCCGGATCAGTTTTGCCCCACTCGGCTTCCAAAGCTGAGCGGAGTTCAAGCGCGTCTGCGGAGTCGTGTTCGCCAGCGCCAACCAGTCGCTGATACTCGCGCAACATGTCAACCGTCTCGGTGGGTGGGTAGGCATGACCACCCATGACGGTCTCCAAGGCAACTGAATTGGCATGGGCATAGGGATTTCGGTCAGGCATTCGTGCTTCCCAAGTGCCCATCTCCGTCTGGATCAGCATCCTGATATTCTCCCGGCGTGCGGTTGTAACAACCTGCGGGCTATGGGTGGTGACGATGAATTGGATGAGGGGGAAGGCGTCTTGCAAGGCTCTCAGGACGAGCTGCTGCCATTCTGGGTGAAGGTGCATGTCCACCTCGTCGATCATGATGACGCCGGGGGTGAGTTGAGGGGCCGTGGCCCCGAGATGCGGATTGAGACGGACGCAGCGGTGGGCGATGTCACCAGCGAGGCCGATCATGATCCGTAAGCCGTCGCTGAGCTTTGAAACGGGAAGCTCACCATGAGCGTCATGTAGTGCGAGGATGCTCTCGTTGTTGACATCAAAGGAGAACGAGTGCCAGCCGGTGGCAGGCCTGAGCAAGGCGTCAAGCGCGGCTTTCACCCCAGCCAGTTTGTCCCCGGAACGATGGCTGGAAGCGTTGCCGTCGTATTTCTCCTGGAGCGCGGCCAGGGAGTAGCGGGCGAACCAGACTTCGAACAACGCAAAGCGGGAGCTTGGCGAAAGGCATTGGTCATAGCCGCTGATAGGGGATGTATCAGCCTTGATCTGGCGTCGGCGGGCGGCGGTGACCTTCTGCGGAGCCCAGAGGCGTCCGGTGCCATAGTAGCCAATGGTGGGGAGGGTAACCGATTCTACCAATTTGCCTTCGGCATTGTCTTGAAGTGCCTGCCGCAATCGTCGCCCGGCCTCCCTCATTGGATCAGCCCCTTGAGTTGAAGTGTTCTTGGCGGTTTTGCCGCCTTTCTCGACGGTCCACTCGGTTCGTTCACCGGCGACCAAGGTGGTGCCATGAAGGCGCACGGGTTTCATTGGAATCATGGTGCCGTCCGGCTTCGGAACCTGGCGGACATCCTCGTTGCGGAGGTTCTTGAAGAGTTCCTCAAAGTCGGTGCCTTGCACGAAGTAGTGCCAACCGAAGCATGCCGCGTCGAGCAGAGCGGTCTTGCCGCCACCATTCGGGGCCACGATCACAGTCAGCTTCTCATGGAATTCGACTTCGAGCCGGGAAAAACAGCGGAAGTTTTCCAGTTCGAGTTTTTCGAGCCGGGTGGGTGGGGGAGCGGGAAGCTGAGTTGAAGCGGACATGGCGGAATGGCGAATGGCTGGCTAATCGGGCGGGGCGAGGAGGGCGAGATTCGGGAAATAGCGCCGGAGGTAACCCCGATCAGTGGCGGCGAGGCGGTCGGCCTGGAGGGTGGCGTGGGCGGCGATGAGGAAGTCGGGGATGAGGTGCTGGCGCGGTCCGCCTTCGCGCCGGTAGCGGAGGAAAATCTGTCCGGCGAGATAGGCGGAGCCTGGCTCAATCGGCTCGTGGAAGATGTGCAGTCGCTCCAAGTCGGCGCGAGCGGATTCGAGCGTCGGGTAGGCCACGGAATACTCCGCAAAGGCCACGGGAGAGACGATGAGTGCGCCTTCCAGCGATGCGGCATGGAGCAGATCCCGCCATCGTTCCCAGCCAGCTTGTTTGCGATAGAGCAGAATGAGGACCGAGCTGTCGAGGGCGGTGCGCATGGTGATCAGGCTCGGTTTTTTGCTGCGGGTGGAAGCTCGACCGGCCCGCGCAACTCATCCATCACTTGGGAAACGTCCATCCCGGCCCAGGGATCATTGGCCTCCCGCCCAAACTCATCCCAAGCCTGCGGGGCGATGGTTTTTGAGGCTTTCAAGAAGGGTGCGGTTTCATCGAAGTCCAGAACATCGCCCGGATTCAGATGAAATTTACGCCGGATTGGCAGTGGGATGGTGATCTGACCTTTGCTGGTGAGGGTCGCTTTCATGCCGGGAGGATAATGCCCATGAGTAAGAAAATCAAGTAAGGAAGTCAGGCGCCCCATGCGTGGCGCGTTCGAGCAATGCTTTGAGGTCGTAGTTGACGGAGGAGACGCCCCAGCCGGGTTCTTCCTTGAATGGGTGCGGCACATAGTGTGGGCTGTCGGTGAAGTCGTCCTCGCCGACGAGCCCAATGGCGAGGTGGTATTTGGAACCTTGGTTCCAGCTCTCAAAGATTTCGTTGCGGGTGACGGTGACCGTGGTCGCACCTTGGATGCGGCCTTTGACCTCGATGTGGCGGGACTCTGGCGACTTGCCATCCACGGCAGGAGCGTAGGAAGTGATGTCCCAGCCGCATTTCTGGGCGGAGACATCCACTACGCGGCTGCTGCGGGATTCTTCGGCGAGGCGGTTGGGGTTCCACGGCAGGTCATAGTTGACCATGAGGTTGGCGTTCTGGAGGTTCATGCCTTCCCCGGCGGTGGCGGTATCCACCAGCTTTTCCTCCAGCTCTTCCTGTTCCTCGGCGGTGAGGTCGTCGTCGTCTTCCGGCGGGGCTGCGAGAACCTGAGTGGTGAACTGCTGCCCACGGGAAAGGAGGCGTTCTTCGCGGAGTCGGTTTTCGAGACGTTCCTTGCGGCGCTTGAGCGATTGGAAGATGGCCTCGGGACTGGAGGCAAGGCGCCGCTGGAGGGCGGTGAGCGCGAAGCCGACGGAGCCTCTGCGCAGACCTTTGAGAGCGTCGGCCTTGCCCATCTCGGTCTTCACGTAGGAGGTGACGGTCTCGTAAAGCGCGGATTCGATGTCGGAGAGTTTGTAATTGGCGGTGTAGGCTTTGCGCTCGGGGAACAGGTGGGTGCCGTCGAAGCGGAGCATTTCCTCCTTCACCATGCGGCGCATGAGGTCACTGGCATCGACCTTGTGAACACCATCGCTCCCACTGCGGGACTTGTCGTAGAAGCGGTCGGAATCGAGCAGCGAGAGGAAAAGCTGGAAGTCCTCCTCCTTGCCGCTGTGCGGCGTGGCGGTGAGCAGCAGGAGATGGCGGGTGCGGGCACCGAGTTTTTCTGCGAGGAGGAAGCGCCCGGTCTTTTCGAGCTTCGAACCGAAGAAATGGGCGGCGAGCTTGTGGGCCTCGTCGAAAATCAGCAAGTCCCAAGAGGTGGCGAGGAGTTTCTCCTGCAGCTCCAAGTTGCGTGCCATCTGGTCGAGACGGACGATGAGGTGGTCGAGGTCCTCGAAGGGATTGCTGGTGGGGGTGGCGGCTTCGAGTGCGGAGGAGAACACGTGGAACTGAAATCCGAATTTTTCGAACAACTCGTCGCGCCATTGCTCGACCAGGCCGCCGTGGGCCACCACAAGGATGCGCCGGGAATCCGCGCGCATGATCAGTTCGCGAATGTAGAGGCCGGCCATGATGGTTTGCCGGCGCCGGGGTCGTCAGCGAGAACGAAGCGCAGGGGCTGCCGGGGCAGCATGGACTCGTAAACGGCGGTGATCTGATGCGGGAGGGGCTCCACATTCGACGTGTGGACTGCCATCATGGGGTCGAAGAGGAAGGCGAGGTCGATGCGCTTGGCCTCGACCGCGAGCTTGAACGCCTCACCATCGCCGTCAAAGGACCATGGGCACTCAGTGGTCGCAACGGCGAGGGTGCCGATGTCGGTCGCCGACACGAGCCGCTCGCGGATAGTGCCATCCGGCAACCTGTAAATGACCTGCATCGCGCCTGTTCCGATAGGTACAGCCGCCATAACGGACACGATCAACCCCGGCTCAAGTCCTGTGAGCGAAAGGCCGGGTTTGATGTCTTCGATACTGGTCATGGTTAAGACACTGCAAACGGGGTCAGAGCAAAGAACCGCCGTTCAGCGGAGAGTAACCCGCCATCGCTGCCTAACGCAATGGCAATAATCCGGGAGCAGGATGCTGCTAAGGCCCGCTCTATCGGTATTTCAAGGGAAGCGGTCATGCATCGGCCAATTTGCAGAACAGGTTGATGAGGATCATTTCGCCGATGGAGCCAGCGGGGGCGGTGGCGATGCGCGGGTCGGCAACGACGAGCGCCAGGCATTGGGCACGAGAGATGGCGACATTGATGCGATTCTGGTTCAAAATGAAGGCGAGCCCGCGCGAACCGTACTCGCCGTAGCTGGAACAGAGGGAAAGGATGCAGACGGGGGCTTCCTGGCCTTGGAATTTGTCCACGCTGCCGACACGGGCGGCATCTGGCAGAGCGGCCTGAAGCACGCGGACCTGGGCGTTGTAGGGGGCGATGAAAAGAAAGTCATTCAGTGCCAACGGCCTGGTGCTGCCATCACTGGCCGTGTAGGGACGACCACACAGCTCTTGGTAGATGGCCAGAACCCGATCCACCTCCTCGTCGCTCCGCTGGATGTTTCCATCGGGCTCGACGCCACTGAAGACAACACCGGCTTCCTTGGTGATGAGGCCCTTTGCGCCCGGCTTGACGACGATCTTTTGGCGGGCGCAGTCGGGATGCGACCCGAGCCGCCCCTCGTAAATGCTCTCGGAAATGAAGCGGCAGACTGCGGGGTGCATCCGGCGGGACTCGCCAAGGAACAGGCCGTAATCCGGCGACACCACGGCGTGGAAGACCGGGGCGTCCGGCTTGCTGGCGGCGGTGTCCTTGAGCGCGTATTGAAGCGCGGAAAGTCCGGCATCCCCAGGGTGAGAGCCTTGGACCGGTTGTTCGAGCTGCCTCTGGTCGCCAAGCAGAACGAGGATTTTCGCGCAACGGGCCATGGCCGCCGCGTTGGCCAGCGGCACCTGCCCAGCTTCATCAATGAAGAGGAAATCAAGCGCACCTTCCCACTCCGGCCGGGTAAAGAGCCAAGCCGTGCCGCCCACGACGCCATCCGTGTAGGCATCGTGCGCTCCGCCGGTGGCACTGACGTATCGCAGGGCGGGGTTGGCTGAAAACAACGGCCCCTCGGCATCACCGCCGACCTTGACCCCGTGGAGGAGGCCGCCATTCTCGTTCACTGCCTCACCGCAGGCAAGGAGGAGGTTGACCACAGCCTGGTGGCTGTCGGATGCCACCCCGACTTTTTTGCCCTTGGCCAGAAGCGTGGTGATGACCCGCGAGGCGGTGTAGGTCTTGCCGGTGCCGGGAGGGCCTTGGATCACAAGGCAGCCGCCGGACATCGAACCGGTGACGCGAATGGCGGCATCGGTTGTGGACTGGGGTGTTCAAAGAGTAGTCTTGGTTCCTGCGGAATTTCATGCAGAACTCAGTAAACGATCTCAGATTCGGTGACTTGGCACATTCTGGTGCTGTCCGGGCCGGTTCAAGGCCGGCGCTGCCGGGTATGTTGCCGTGCGTGACCAGCAAGGTGGCACGGAGGATTCCTCGGGATGATGCCGTCGCGACCGCAGCAAGCGCAAGAAAGGTCATCGTATCGACCATTCTGCCACTTGCAAATTGAATGTTGAATTCAGACGGCTCAGCGGCCAATGATCCATGAAGAGATAGATTCCAACATTCAATGATCAAGTAAGAGCAAGACATGACACCGCAGCGGCACTGCTGCCACCCGCAAGACCAGGTACCCAGGAGGTGGCTCCTGCGGCAAGATTTTTCACCACCGATTGCACGGATA
>JAPLUI010000119.1 GCA_026397725.1 Verrucomicrobiota bacterium | reverse complement strand
ACATGATCGCTGCGCAGGCCAGTGAGCCGGTCCACCGGCATCGAGTAATGCCGAGTGAATTGCAGGTTGCTCTTGCCCCGTGTGACAAAGAACGCTCCCGCATTTGCTATCAGAATGAGACGTCCAAAGTCCATGTAGCCTCGGTCCATCAGTCAGTTAACCGGACACTCGTGACTCAGGCTCCAAAGAATTCCTGGCAGAATCATTTGTCAGGAGTCCTTGGGGGGGATTCATCACTGGTCGGCCTGTCTGCGTGCGGATGTCCAGCTTGAGGCGTTTGGCGGTCAGGATTCCGGTGGGGACGCCAAGTGCTTTCGCGACCCGTCTGTCACTCATTTTTCCCAACAGCTTGGTGCGCGTGACCGTCAAGTTGAACTTCACCGCCGAGGTAACGCATGCCCAAATTGAACTGGGCCACGGCGTCCGTGACCGGTGGCGGATCGTCCGGCGCCGCGCGGACGCCGAACGCAAGCAGCAGCGCGGCAAACATTCCACTCACGAGGTGACGTCAGTTGCTATGCATCACGGGCCACAGCGTATCGCCGATCCGGCAACCTGGAAAAGCTGAATATCAGGAAGATGGCAGGGCGGATCGGATGATGAAGCGAGCAAATTCCTGGCTGCGGATTCCGCACGGACAGACACGGATGGCCCGCCCGAAAGGCCGCCGCCGCTTTACACCTCAAAGCCTTCCGAAAGGGGCATTTCAATTTCAGCGAGGAACCGCTGGGCAAAATACTCAACAATTTTCTTGGCATCACCAAACGGTTGGGTATTCTGGGTGTCGAAGTACTTTCCCATGAATCTCGCCCCCCCTTCTTTTTTCCGCTCTGCGAGCCCGATTTCGCTCTCTCATGCATGCCACTCCGCGTGGCTTTATCACGAACGGGCAGCTCAAGAGCAATTTCCTGGTAGCGGTCCTGCCAGAGTCCCGGCGAACTCAATGCGGTTCAGGGGCGGTAGTTGCTTTGTCGGAACGTGCTGCTGCAATGCCCAGTGTGCGCTCGGACGACCCGATTTCCGAGCCACGATACCCGCGTCATGAAAATAGTTGTCCGTTTTGGTGGTTGTGTGTCCATTAATCGGTAAATGATAGAAGATGATATGGCGCTAGTCCGAGAGTTCGTCACCCATGGGTCCGAAGCGGCCTTTGCCGCACTCGTAGATCGTCACACCGGCTTAGTCCATTCGGCGGCGCTCCGGCAGGTGGGCAACCCGCACCTGGCACAGGAGGTCACTCAGGTGGTGTTCATTATTTTGGCGCGGAAAGCGGTGTCGCTCGGGGCCGATACCATCCTGCCGAGTTGGTTATACCGAACGACGCGCTATGCAGCGACTGATGCATTGAAAATCCAGCGCCGCCGCGTGAACCGAGAGCAGGAGGCATACCTGCAATCAACCCTGATTCCCGAACAGACTGACTCAGCCTGGTCCCACATCTATTCGTTGCTGGACGAAGCAATGGCAAAACTGGGTGACCGCGACCGGGCTGCGCTAGTCCTGCGCTATTTCGAGAACAAAACCGTGCAACAACTGGCTGCGGAACTGAACCTCACCGAAGGCACCGCTCAAAGACGGGTGACGCGTGCCTTGGGAAAGTTGCGCACCCAGTTTGCAAGACGCGGCGTAACCCTGGCCACAACCCTCATTGCCTCTGCGGTTGCAGCGAATTCCGTGCAAGCTGCGCCAGCGGGTGCGATAGCGGCAGTTGTTGCGCTCACCAAAGAAACAGTCGTGCCGGTATCAACTTTGGCCATGGTGAAAGGAACGCTGAATCTCATGACATCGGGCAAAATTGCCGCAGCGGCGACACTCGTCGCTGCATCCGTGTTCTCACAGACGATCATAGCCTCGCATTTCGATGTCAGGGGGAATCCGAACGGCTGGATGGAGCGGCCCACGTACCTGTTTTTGTCGGTAGCCCTTGGCATTGGAGTGCCCCTATTCCTGATTGGAATCGGCTACTGCCTTCGTTTCATCCCCGTCCACCACTTGAATATCCGGCACAGTGATCACTGGCTTGCGTCGGGGCGACGGGATGAAACTCTTGACTATCTCTTCCGCTCGCTGGTGGGTTTGGCTTGTCTGGAAACCGTGTTTCAACTCATGCTGCAATTGCTCATCGTTCACGCCAACGGGCAAACCCCACCCCATTTGTCTAACCCGCTGCTGCTGGGATTAGTGGGTTGCTATATCGTGACCACAGGCACCTGGATCTGCAGTCTGTTGCACCATTTCAGGAAAGTCGCCAGATCCTGCCCAAGACCCTCAACGCCGCAACAAATCATCACGCCCACCAACGACATGAGCCAAGACCTCATCAATCAAGCGGAGTGGAAGAACCCGGACAACTGGAGTGGGCCGAGGATGCTGTCGCATTACTTTAGCAAACGGGATTCGCGGGTGTGGGTGCCAAAGCAAATTTCGGGTCTTGGCTGGACGCTCAATCTCGGCCACAGGCGCGGTGTCGCATGGTTGTTTGCCATGGTGCTAGCTCCTGTTTTGGTAGCGTTTGTCGCTTTCTGTTTGATCCTGGCCTGCACCCGATGAGCCCCACCATTCCAACCCAACCCCGTCCCCTCAGGCCGCTGCTGGCATCGGTGTCCGGCCTGCCGATTTACGAAGACTTTACCTGCGTTCGTCCATGATGAGCTACGCTTGGCCTGCTCAAGCGAGTGCAGGGTGCCTCCAACATTGAATATGGATAACACCAACAAAACCATGACGCCAAACACCATATTGTTCACCCTTGCGGCAACTGCGCTGTTATCATCCCACACTCCTGCCAGGGTGCAGCCCCCGGGAGGCATGCGCGTCAAGTTAAGGGAAATGTGCTCCCTGTTACCGACAGCGACCCGCAACAGCAGTCCCTCACTGGACATCCTGCGGTCCGATCGGTCCGCAGGATGTCCAGTGAGGGTGGAGATTGCGACGAGGTTGATACGGAAATTCGCGAGGAACTTATCGGTACAAGGCGTCAGGTCCTTAACTTGACGGGCATGCCCGGGAGGGTGCCCACTGCGGTCGTAACCGTCAAGCAACACGCCTTTGGGGGAGACTAAAGAACGCATCAGGGAATCTCAAGAAGCCTGATTTCTAATGAATTTCACCCTCACGTGTCCGCTTATATGTGAACACACCCCTTGCATACGTTATGAAGACCGTCATTTTCCCACTGTTAGCTCTCTGTTGTTCCGCTGCCACGCTCGGCACCTATGACCTGGGCAAGTTGAGTTGCTCCGAGTTCTGGCAGGTGCGTTATGGTGTCACCCATGAGTTGACGTTCCCCACTGCCGAGGCGAGGACCATTTTGGAACGTTTGGCTGTCGATACGGAAATCCGGGTTGCCCACCAGGCATTCGAAGTGTATTCGCGAATGTTTGTTGATGTGGACAAGGGGATCGCCAGCAAGGCCTTTGACCGTGGCGATCTCAATATTCTTGGAAGTGACGGGCCGGAAGGCATGTTCAAAACGACCCGTTACTGGCTTGCTGACCTCAAGCGTAAACCGGATGACGGCGGGAGGACCTGGGATGACGAGAGCGGGGCCCGCGCGGTTCGCGTGCTCGGTCTTTTGGGCGATGCAAGCGTCCTGCCCGAACTGGCGGGTTTGCCCGGCAGCCGCAAGCCCGGGTTCCTGACCGAGTTGGCGGCGGCATATCGGCGTCTGGGCAGCGACGAGCCCTATTTGGCCGCGGTCGGGCAGGTCCTTGCCTTACCCGTGAAAGACAATCTGCCTCATCAAACCATTGCCATTGGATACCTGCTGCAGACGCACCCCGCCCGGGCGAAGCAGGCATGGGAGCGCATCCACGGGGAGCTTGCCGGGTCGCCGGATCTTCAACCCGCATGGGTGTATGGCCATTACCTCCAACAGGAATTTCTTGCGGGTGGCACACTCACTGCGCCAGACATCGAGAAACTGGGACGCTCAGAGGTCTGGCAGGTGCGCTATTGCGTGAACAACATGTATCCTACCCGCCCGCGCGAGAAGAAGGCAACCATGGAACGATTGTCAGTCGATACGAATGCCCGTGTCGCCCAACAGGCATTTGTCCTCTATTCCCGAACGATTGTTGATATCGACAAAGACATCGTCCGCAAGGCGCTTGACCGGGGTGACTGGGATCCACCTGAATATGCCGGGGTCGATCCCAAGATGTTCAGAACCTCCAAGTACTGGCTGGATGAACTTGGGCGGAGAGAGGATGCCGCCGCCAAGGCTGGCGCGATTGCTATGCTCGGTCTGCTGGGAGATGCGAACGTCCTGACCGCAGTGACCGCCTTGCCCCCAAGCAGCAATCCATTTTATCTGGCCGAGGTGGCGCTTGCTTATCGTCGCCTGGGGAGCAATCCGCAGTATCTGGCCACGCTTGAACAGATCCTAGCATTGCCCGTGAAAGACAATCTGTATTATCAAACCATTGCCATTGACTATTTGCTCCAGACGCACCCTGACCGCGCCAGGCAAGCTTGGGAAACGATCAACCTGGAGATCGCCAAGGTCCCTGATCTTCAAGCGAACTGGGTGTATGGGCATGTCCTGCAACGGGAGCAACTGCCTTGACGAAAGTCCCACCACAGAAGTGCCAACCCCCTCAACCAGCCCCCACGCCGACATGACCAAGCGTAACCACAACACCAACTTACTTGATCATTGAATGTTGGAAGTTGAATGTTGAATGTTGAAATCTTCGGCGTGAAGAATGGTGTAGCCGCAGCTCTAACGGTTTAGCCACAGCGGTGTGGCTAAATCCCGGCGCGTGCTGCGGCCGGACCATCGTCCGGTCCGTCATCAAATTCCTGGTCCATTCAAGGTCCAGCTCAGGAAGTGTGACGCGGCATCCCCGGCCTCCTTTCGGCTGTGCATCCGCATCAGCATGCCGACGATGGCCAGCGCGACACATCCTGAAGCACCCGAGCCGGTTTACCGCGCAGGAAAAGGACGGCCTGATCCGCGAACTGAAAGCGCGTGCCAGAAGGGAGGGCTGGGAGGCATGATCGAAGTGCGCAAATTCCGCCACACGATTACAAGCTCACCAACGACGTCGGCACCATTCGCCTGCTGGAATTCTGCCGCCGCATGGGCGTCCCCCCCTCGTGTTCGCCTCGTCATCCAGCGTCTATGGCCCGGAAACGCCGCTGCCGGCCGAGGAAACGACCCCGGTCAACCCGCGCAGCCCCTACGCCCTGACCAAGCCGCGGTATCAGGGCGTGACGGCCCCGGCGCTCCCACTGGTCCGCCCGGATGGGCGGCGCGATGGCACGGGGCATGGCCAGCCAATGACCTCCCACCCTCAGGGGCAGCCCGGGTCGGCCGAGGCCGTCACTCAGCGAGAAGCCGATTGCAGAAGAATTTCCAAGAATTCTCTTGGCATGGCCGCACGGTTGCGTTTTCTTGCGTTTGAGGAGACCTGCCATGATTCTGACGAAATCCCCCATTTGCCTGCATGAACCCGCCGGACCAACGCCTTGGTCGGTACTGCGGTTTTTTCGCCGTTCCAGCTCCCGGATACCCCGCAGCCCCCTGATACCGGCTCTGCGAGCCCCGCTTGGGCTTTCCCATGCGTGCCACCCCGGAAAGCAGTTTCTTAGCATTGGAGCGGCGTGCGTAGTCATAACCGCCCTTGTACTCAACGGATCCGCACAAGTTAGCGGAGAGGTCATTTGCGATGGCGGATTTGAATCGCCGCCTGCTAACAACGGAAACATAAGCCCCGTGCCATACTCCTATGGAATATGGGGCATTCACATAATTCAGGACGCAAATGTTGGGTTGGTTTCTTCGCCTGCCCATGGCGGGAGCACGGCGCTTCAAGTCGATACCCGTTTCGCGAACCACGGGGGGTATGCCTACCAAGACATAACCAACCTTGGAACATCTTTCACCTGGCGGTTCTTTATTCAGCAGGGGCAGGGCGTCAATGTCGCGGCACTTGAAAGCGACTGGGACAGGACTGCGGGAGACGCGCACAACGTCACCGTGTTGAGATTCAGCAGCACCGGCATTCTCTTCACCGCTTGGAATGCGTCTGCAAATCTTGAAGTAGTCTTGGGGTCGGGCTCGTGGCACGAGATTGTCGTGCAGGCGGATGGAAACAGGAGGAGCCAGGATTTGTTTGTCGACGGTCGTAAAGTGGGTCACTTGGAGTCACCTGGGGACCTGTACGGGGTCGGCGTGATCCTGCTGGGCGACACGAGCGGTGCCGCCGAACATGGCTTGTACGGTTACGACGACGTGTCGCTGATTCCACCCGGGTCCCCGGGAATGGATTTGGCAGTGGTAATGGATGCGACGCCAATCACCGTGGTCCCCGGGCAGCAGGTCACGTTCGGCCTTTCCGTCAGCAACAAGGGGAACATGTCGGCAAGCGAAGTGGTGCTGACAAATGTTCTGCCAAACAATGCGACTTTTGTGTCCGCAAGCTCCAGCCAGGGAAGCTGCACCCAAAGTCTCGGCACCGTGGTTTGCAGCCTGGGCGGAATAGACGCTGGATCGAGTGCAACCGTCAACATTGTGGCGACCATTCCTGCGGCAGGAACGGCCACGAGCATTGCAAATGTGGTGGCTTACGAACCAGACCTGAATCTCGCCGACAACGCCGCTTCGGCGGCGGTGACCGTTGTCGAAGGGCCGCTTTCAGAAATCCATCTTTATCCAGGCATCACGGTCTGTGGGATGGTCGGCCGAACCTATGGCATCCAGTATACAGCCGATCTTATCAACTGGTTCGGGTTGACGAATATCACGCTGACCGCGCCCAGTCAGATTTGGTACGACTCGCAACCTGCCACACTACCCCGACGGTTTTACCGGGTGGTGGTTGGGCCGATCTCCGTGCCGTAGCAACTTCTTTTTCCCCGCCCTCCGGTCCGGCCACCGGCGCTTCCAACGGCTTTCACCCCCACCAGCAAATTCCCAGCAGGCCTTGGTGACGAGTTCGTCGCGGAAGTCGAGGAGACCGGCTTGAAGGGCGGGTTGGAGACGATGTGGTCGAACTTCCGCAGGTAGGTGCGGTTGACGCGGGTGAGCGTCTGCAGCAGGTGGTGCGCCTTGATGGCACGGCCGAGGTAGCGTTTGTTGAGCCGCCGGGAGTCGAAGCCGGTGAGCAGCATGGTGTAAACAAACAGGATGTCGATTGTGCCGGCCTTGAAATCCTCCACCCATTGCTTGCGTCCGTCCTTGGTGCCCACATCGTGGAGGATCAGGGCATGGGACCTAACGGAATGAACCGGCTGCGGAGTGAAGCGCAACGGAACGATGGCGGCGGCGGCCTTGAGATAGGCCCAATTCCCGATCCTGGCGCAATTTCCAGCAACGCCCCCTCAATGCCGGGGCCATTTTCGCGCCCGGTGCGGGAGCTGGCGCGATGGGCGGCGAGGATTTTCCGGGGCGGGGTCATGGGTGCGGGCGGCGACGCGAGCGGCGGGGCGATTGTGCGGCATTTTCCGTGGCGTGGCAGGTCAGTCCGTGCGGGGGACAGGTGGGTTTCTTTTTCGTGAGAAGATTCGCTTTGGTGGATGGTTCGTGCCGGGTGAATGCCGGGTGCAAGCCGGGCGCTGTCGGGGCATCCTGGCGGGCCGTGAGGGATGGCCAGAGGCATGGCGAGTGAATCTCCAGCAGTTCGGGTTTCATTACTGCCCGAACCTCTCCCAAGTCTGCCCGGTCGTGTTCATTGTGCCCTGTTGCGGCTCATCCAATTCTGGTGCTTTCGCTCAAGCTACGATTCGGCGTTTCAGTTTTTCAGCGTTTCAGCATTTTCTTCCGCGCGGAGCAGGTCGTTGAATTTCTTGCGTTCGGATGGCAGCAGGGATTTCCACGGCAAAGCGGTGATGCGCGGATCGTCCCTGGCGATGCGGTGGGTGAGCGCCTGGGTCGTTAGATACGCGGCCCGGTATCCCGGGGAAAGTTTGGCGGGGTCCAATTCCAGACGGTCCAGCGTTGCCGCGGCTTGGGCCGGCTGGCCGGCGCACAGGTAGGCCGTGGCGAGCACGCATTGGATGGGCACTTCCTTGGGAAACCCCGTGGCCAGGTGCTCCATGGCCGCCAGCACCGTCTTGGGTTCGATCAGTTGGTTGAGGCTGGCAAGATAGGCAAGCTGGGTAATCAACACCGGATTGGTGGACTCGAAGGGCAGATAGATCGCGCAAATCTCCAGCAAGGTCTTGTCCTGACCCTGCTGTGCCAGCGAAGTGAGCAGCGGTTTGAGATCCGCATACAGCGGCAGCGGCCCGCGGCCGCAGCGGATGGCCTCCACCATCGCTTGCTCGGCCTCCTTGTCCAGCGCCGCCTCCCGCGCAATCCGCTGGAGCGTTAGAAAAGCGCCAGGCTGCGGGCTGATTTTCGCCTCGCCCCTGGCGTTGGTCCAGGCCAGGACATAGGCCGGGGAATCGCCTGTCTTGGCCGCCGCCACCGCACGGTGCGCCTGTTCCTCGAACTTAGGGATCAGGTCGCCGTGGGAATCTAGCAAGTCAATCGCCTGCGTCCACGCGCCGCTCCGCTGGCTGGCCTCGAGCAGCCGTGGAAACAATTCCGGATGCTCGTTCAACCGGTGCGTCGGGAGGGTTTCGAGCAGGAGTTGATAGAGCCCGAGATGGCTCAGAAAATCGGCCAGTGCTTGCGGTTCATGTTCTTTCCAGGTGCTGATGGCGACGTCAAGAATCGCCGTGCGGCGGGAAATGTCGGTTGCATAATCCAGCCGCGCTCGCATCAATGCCGTCCGGGCGACCGCGCCGGACGCCGGGTCCTCCAGCACCATGCGGACAGGCACCAGCGTCTTTGGTTGGATGCGGTCCAGCGGGATTTCCCCGAGCAGGTCCAGCCACTCGGAAATTTCCTGACCGCCGGGCGGAAACATCCCGGCGAGCATGTGCTGGGCTTCGTCGAAACCCTCCGGCATGCCGCTGCCGATCAAGATTCGGATCAAGCGCTGGTCCACTGCGGGAGTGCGTGCTGCGGCAGGCACCGCCAACAGCACCAAGGTCGCTTCTTTGAAGCGGCGTTCCGTGATCAAGCGATCCGCAAACACCGTCACAAACCGGAGATCCTGGTGGCACCGGTCCGGCAGCATCGTCCACGCCTGTTTCAACAACCCGAGCGGCACCTCCGGCGCGATCCCGCGAAAGGCGGTCAGGCGATCCGCGTCGGAAGCTCCCGGATGGGACAACAGTGCCCGGGCGATCTCACCATGCCATGGGTCACGCAGGGATGCCGTCGCTTTTTCAAGAATCCGGAAGGCCTCAACGCAGGATTCGTCGGCCCGCAGCACGGTCAGTGAGAGATCGCGGGCCTCATGCATGCTCAAGTCCTCCACGGCATTCCGGGCGGCCACCAGATTGCGTTCCAGCCGCCACACCTTGAACCTCTGGTAGGGCCCACTTACGGCGACAAAGCTGATCGCGGTCGCCGCTGCCAACAGAATCAGGAAGCGCACGAGGGGATGGAGATTTGCCCAGCGGCCCTGGAAGGCTTCGAGTGAAATGCGGATCATCGGGTGGAATTGCGAGTTGCGGAATCCGGGTCGCTTGCGCTGCGTTGCCGCGCCCTGCGGGCAGGGGCCCCGAGTCTCCTCAGCCCAGCGCCTTTTCCATGAGCGTGTTCATCCGGTTGACGGTTTCGCGAGCGTCTTCCAACAAGCCTGCGGCAATCAGGGCGTTGTCGAACAACTGGCGGGCCACCAGTTTCGCCAGGTCCGGCTGGGTGGCATGGGCGGCGGCCAGCTTGCGCACCAAGGGGTGGCGCGGGTTGATCTCGAGTTCCACTTTCACCTCATCCTTGAAGCTCTCATCCATGGCCCGCATCATCTGGCGCATTTGCGGGCTCATGCCGTCCGCCGGCACCAAGGCGATCACCGGGCTGGCCACCAGGCGCTTGCCGCTGGCCACCGAGAGCACCCGGTCCCCCAACTCCGCCTTGAGGAACTGGCACAGCGCCGCCGTCTGTTCCTCATCGAGCGTCTCGCCCGGCACCGCCTGATCTTCCATCGCCACGCCGGCATGGCGGATGGACACCAGCTTCTTGCCATCGAACTCGCCGAGGGATTCCACCACATATTCGTCCACCATGTCCGTGAAATAGACCACCTCGATCCCGCGGGCCTTGAAGGCCTCCACGTAGGGACTGCTGTCCAGGCTTTCGCGATTCGGCCCCACCAGATAGTAGATCTCCTGCTGCCCCTCCTTGGCCCGTGAGACATAGTCGGCAAAGCCGCACAGCGAGCCGGCCTCGGCCAGCGATGATTCGAAGCGGAGCAGCTTGGCCAAGGCCTCGCGGTTGGCGTAATCGGTGGCCACGCCTTCCTTGAAGAAGCGGTCGAACTTGCGATAGAACCCACGGTATTTTGCCGGGTCCGCCGCGGCTTCCTTTTCGAACATCTTGATCACGCGCTTGCTGATCACGTTGTTGAGTTTGCGCACCAGCGCACTGTCCTGCATGGTTTCGCGGGAGATGTTCAGGGGCAGATCGGCGCTATCCACCACGCCCTTCATGAAGCGCAGCCACTCTGGCAGTAGGCCCACCGGGCTGGCCTCGATCAACACCTTGCGGCAATACAGCGCCACCCCGCCGGCCACCTTGCCAAAGCCCAACCGCTCCGGGTTTTCGCTCGGCGCAAACACCAGCGCATTGATCGCCAGCGGCGCATCCGCACTGAAATGCAGGCGATACGCCGGCTCATCGAAGGCCTTGCCGGCAAACTTATAGAACGCCTGGTACTGCTCCTCGGTGATCTCCGACTTGTTTTTCAACCACAGCGCCTCCACTTCGTTGATCCGCGTCCCGTTGAGGAAAATCGGGAAGCCCACGAAGTTGCTATAGGTCTCGATCAAGCCCTTCACCCGCGCTTCCCGGGCATACTCCGCCTGATCCTCCTTCAAATGCAGCACCACCCTCACTCCGCGCGACTGTCCGGGCGCCTCCTCAATCTCATAGCCACTCACCCCGTCACTGGTCCAGCGCAAGTCCTCACCATCCGCCCGCCAGCTCCGCGAATAAACCTGCACCTCGTCGGTCACCATGAACGCCGAGTAAAAGCCCACCCCGAACTGGCCGATCATGGTGCCCGGCGAGCCCTTGCCCGCCTTGATCGCCTCCAAAAACACCTTCGTCCCCGAGTGGGCGATCGTCCCCAGGTTTTTCACCAACTCCTCCCGCGTCATCCCCATCCCGTGGTCCGCAATCGTGAGCGTTCGTGCCGCCTCGTCGGTCGTGAGGTGAATCTCCATCGGCAGCCCCGGATCATGCACCGCCTTCTCCGTCGCCTCGAGGTGCCGCAGTTTCTCCATCGCGTCGGAGGCATTCGAGATCAGTTCGCGCAGGAAAATCTCCTTGTCCGTGTACAAGGAATGAACCACCAGGTCCAGCAGTTGCCGGATCTCGGCTTGAAACAGGTGTGTTTCTTTGGTTGGGCCGCTCATGTTCTGTTAGTGGGGTTGTGATTGCGTCCGGCTGCCGGCACGCGCCGGAGCATACTCCGCCACCGCCGCCTGTCAAAACCCTGAAAACAAAAAAAATACACGGTTGACAAACCAAGCCCGATACGCCGATGAAACTTTTCGGGAGGAAAGCCAGCAAAGACAGAATATGCGCAGCCTTGACAAGTTCCGGCTGTGCAGAGTTTGTCCGCCGCGCCTAGACTCCCTCTCCGCCACCCACCTCAACAATCACTCAGTACCATGATCACCAAAATCGACCACCTCGGAATCGCCGTCAAATCCATTGACGATGCCCTCCCCTACTATGAAGGCATGTTGGGCTTGAAATGTGACGGCCGCGAGGAAATCGAGTCGCAACAGGTGAGGACCGCGTTGTTGGCGGCTGGGGACGTCCACCTCGAACTCCTCGAGCCCACTTCCGACGAGAGCCCCATCGCCAGGTTTCTCGAGCAACACGGCCCCGGCATCCATCACATCGCGTTTGCCACCGACGACATCCACGACCAGCTTGCCCAGGCCAAGGGCCACGGCGTACGCCTCATCCACGAAGTCCCCTTCGTGGGCGCGGCCGACAAACTCGTTGCCTTTCTCCATCCGAAATCCACCTTTGGCGTCCTCACCGAGTTTTGCCAAGCCAAGCACTGAGTTGCCGCCGCCGCCCGATCCAGAGTCCCGTCCCCACTCGCACCCCACCCCACCATGGCCATTGAACCATCACTCATGGAGAGTCTCAATCTCCGCAGGCAAGAAGCCCTTGACGGCGGCGGCAAGGACCGCATCGAAAAACGCCATGACAAGGGCATGCTCACCGCCCGCGAACGCCTCGCCATCTTCTTCGACGGCGGCGCCTTCATCGAGTTCGGCATGCATGCCCACCACTCCTGCGTCAACTTCGGCCTCGAAAAACGCAAGCTGCCCGGTGACGGCGTGGTGTGTGCCACCGGTGCCGTCGATGGCCGCCAAGTCGCCGCCTTTGCCCAGGACTTCACCGTTGGCGGCGGTGCCGTCGGGGCCATCCATGCCAAGAAAATCTGCGACCTCCTGGATTTCGCCATCAAGGCCGGCATGCCGGTGGTCGGCATCAATGATTCCGGTGGTGCCCGCATTCAGGAGGGGATCGAGGCCCTTTCCGGCTACGGCCAGATCTTCTTCCGCAACGTCCTGGCCTCCGGCGTGGTCCCTCAAATCTCCATCATCGCCGGCCCCTGTGCTGGCGGCGCCGCCTACTCGCCCGCCCTCACCGACTTCATCATCATGACCCGGCGCAACTCCAACATGTTCATCTGCGGCCCCGATGTCATCCGCGCCGCCACCGGCCAAAGCGCTTCCCTCGATCAATTCGCCAGCGCCGACGCCCACGCCCAGGTCAGCGGCAACATCCACCTCATCGCCGAGGACGACGTCCACGCCATTGCCCTCTGCAAACGCCTCCTCGACTACCTGCCTTCCAACAATCTCAGCGACTCGCCGCATCGCATGAATGATCGGATCACCATCGCGGAAGATCCCTTCATCCACGACCTCATCCCGGCCGATCCGAAGTCTCCGCTCGACATGCAAAAAGTCATCGGGCGGGTCGTGGACCCTGACTCTTGGTTTGAAATCATGCCCGATTTTGCCCCCAACATGCTCATCGGCTTTGCCCGCCTCGAAGGTCTCGTCATCGGCATCATCGCCAATCAGCCCACCGTCAAGGCCGGTTGCATCGACATCGACGCCTCCGACAAGGCCGCCCGCTTCATCCGCGTCTGCAACATCTACTCCATCCCCGTGCTCTCGATGGTCGATGTCCCCGGCTTCATGCCGGGACTGGCCCAGGAACGCGGTGGCATCATCCGCCACGGTGCCAAAATGCTCTTCGCCTGGGCCTCCGGCACCATCCCGAAAATCACCCTGATCTGCCGCAAGGCGTATGGCGGCGCCTACCTTGCCATGTGCTCCACCGATATGGGTGCGGACTTCGTCTTCGCGTGGCCGACTGCGGAAATCGCCGTCATGGGGGCTCAGGGCGCGATGAAGGTCCTGTACAAAAAGGAACTCGAAGAGGCCGCCGATCCCGAAACCCTTGAAAAGGAACTCCGCAAGGCCTATCGCGAAAAGTTCTCCTCACCCTATCAGGCCGCCAGCAATGGCCTGATCACCGATGTGATTGATCCTGCGGTGACCCGCAGCACCCTGGCCCTGGCCTTTCGTGGCATCAGCCACAAGCACGAAAGCAGACCCCCCAAGAAACACGGCAACATCCCACTCTAACCTACCATGCCTCAGCTCCTTCTGCCCGCCGCCGCCACTCAATCAGGTGCCTCGGTCCTCGACGCCATGCCGCACTTGCTCGGCATGCTGGTGGTCATGATCACCCTCACCATGCTGTGGGGAGTTTGCTCCCTGACCGCCTATCTGGTGAAACGCGCCATGCCCGCCACGGCCCCGCACGCCGCCCCAACTCCCGCCGCGGCCCCTGCGGCAGCCGCTGCCATCCCGCCGGAAATCATCGTCGTCATCGCGGCGGCAGTCAGTTCCGTCCTCGGCAAGGACCACCGCATGGTCTCCGTCAAATCCCAGGATTCCAATTGGGAACGGGCGGGTCGCCAGTCCGTCCTTTCCTCCCACGGCATCCGCTGACTGCTGCTTGCCGCCTCCCCAACCAACACCCCAACCTAACCAATGCAACATCTTCGTATCACCGTTCAAGGAATCTCTTACGAGGTCACCGTCGAAAGACTCGATGCCCCGGAGTCAACCAGCCCGCCGGCCCCCATCCAAATCGTGCGGGCCGCCGCCGCCGGTCCCGTGGCCGCGCCCAAGGCCGTCCCCAAAGCCGCTGCCGCCGCCGGCGATGTCACCAGCCCCCTCGCCGGCATTGTCAAATCCCTGGATGTCCCGCTCGGCACCAAGGTGAAAGCCGGCGATCTGGTCATCACGCTGGAGGCCATGAAAATGTACACCGCCATGAATGCGCCCGTGGATGGCACCATCACCGCCATTCATGTCAAGGTCGGAGACGCCGTTGACGAGGACCAACCGCTCTACACTCTCGGTTAACGGAGTCTCTCCACCATCCCATGCACACCCTGATCGAACTTTGGAAGACCACCGGCTTCCCCCACCTGGAGTGGAGCATGGTGGCGATGTGGTGCGTCGTCGCCGCGTTGCTCTATCTGGCGATTGTCAAAGGCTTTGAGCCACTCCTGCTGGTGCCCATCTCCTTGGGGGCGCTGGTGTCGAACCTGCCGATCACCGACTACATCCTGCAAGCCCCCACCACCGTCAATGGCACCTTCGAGGCCGGCGGCTTGTTCTATTATCTCAATCAGGGAATTGTCCTCCAGCTCTATCCTCCGCTGGTTTTTCTCGGCGTTGGCGCCTTGGTGGACTTCGGCCCCCTGATCGCCAATCCCCGCACCCTGCTGCTCGGCGGCGCGGCCCAACTCGGCATCTTCGGCACCTTCCTCGTGGCTCCGTTGTTTGGCTTCGATCTGCCGCAGTCCGCCGCCATCGGGGTCATCGGTGGGGCCGACGGACCCACCGCGATTTACACCGCCACCCGCCTCGCCCCCGATCTGCTAGGAGCCATTGCCGTGGCCGCATACAGCTACATGGCGCTGGTGCCATTGATCCAACCGCCCATCATGCGCCTGCTCACCACCGCGCACGAGCGCAAGCTCAAAATGAAGACCCTGCGCAAGGTCAGCCAACTCGAAAAAGTCATCTTTTCGACCGTGGTGATGGCCTTCAGCGTGATGGTCGTCCCGGCCGCCTCGCCGCTGCTGGCCATGTTGTTCATTGGCAACCTGCTGCGTGAGTGCCGGGTCACCGCACGCCTCGTCCATGCCGCCCAGCATGAAATCATCAACACCGTCACCATCTTCCTCGGCCTTTGCGTCGGCTTGAAAATGGGCACCGGAGCCGATGGCAAGCACCTCTTCCTCAATCCCCAAACCCTTGGCATCCTTGTGCTCGGCGTCATCGCCTTCGGCGTCGCCACCGCCGGCGGGGTCCTCATGGCCAAACTCATGAACGTCTTCAGCACGGATAAGATCAACCCGCTCATTGGTTCCGCCGGCGTTTCCGCCGTCCCCATGGCCGCCCGGGTCTCGCACAATGTCGGCCAGGAATATGACCCCACCAACTTCCTGCTCATGCACGCCATGGGCCCCAATGTTGCTGGCGTCATCGGCAGTGCCATCGCCGCCGGCTACTTCCTGGCCATGCTCTGACATCGACCGCATTCCCCCTGTTCCCGCCGATCACCCCCCGCCCGTTACTTTCATCATCCCATCATGCAAAGAATCCCTAACATGCTCACCGCCGAGGAAGCCGCCGCCCTCATCCGGCATGACGACGTCATCGGCTTCAGCGGCTTCACCCCTGCCGGGGCCGCCAAAGTCATCCCCACCGCCATCGCCGCCAAGGCCCGCGTCGAACACGCCGCCGGCAGGGACTTCAAGGTGGGCGTCATCACCGGCGCCTCCACCGGCCCGTCGCTTGATGGCGAACTCGCCAAAGCCGATGCCATCAAATTCCGCACCCCCTATCAGTCGGACAAAACCCTGCGCGAAAGCATCAATGCTGGCAAAACGCATTTCTTCGACATGCATCTTTCCCTGCTCCCGCAATACGTCCGCTATGGCTTCCTCGGGGACTTGAATTGGGCCATCGTCGAGGCCGCCGACGTCTCCTCTGATGGCAAAATCCTCCTGACCACCAGTGTCGGGGCGTCTCCCACCTTTCTCTCCAAAGCCAAGCATATCCTCATTGAGGTCAACCGCTACCATCCCAAGGAACTCCTCGGCTTCCACGACATCTACGAGCTGAAAAACCCGCCCCACCGGCGCCCCATCCCGCTCGTCAATGTCGAAGACCGCATCGGCACCCAGCGCGTCTGGGTCGATCCCAGGAAAATCGTCGGCATCGTCGAGTCCAACCGCCCCGATGAAGTCAGGAACTTCGCCCAGCACAGCGCCGCCACCCAGAAAATCGGTGACAACGTCGCCACCTTCCTGTCAGACGAACTCAAGGCCGGCCGCATCCCCAAATCCTTCCTGCCGATCCAATCTGGCGTCGGCAATGTCGCCAATGCCGTGCTCGGGGCCATGGGCGAACACCCGGACATCCCCCGTTTCCAAATGTACTCGGAAGTGATTCAGGACTCCGTCATCGAACTCCTCAATGCCGAGCGCGTGAGCTTCGTGTGCGGCGTTTCACTCACGCTGTCCAGCACGGTGTTGCAGGAGATGTACGCCAATTTGGAGGCCTATCAGGGCCGCCTCCTCCTCCGCCCCCAGGAAATCTCCAACAACCCTGAAATCATCCGCCGTCTCGGTATCATCTCGATCAATACCGCCCTCGAAGCGGACATCTTCGGCAACGTCAACAGCACCCATGTCCTCGGCCGGGAAATGATGAACGGCATCGGCGGTTCGGGTGACTTCACCCGCAGTGCCTATATCTCCATTTTCACCTGTCCCTCCACCGCCAAGGGTGGCAACATCTCCGCCATTGTCCCGATGTGTTCCCACATTGACCACAGCGAGCACTCGGTTCAGGTCCTTGTCACCGAGCATGGCGTCGCCGACTTCCGCGGCAAAGCCCCCCGTGAGCGTGCCGCGTTGGTCATCAACAATTGCGTCGATCCCTCCTACCGGGACCTGCTCTGGGCCTACTTCAAACTCACCGAAAACGGCCACACGCCGCAATCGTTCCGCTCCGCCTTCGCCTTCCATGAGACCTTCCTGAAAACCGGCGACATGCGGAACACCCGGTTCTAACCAAGGAGCGTCGGCGTCACGCCGACGCGCATCTTCCTCCTGTCTCCTGTCTCCTGTCCTCTCCCAGCCCCGATACCCGGCCCCACCATGATCCCCCCAGCGCAAGCGGAACCCTTGCTCGCGGAGTTCCCCGAGCACACCTACGAACAGTGGCATCAAGCTGCGGAAGCACTGCTCAAAGGCGCCTCCTTTGACCAGCGCCTGGTCAGCAAGACCTATGAAGACATCACCATCCAACCACTCTATCGCAGCGCGGACATCGCCAACCTTGAGCACCGCAAGCACCTCCCCGGCGCAGGCTCGCACGTCCGCGGCAGCCACCCCAGCGGTTTCCTCAAGACGGGTTGGGAGGTCTCCCAGGAACTCGTCACCCGCTGCCCTGCCAAGTTCAACCAACTCGCCCTCGAAGGGCTCCACGGCGGCCAATCCGAACTCAACATCCCGATGACGGAGTGCGGACTGCTGCCCGCAGGTCTCTCCTCACCCGGTCTCACCCTCCGTAACCTATCATCCCTGCACACCGCCCTCAACGGCATCGACCTGAGCGCCATCGCCACGTTCTGGCGTGCCGGCTCTAACACCCTGCCCGTCGCCGCCCTGTATTTCGCCGCTGCCCGCCACCGCGGCCTCGACCTCAAGCACCTGCGCGGCTGCTTCGAAAACGACCCCCTCGGCGATCTTGCGCTCCACGGCACCCTCACCGCACCGCTCGCCACCCGCCTCGACCACCTTGCCGCCCTCACCCATTTCGCCAGCGCCAGTGCCCCCGGCATCCAGACCATCTCGGTGCGGGGTGATGTCTATCACAACGGCGGCGGCTCCGCCACCCAGGAACTCGGCTATGCCATCGCCACCCTCGTCAGTTACCTCGAGGAACTGCAAACCCGCGGCGTCACCCCGGCCACCGCGTTCCACCACGTCCGCCTGTGCCTTGCCGTCGGCTCGGACTACTTCATGGAAATCGCGAAGCTCCGCGCCGCCCGCTGGCTCCTGAGCAAGGTCGCCGCCACCTATGGCGTCACCAGCCCTGACCTTCACCTCCACGCCAGCACGTCCCGCTGGAACAAGACCACCTACGACGCCCACACCAACATGCTGCGCGTCACGGCAGAAGCGTTTGCCGCCGTAGTCGCCGGCGTGGACAGCCTCCACCTCGGCCCCTACGATGAGATTGTCGGCACCAGCGACGGGTTTTCCCGCCGCATCGCCCGCAACATCCACAGCATTCTCCGCGAGGAATGCGGCCTCGACCGCGTCATCGACCCCGCCGGTGGCTCTAACTATATCGAGTGGCTCACCGACCAGGTCGCCGCCAAGAGCTGGGCGATCTTTCAGGATGTCGAACACCAGGGCGGCCTCCTCGCCGGCCTCGAATCCGGCGGCATCCAATCCGCCATCGCCGCCGTCTGCCACGCCAAGCACCAGAACATCCGGCGCCGCAAGGACAAGGTCGTCGGCAGCAACCTCTATCCCGATCTCAAGGGCCGGAAACTCGCCCCGAAAATCTCCAACATCACCCACGAAAAATCCGCTGCCGAGTGCGTCAGTAGTTGCGGCTTCCAGCCGCAAGCTTCTCCGAGCGCCGCCGCCCTCGTCACCGAAGCCATCGCCGCCGCCGCCGCAGGTGCCGCCACCGCTGAAATTGCCGCCGCTCTCCTGCCGCAGGCGTCTGGCCCCGGTCGATCCATCCGAGCCATCCCCCAGCGCCGCGCCGCCGAGGAATACGAAGCCCTCCGCGACGCCGCCGTCGCCTTCGCCGAGAAAACCGGTGCGCCTCCCGCCATCCTCCAACTCAACTTCGGCCCGTCCAGCCGCTATCGCCTCCGCGCCGACTGGACCGCCTCGTTCTTCGAGGCCGCCGGCTTCGCCATCGATGGTACCCGTGACTTCAATTCCATCGCAGACGCCACCGCCGCCGTAGCCGCTGGCAAGGCCAGCATCGCGGTCATCACCTCGGACGACGCCACCTATCCGGAGACCGTCGCCCCGCTCGCCACTGCCGTCAAAGCCGTCAGGCCGGACCTCACCCTCCTCGTCGCCGGGGCTCCCGGCGACCACGAGGCCGCCTGGCGTGCCGCAGGGGTTGACCACTTCGTCAACGTCCGTTCCAACAACTACGAACTCAACCAACAACTGCTCAAACAAGCCGGTGTGTTATGAGTTATGAGTTATGAGTTATGAGTTATGAGTTATGAGTTATGAGTTATGAGTTATGAGTTATGAGTTATGAGTTATGAGTTATGAGTTATGAGTTATCAGTTATCAGTTATGAGTTATCAGTTATCAGTTATCGGTTATCAGGAACCCGCTCCGCACCGGCCTGCTCTCGTCTGCTCGCCCCTGTCTCAAAGTCTGCTGTCTTAATCCCATGAGCCGCCCCAACTTTCCAGCCATCCCCTACACCGCCCCGACGGCCAGCCTCAGCTACGCCGCTTGGTGCCAGACCCTCGAAGCCGACCTTGGCCAACCCATCGCCGACATCGTCTGGGACACCATGGAGAGGATTCCGGTCAAGCCGCTCTACACGGAGGCAGACACCGCGGGCCTGGAGCACTTGAAATACCAGGCCGGCATCGCCCCGTTCCTGCGCGGCCCCTATGCCACCATGTATTGCTTCCAACCGTGGACGATCCGCCAGTATGCCGGCTTCTCCACCGCCGAGGAATCCAACGCCTTTTATCGCCGCAACCTCGCCGCCGGCCAAAATGGGCTCTCCGTCGCCTTCGACCTCGCCACCCATCGCGGCTATGATTCCGACCACCCCCGCGTCGTCAGTGATGTCGGCAAGGCCGGCGTCGCCATCGATTCCATCCTCGATATGAAGGTGCTTTTTGATGGCATCCCGCTCGACAAGGTCTCCGTTTCCATGACCATGAATGGCGCGGTGTTGCCCATCCTCGCCTTCTACATCGTCACCGCCCTCGAGCAAGGCGCCTCCCTTGAGCAACTGGCAGGCACCATCCAGAATGACGTCCTCAAGGAATATATGGTCCGCAACACCTATATCTATCCACCGGGACCCTCGATGAAAATCATCGCCGACATCTTCGAGTTCACCTCCCGGAAAATGCCTAAGTTCAACTCCATTTCCATCTCCGGCTATCACATGCAGGAAGCCGGCGCCACCGCCGACCTCGAGATGGCCTACACCCTCGCCGATGGTTGGGAATACCTCCGCACCGGCATCGCCGCCGGCATCGACATCGATGCCTTCGCACCGCGCCTGTCGTTCTTCTGGGCCCAAGGCAAGAACCACTTCATGGAAGTCGCCAAAATGCGTGCCGCCCGCGTGCTGTGGGCCAAGATCGTCAAGTCCTTCAAACCCAAGAACCCGAAGTCCCTCGCCCTGCGCACCCACTCGCAAACGTCCGGTTGGAGCCTGACCGAACAGGACCCGTTCAACAACATCTCGCGCACCTGCATTGAGGCGATGGCCGCCACCCTCGGCCACACCCAATCCCTCCACACCAACGCGCTGGACGAGGCCATCGCGCTGCCCACCGACTTTTCCGCCCGCATCGCCCGCAACACCCAGCTCTTCCTGCAGGACGAAACCTCGATCTGTCGCGTCATCGACCCCTGGGGCGGCTCCTACTATCTCGAAGCCCTGACCCATGCGCTCATCCACAAGGCCTGGGCGCACCTCATGGAAACCCAGGACCTCGGCGGCATGTCCAAGGCCGTCGAGGCCGGCATCCCGAAAATGCGCATCGAGGAAGCCGCCGCCCGCCGCCAGGCCCGCATCGACTCCGGCGAGGAGACCATCGTCGGCGTCAACAAATACCGCCTCGCCCAGGAAGCCCCGCTCGACATCCTCGACGTGGACAACTCTGCCGTCCGCCGCTCCCAAATCGAGCGCCTCAGGAAACTTCGCACCGAGCGCGACGAGGCCCGCTGCCAGGCGACGCTCAAGGCCCTCTGTGATTGCGCCGGCGGCGGCGCGGGCAACTTGCTTGCCCTCACCATCGAAGCCGCCCATGCCCGCGCTTCCCTCGGCGAAATCTCCGACGCCATGGAAACCCATTTCGGCCGATACAAAGCCGTCATCCGCGCCATCTCCGGCGTCTATGGCAAGGAATTCAGCAATCACGGCAAAATGCACGACATCCCCGATCTCATCAAGCAATTCGAGACCCTCGAAGGCCGCCGCCCACGCCTCATGGTCGCCAAGATGGGCCAGGACGGCCACGACCGCGGAGCCAAGGTCGTCTCCACCGCCTACGCCGACATGGGCTTCGATGTCGATATCGGCCCGCTCTTCCAGACCCCCGGGGAAACCGCCCGCCAAGCCGTCGAAAACGACGTCCATGTCGTCGCCATGAGTTCCCTCGCCGCCGGCCACAAAACCCTCCTGCCCCAACTCATCGCCGAACTCAAAATGCTCGGCCGCGACGACATCATGGTCGTCTGTGGCGGCGTCATCCCCGCCCAGGACTACGACTTCCTCTATCAAAACGGTGCCGCCGCCATCTTCGGCCCCGGCACCGTCATCCCCGACTCCGCCCGCAAAATCCTCAAGCTGCTGTTGGCGCAACTCGGGTGAGTGATCGACCGCCACGTTGCGGAGAAGGGCCATGGCCTGGCAGCCTGTGGTCGGGGATTGGGGGCCAACTCACTGAACACCGGTGAATTTTTGGGATTCCAATTGCGGCGGGGCGGTGCTAGACTGCCGGCATGCGATTGATTCGATTTGGCGACAGGGGCAACGAGGAACCGGGCGTCCTGCTGGCGGATGGCCGCCGGGTGGATGCCAGCGCTGAGTTCCTTGACTACGACGAGGGGTTTTTCGCAATGGGCGGATTGGAGGCGCTCGCGGAGTGGGTGGCAGATGGCTGCCCGGGTGGGGCCGAGCTGGCCCCGGAAGTGCGCCTGGGGCCGCCGGTGGCACGCCCGCCCAAGCTCGTCTGCGTGGGTAAGAACTACCTGGACCATGCCAAGGAACTGGGCGAGGGGATTCCCACGGAGCCGACCTTGTTCATGAAGGCGACGAGTGCCTGGAGCGGGCCCTATGATGAGGTGATGATTCCGCGGGGGGCCACCAAGCTCGACTATGAGGTCGAACTGGCCGTGGTGATCGGGCGCACGACTGCGGATGTGGACGAGCGGGAGGCCCTCGCCCGGGTGGCCGGCTATGCAACCTTCTGTGATTTTTCCGAGCGGGCATTTCAAAAGGACATGGGCGGCCAGTGGACGAAGGGAAAAAGCGCGGACACCTTCGCACCGATGGGGCCGTGGTTGGTGACGGCGGATGAGGTGCCCGATCCGCAGGGCCTGCGCTTGTGGTGCAAGGTCAACGGGGAAGTGCGCCAGAACAGTTGGACCGGCGACATGATGCATCCGGTCCGGCGCTTGGTCAGTTACATCAGCCGCTTCATGACCTTGCTGCCGGGGGATGTGATCGCCACCGGCACGCCGGGTGGCGTGGCGATGGGAATGACTCCGCCACGCTACCTGCAAGCAGGCGATTTGGTCGAATGCGGCGTCGAGGGCCTTGGTGAACTCAGCCAGCGGGTGGTGGCCTACCGCTGCCCCAACCCGTCCACATTTTGAAACGCGCAAGCTCGATTTCCCCGTGGCCGAAGCCCGCTGGCGGGCCCCATCAGGTGGCCTGCCATTTCTGCGACACGCTGCATACGGCGGCGGCCGTGCCCGAGGGCACCGCGGCACGCTGCAAACGCTGCGGAGTGCTGCTCTATCAAAACCGCACGGCCTCACTGGTGAGGGTGACGGCGTTTTCGCTGACCGCGTTGATCCTGATGGGAATCGTCCACGCGTTTCCCTTCCTGACCATGGAGGCGAACGGCATCCGGACCGAGCTGAACCTGGCACGGGCGGCGCGGGAGTTGATTCGTGAGGGCAGCCCGGCGATTGGCTGGTGCGTGGCGGTGTTCACCATCGCCGCACCCCTGGTGCTGGCCGGCGGCATGCTCTATGTGTGCGGACCCTTGCTGGCCGGCCGGGCGGCCCCGGGTGCCCGGCAAGTCGCCCGCTGGCTGAGCCGCACCGAGCCATGGAACATGATCGAGGTGTTCTTGTTAGGAGTGTTGGTGAGCCTGATGAAGTTGGGCCAAATGGCGGACTTGTCCTTTGGCGTGGGATTCTGGGCCTTTGCGGCGCTCATGGTGTGTATGGCTGGGGCGGCGGCCGGGATTGACCAACATGAACTTTGGGATCGGCTGGAGGTGGCCGGAGAATGACTCCGCCCCTGCCACGGGCGATTGATGAGCCGCCGGGTTCGCTGTGGTGTGGCCGTGAAGCGTCTGGCAATCCCGCCCGCGCAATACTGTTCGATTACGAATTTTCAACCACGGATTGCACGGATCGGCACGGATGGTGCTCCGCGCATTTTTCTCCTATCCGTGTGCATCCGGTGCGCCGTGTCATCGGTGGTCTTATTTATCTGTCCTTCGCGCTTATTTGAACAGGATTGCCCGTCCCGCGTGGGCTGCGCATCAAGCCCTGAACCTCAAGTCCTTGGGAGATTCCGTGGCCCGGTCAGTGTTTTTTCTTAGTGCGTTTGGCTTTGGTGAACGGGCTGCCCTTGCTCTTGGCATGCTTGCCGAGGCGGTGGCCGGGTGCCGGTGGGGGCGACGGGTCGGAAGGTCCGGTGCCTGGGAGCGGCGGCGGGGAGGGGTCCGCCCAGGCATCGTCATCCAACTCGGGTGGGCGCAACGTGGCGGTGGCTTGGGACGCTTGCTGTTGTAGAAACTTGGCGTGTAGTTGATGGTAGTGCTCGAGGGCAAGTTCGTATTCGCGTTGCTCGATCTGCAAGGCGATGGGTGACAGGTAGTATTTGACGAAGTCCTTATCGGCGGCCAGTTCCGGCGGGAGTCTGCGGAGGTCCCGCGGGGGCGGCGGTTCGGGCGGTGTGAGATAGGAATCGGGACGCCGGGTGAGATGGTCCCCCATGCAATCTTTCATGATGCGCACGGCAGGTTCCTTCCTGAACAGCTTGTTGGCCAGGGCGTAGCCGCGCTCCATGGTCCAGAGTCGTGAAGGCGCGGGGCCGAGCACATCCAGGTCATGGTCTTTTGGCAGGGTGGTGTCGAGGGTGTGCTTGAAGGTGGCGATTTCCCCATCGGTGAGGCGTTTTTTCCACTCGTACTTATTCGCGAAGCGTGCGGGGTCGGCGGTTCGTTGCTTGAGCAGGGAAATCGCCGCGCGGGTGACGTTGAACTCCTTGCCCAGCGCCACTTGCTTTTCTCCTTCGCCCAGGCGGCGAAGGATTTCCGCACGCTGTTCCTTGGTCAGAATGGGTTTGTGACCGGTCACACGAAATCCTGCTGGTACGACTTTGCGGCAAAGCATGGGATGAATTTGGCAAAGGGAGCGGCACTTGGCAAGTCTCGGCAGACCGGGACTTCAAATTTCTTCCGGGCGCAGCCAGCGGAAGGACTTGATCATGAAGCGGCGGCCCAGGTCCGAGGGCTTGCCCAGGTTTGCCGAGTTGAGGCCGGAGGCATCCGCGGCGATCGGTTCGGGACAGCGTTGGACGACGGCTTCACACCAGGCGCGGGCCCGCAGTTTGCCATCGGCATCCGTGGCGTCACCATAGGCCCGGATGATGAAGGTGTCCGAGCGGGCGGCGAGCATCGGGCCCAGCACCTGGAGCAGCTCGCCTTGCGTTAGATAACCGGGGAGGCCCCAGGCCTTGCAAGCGGGCTTGAGGGTTTGCTCCAGACGGGTGGCGTCCTGGAGGTTGTCCGGATGGGCGTAATCGGGCAGGGATTTGGTGTTGTCGAGCGGATAGGCGGCTTTGAAGCGTTCATTCAAACGGGCGGCCTCGATGGCGGCTTGGAGCGCCCCCATGCGGCCGGTTTCATTGTTGGCGAGCCGCCGGTTGACGAAATCCGCCAGCGAGAGGAACGGCCCGCGCTTGCGCACTTCATCCACGATGGCGCGGGCAAGGCGCTCGATTTCCTCGGCCTTGAGCGTGCGGCTGCCGGACCATGCGGATTCGGCCGTGGTGGGGTCGTCGGATGTCCAGGGGTCGCCGGGGGGCGAGAGAACCCGGGGGAAGGCGGCGGATTTTCCGTCACTTGACAGCCGCCGGGTGGCACCGAGCACGGCTTTCCAGGCTTCCACGCTGGTGGAGTTCACGTTGAACGCGCCATCGACGTTGAGGGTGTAGGCGCAGCGGTGAAAGTCGGTCAGGTCGGCGGGGGTGGCCGCGGGTCCGGTGACCGGGGCCAGGGCCATCCGGCCATTGGGCAGCGGGTGGCCGGACGGATCGGTTAGGAACTGTTGTTTGGCGGAGGCGCTGCCGGTGGACAGGAAGAAGCTGTCCCAGAGGGAGTGGTTCAGCTCGAAGGAGAGGTCATAGACGAGGTTGTCGCTGGCCGGATAGTCCTGGAAAATCGCCCGCCCCTGGGCGGCCCAGGCCTCGCGGCCGGTGGCACGCTCGGCATCGTCCGACCAGCCGATGGCGCCGGCGTCAAACCCGCCCGTCTGGGATTCGATGGCTCCGGCATAGAGCGGTGAGGTGCGGTTCAGTCCGCTCAGGCGGGCACCGGCAAGCCTGGGGTCGGCGAGGGATTGACCGACGGCAAACGACGGATGCCAAACGAACTCGGAAAGCTTGGCGTGCTGGAATTGGGCGATGGACAAGATGCCGGTGTCGAGCCGTGGGAGGTCAAACAGGACGATGGGCCGGCCGCCGTTTTCCTGGGGCGGGCCGAAGGGGTTGCCATGGTAGCGTCCGCCGCGTGGCACGGGCGTCTGGTCACCCCACGACACGGCGCCATCGTAGAGATCGCGGGTGTAGGCACCGAAGAACCACGGCCCGCCCATGGTGCCGGAGACTGGCATGGAGCCGGCGATGTTTTCAAATGGCGAGCGGGCGACGTAAGAGGCCCGCGGGTTCCAGTTGGCCAACAGCGCATCTTCAAAATGGGGCGTGTCCTTGAGGTCGCCCGAGCCCTCCAAATTTGACCGGTGCTCATCGAACCATCTGAGGCGGATGCCTTCGCGGGTGCGGACGTTGGGGGGGTATTTCAGGGGCTGGGTGGAGACTGCGGTGGGTCCGGTTTCCTCGACGACCATTTTCTCATTGAGGCTCCAGGCGATGCGAGGTTCGCGACCGCTGCCGTATTGCAGCGAGGCGGACAGCAGCGCGATTTGTGGCAGCGCATCGAAGTCCTTGAACGTGACATTGCTGGCGGTGCCCAGTTTCTTCAGCACGACCCGGCAATCATCGGTTTGGTTGCGGATGCCGCCGCTGGTAAATCCCTCTGCGGGTGCAAACCAGAACAGGGTTGGAATGAAATTGATGCCACCATCAACTTCACTGTCGGAGGTATAGTAACTGCGCGAGGGATGTGGCGGCTTGAGGCAGGTGAGGGAGTTGGCTTCGAGCGCGCAGGGGCCGTCGCTGGTCATCGGGCGGTTGTATTCGGCAGACTTCTCCGCCGAGAACACCAGGCATTCGCCAGGGCCGAAGGTGGTGCGTGGAATGGAGAAATACCAGCAGCCGATGTAGGGATCCTTGTATCCCTCACTGTCCAAAATCGAGCCGCTGGCTGGCACGAAATTGGTGTTGCGGCCGCCCTCGAACCAGATCCATTGGGCCACCATATCAATGCGCCCGGTGCCAGCCGGGTAGTAGCCATCGGTCCACATTTCCTGCCGTCCGTTGCCCTGGATCATGCCCAGGCACCGGTCGATGGTCAGGTCGACATTGTACGGGTTCCACAGCACGAAGCGCGGATAGACATGGAGCCGGACTTGATAGGGATGCGCGGGCGTGGTCTGCCCTGGCCGGGGCGTGGCGAGATGCCAACTCATGTTGTAGAACAGCGAACCCTCGACGAGGATCGGGAAGATGTTAGGCGTGTCGGTCGCAGCGATCGAGGCGGGCGTCAGGTTGGCCAGCGCGAGTTCGTTGGAGGCCTTGGTACGCGGGGCGGGTTCGGGTTTCGGCGGGATGGCATTGAACTCGCGGGCCCCGAAGGGCGCGGCCGTGTTGGCCCAGCGGCGCAGCAGCCCGAACCGGGGCGAAGTGAACTGGTGGCGCGTGGCAGACCAGGGAATGCCATCCCGCGCGGCGGCGCTGGCATTGGCGGGGCCGACGAGGTTGTCCTGATCGCTGAGCCCGGGCAGCCCCTTGCGCTCGGGAATCTTGCCGTCGCTCAGGAAGTATGCGGTGAGGTCGCGTTTCAAGCCGCCGTTTGCCATGTCCGTGAGCAGGCCGGTGGAATGCGTGGTGAAATCGTGGAAGTGCCTGTCGAAAGTGGCGGGTGCCTTGGCCTTGAGCAGGTCCGGGGTGTTTTCAGACGCGAGCAGACGTTTTTTGGAGGCATTCAGGCGGGCCGGGTCGGCGAGGGTGGAGGCATCCGCTTCCTGCGAGGTCATCAGACGGAACCACCCGCCGGCACCCGGATCGCGGGGGTCGGGCGCTTTGCCTTCGAAAGCGTCCGGGGTGGCGAGGTTGGCCTTGATTCCGAGGTCGCCCACCCACCATGCGTAATGCCCCTGCTGTTTGGGGTCGATGTTGATCGCGACTTGCGGGGCAAACACCTCGTTGCTGACGTTGTCGTCGCCAACGGTGCCGGGCCCGACGAGTCTCACCGGATTTCCGGCAATGGGGTCGCGCGGATCGATGGTCGGCAGGGTCTCGCCGCCACTGACCAGCCAGGCCAGGGTGGGCTGTGCCGCAGTGCCCGGGGTGACCCGGGTGTCGCTGAGTCCGCCGGTTTTGTCGTCGCGGGCGAAGAGCGGCTTGCCGGTGGCGGCACGGGTGTTCCAGACTCCCGTCCAATGCGGGTTCTTGACGTCGTCTGCGTCGAGAATCGATGCCGGGGCGGTGGCCCGGGTATCCGGGCCCGTGTGGCGCTGCAAGTCCCCGAGGGCAAGCATCAGGGCGAGCCTGGCGTTCGCCTGGGCGCGAACCTGATAGGTGCTCTGCCCGGCACTGCGCAGGGAAATCGAGGAAAGGCTGAGCAGGCCGACCGCCAGCATCCCCAGCAGGACCAGCAACGACAGCACCGCCACCAGCGCGAAACCGCGGACTGGAAATCGGGAATGACCATGGAGGTTGTGTGGCAGGGTCGGAACCATTTTGGCTGAAGGGTGAATACATCGTGATAGATGGTGATGCGAAGAATTTTTGCGGGTTTTGGTCATTTTCTGCAAAACTTGGCTTGATTCGGCAGGCGGGATGGCGCACAAGCTCGGTTCCCCCCAATGGATACCCCCCGAACTCTGAGATTCGCAATTCCGAAAGGCAGCCTGCAGGAGCCAACGATCGAGCTGTTGGCCAAAGCCGGCTACGAGGTTTACGTGTCGTCGCGCGGGCTGCGGCCGGCCTCGAATGATGCGGAACTCGATCTCTACATGATCCGCGCCCAGGAAATCGGACGCTACCTCGGCCAGGGCTTCATCGATTGTGGCATCACCGGCTACGATTGGGCCTACGAAAACGGGGTGGACTTGGTGGACCTCGCCGAGCTGCAATACTCGCGTGCCACCACCCGGCCGACCCGCTGGGTGCTGGTGGTGCCCGAGGATTCACCGATCCGCAAACCGGAAGACCTGGAGGGCAAGCGCATCGCCACCGAGGGCGTGGGCATCACCCAGCGCTACCTCAACGAACGCGGCATTCAGGCCGAAGTTGAATTTTCGTGGGGGGCCACCGAGGTGAAGGTGCCGGATTTGGTCGATGCCATCGTCGATGTCACCGAAACCGGTTCGTCGATCAAGGCCAACCGCCTGCGGATTGTTGACACGCTGCTGACCTCGTTTCCGCACTTTTACGCCAGCCGGGCGGCGGCGGCGGAGCCGTGGAAATTGGGGAAAATGGAGCGCATTGCGCTGCTGCTCAAGGCGGCGCTTGGGGCTCGCGGCAAAGTGGGCCTCAAGATGAACCTGCCGCAGAGTTGTCTGGCCGAGTTGCTGGCCAGGCTGCCCTCGCTCCGCCGCCCGACGGTATCCCAACTGGCTGAGGATGGCTGGGTCGCCGTTGAAACCGTGATTGACGAAATCGTGGTTCGAGACATCATCCCCGACCTCAAGCGTCTCGGCGCGGAAGGCATCATCGAATATCCGCTCAACAAGCTGGTTCCCTGACTCTGACCGCACCCGCGATCCCCAACAACCACCGCAGAACCAATTGCCACAGCCAATCCGGTGCCGGCCAACACCGCCGCCACCAGGCACTTTTCACCGCCAACCAACCCCCGCAACGCAACCGTCATGGGCTCCATCAAGAAACGTCGAAAAACGAAGATCAACAAGCACAAGCGCAAGAAGCGCATGAAGCAGAACCGCCACAAGAAGCGTCTCCGCTATAAGTCCTAAGCTCCGGGCCCCGGCCTCGAGCTGCCACGCTTGAGGTTGCGGGTGGGGCTTGGTTGCTCCAAGCAAGGTTCTCACGCATTGGAGCCTTGGTCGGTTTGTGTTCATTCGGATCAACCGAAGCGAAATGGTAACCTGAAATTGCCAGATGCATTGCCGTCGTTCGGCACCTCGCCAGCATGCCAGTCTCTCTCGCCCTATCCCCGGAAGGGAATCTGCTCATCGATGATTGGGCGGAGGAGGTTTTTTGTTTTGCCAAGACGCACGAGGCCGCCGCCCGCCAAGCCTGTGAGCAGGGGAATGGGGCGGTGCTGCGGTGGCTGGCAGCCCTGGCGTCAGGCTCCGACCTTCCCGCACCCGCAGTCTATTGGCGGGAGTTTGCGGGGCTGTGGCTGACGGCATTCTGTCATCGGCGGAGTGATGCCATGGCCACGCCCGGCGACGCGGAAATGGCACGCTTTCTGGAAACCTGTCCGCCGTTGCGCGGCAGCGAGTATCTTTCCCTCGCGGTGCTGCAGGGCTTGTGGCAGGACTTCGGGACGGAGGTCGCGCGGCAGATCGCCGGGCATCCCCAGGGCACCGATGGCTGGTTGCGGGAGACCTTGCCGCATTGGCATTTGGTGGGACGCGTCACCTTTCACATGGCGGAAAACAAGCGCGATGCGGAGCGGCCCTTTGCGTTTCTGGCGACTTACACGAGCGGGCTGACCCCGGACGGCAAAGCCCGCCATGTGCTGTTGCAGCAGGCGATCAAGGAGTATGCGGGGGCGCAAAACCGCGCCAGCCTGTTGCAGTTGTTAGAACCGGTGAGCCTGGCAGCGGGCAAGAGTCCGTGGCTGGCAGCGCAGGTGGAAAGTGGCGACATTTACCGTCAGCAGGCATGGCGGCCTGCAGAGGCCTTGCAGTTTCTGAAGGCGGTGAGGGTCTTTGAGGAATGCGGCTTGGCGGTGCGGATTCCGGATTGGTGGCAGCCCGCAGCCCCGCCGCGGCCCCAGGTGAGCGTGACGGTGGGTGGGGAGCGCCCGTCGGCGCTGGGTCTTGACAGCCTGTTGAGTTTTCAAATCGAGGTGACCCTGGACGGCGAACGGCTTTCGCGTGAGGAACTCGAGGCCCTGCGCACCGCACAAGGCCTGGTGATGGTGAAGGGCAAGTGGGTGGAGGCCGATGCCGAGAAAATCCAAGCGGTGCTCAAGCATTGGCAGGATGCGCAAACGATGCACTTTGCCGACGGTGTGTCGTTCCAGCAGGCCCTCCGTTTGCTGTCCGGCTCCGGCATCGACCCCGGCGAGGCGAAGTTGCTCACGCTGGAGGCGCAGGAATGGAGCGGCATCCGGGCGGGACCATGGCTCACCGATTTGCTCACCCGCTTGCGCGACCCGGCGCAATTGGACGCGATCAACCAACATCCCGATTTGCATGCCGAGCTGCGGCCCTATCAACGGGTGGGGGTCGCTTGGTTGTATTTCATGACCCGACTCGGGCTGGGTGCCTGTCTGGCGGACGACATGGGTTTGGGCAAGACGATTCAGGTGCTGGCGCTGTTGTTGCACTTGAAACGGGAACATCCGGCAGGCGGCCCGGCCTTGTTGGTCGTGCCCGCCTCCCTGCTCGCCAACTGGCAGGCCGAAGCCGCGAAATTCGCCCCCGCTTTGCAGCTTTTCATCGCCCATCCCGCAGGGGGCGAACCCGCCAAGCTCACGGCTCTGGCCAAAGGCAAAACCACCGCGCTGGCCAAGGCCGATCTGGTCGTCACGACCTATGGCATGCTGCCCCGCATGCCCGTCCTCAAGGCCCACCCATGGCGGATGGCGATCCTGGACGAAGCCCAGGCAATCAAGAATCCGGCGGCGGCCCAAACCCAGGCCGTGAAGGAGGTGAACGCGAAAACCCGCCTCGTTCTGACCGGCACTCCGGTGGAGAACCGGCTTGGCGATTTGTGGTCGCTCTTTGATTTCATCAATGCCGGGTTGCTGGGCAACGGCGCTGCCTTCAGCCGCTTCGTGAAAAGCCTGTCCCAACAAGCGGAGTTCCATTACGCGCCGTTGCGCAGGCTGGTGCGGCCCTATATCTTGCGCCGCTTGAAAACGGACAAATCCATCATCGGTGACTTGCCTGACAAAACCGAGATGACCGTCTGGTGCCAACTCACCAAACAACAGGCCGTGCTCTATCAGGGCGTGGTGGAGCAACTGGTCACCCAACTGAAAACGAGCGATGGCATGAAGAAGCGCGGGCTCATCCTCGCCGCCCTGATGAATTTCAAACAAATCTGCAACCATCCCTCGCAATTCAGCGCGGACGGTCATTACAACCCGTCGCATAGCGGGAAATTCACCCGGCTGGAAGAGCTGTGCCTGCCCATCGCGGAACGCCAGGAAAAAATCCTGGTGTTCACCCAGTTCACGGCGCTCATTCCCGCGCTGCGCCAGCATCTCAAGGGCGTGTTCAAGCGCGACGGACTGGTGCTGACCGGCCAGACGCCCATCAAACAACGCCGCACCCTGGTCGAGGAGTTCCAACGCGACTCCGGGCCGCCGTTCTTCCTGCTCTCCCTCAAGGCCGGCGGCACCGGCCTGACCCTCACGGCCGCCTCCCACGTCATTCACTTCGATCGCTGGTGGAATCCCGCCGTGGAAAACCAGGCCACCGACCGCGCCTTCCGCATCGGCCAGAAAAAAAACGTGCTGGTCCACAAATTCGTGTGCCGCGGCACCTTGGAGGAGAAAATCGACGCCATGATCGAGGAAAAACGCGGCGTGGCTGACGGCGTGCTTGCCGAGGGCGGCGAAATCGCCTTGACTGAAATGAGCGATGCCGAACTGCTGCACCTGGTCTCGCTGGACCTCAACCAAATCAACACCAACGAATAAGCCGATGAGTCGCTACAACTATTATGGATTCGCCCCCTATGTTTCCGTTGCGGAGAAAAGGCGCAATGCGGAAAAGCTAACCAAGAAGCTGGAGAAAAACGGTGGCAAGCTCGAACCGGTGCTGGTCACTGGCAGCAAGTTCACCACCACCTTCTGGGGGAAATCCTGGAACCAGAATCTGGAGCGGTATCGGGATTACGAGAACCGGCTGCCCAGGGGCCGCAGTTACCTCCGGCATGGTGCGGTGATCGATCTGAAGGTGACTGACGGTCTGATCGAAGCCCTGGTGAGCGGCTCCTCGCTTTACCGCGTGCGCATCAAGATCAAGCCTCTGAAAAAGGACCGCTGGCAGACCTTGAAGAGAACCTGTTCGGGCCAGATCACCTCGCTCATCGGGTTGCTTCAAGGCAAGCTGCCGCCGCCGGTGATGGCGGCGGTCACCATGCAAGACAGCGGGCTCTTTCCCGAGCCTAAGGATATCTCATTCGAGTGTTCCTGTCCCGACTACGCCGGCATCTGCAAGCATTGCGCTGCGGCGGTCTATGGCGTCGGCGTGCGCCTCGACGACCATCCGGAACTGTTGTTCTTGCTGCGCGGCGTGGATCACTTGGAATTGATCACCGGTGCCGGCGATGCCGTCATCGCGCATGCCGATGCTGGCGCTGCGGGAGTGACCCTCGACGATATCGGTGGCATCTTCGGCATCGAGTTGGACCCCGCCCTGAGTGGCACCACCGTTGACAACCCAAGCCCGGTTGGAAAACCCACCAGGGCAAGACCGGCCGCAACCCAAACCCCGCTCCGCAACCCCGCCCAGCGGGCCACCACCCAAGTGGCCAAGACGGCCGCCACCCAAGTGGCCAAGGCGACCACCACCAAAGTGGCCAAGGCGGCCACCACCCAAGTGGCCAAGGCGACCACCACCAAAGTGGCCAAGCAGGCCGCCAGGAAAAGCACCAAGCAGGCCGCCAGGAAAGTGGCTCGCAAAGCCGCGAAAATGGACCCGTGAGATTTTCCCGAAAATCACCCGCTTGGGGAGAGGCACCGCCGCTAAAATCCGCGGATTTTTTTGATTTTCCTGTGGCGAATGTGGTAGATCCTATAGGACTGCAGTCCACGCTCCCTTGGTGCCACCAAGGGCAGCTTCAGCCATGGGTCTAACAAAAGCGCTTGCGGATGGCCTCAGGTCGGCTGTTCACCGCGAGCCATGACGACCTTGCCGGTGCGGACGGTTTCGATGATTTCAAACTGCGAGAACATCGCAATGGCGGAGTCCAGCTTATGGCTGTCGCCGGTGATCATGACAATCATCGAGACCGGGGTGAGATCGACGGTCTTGCCGGAGAAATGCTCGGTGATTTGCAGGGCTTGGGAGCGTTCGTTGGGGGAACAGCGGATCTTGATGAGCACCATTTCCTTGGTCACCGAGTTGTCCAGGGTGTGTTCCGAGCAATGGATGACATCAATGAGCTTGGCAACCTGTTTGATGATCTGATCCAAGCCATCGGGATCACCGGTGATGCCGATGGTGATGCGCGAGAAGCGGGCATCGCGGCTCTGGGACACCACGAGCGAATCGATATTGAAGCCACGGCGGGCGAAGACCTGACAAATCCGCATCAACACGCCGGGACGGTTGTTGACGTAAACCGACAGCGAATGCGGCACCTGCTTGGGCGAGGAATCAGCCGGAATAGCGGTGGTAATGATGGTTGGCATGGAACTTGACTGTGGAACTTTGGACTGGGATGCGGATGGGAGAATGGGCGGATGGGCGGCAATCAGGTGGAGCCGCTGGGTTTGGCCATTTTGTGTTTTGGCGGTTCGATGAGCATGTCTTCGAGAGCGGCACCGGCGGGGATCATCGGGAAGACGTTGTCGGTCTTGATGCACTCGGCATGGATCAGGAGCGGGCCGTCACTGTAGGCAAGCGCTTTCTTGACCATGCGGGTGACGTCGGCCGGGCGCTTGATGTGTACGCTCGGGATACCATAAGCGCCGGCCAGCTTGCAGAAATCCGGGTTGCCGATCAGATCGACGCCGGACTTGCGGTCGTCGAAGAACAACTCCTGCCACTGGCGCACCATGCCGAGGTAATGGTTGTTGAGAACCACGATTTTGACCGGCAGCTTGTGCAAGGCAACCGTCGCGAGTTCGGGCGCGGTCATTTGAAAACCACCGTCACCCGAGAACGAAATGACCGTCTTGTCCGGGCAGGCAAACTGTGCTCCGATCGCCGCCGGAAAGCCGAAGCCCATGGTCCCCGCGCCGCCGGAAGAGAGCCATTCGTGAGGCCGATCACTGAGGAAAAACTGTGCGGCCCACATTTGGTGCTGCCCCACATCGGTGGCCACGATCGCGTTGCCCTTGGTTTGTTTGTAAAACTCCTGGATCACCTGTTGCATCCGCAGACCGCCTTGTTTCTTGTAGCAGAGCGGGTATTTTTTCTTGTAACCATCGAGCGTGGCGAGCCAGCCAGCGGTCTCCAGCCTGGCGATGCGCCGGTTCAACTCGCCGAGCACGGCCTTGGCATCGCCCACGATTTGAAGGTGCGGGCGGATCATCTTGTTCATCTCGGCCGGATCGATATCGACGTGGATGATCTGCGCGTGCTTGCCGAACTCCTTGGCTTTCCCAATGATCCGATCATCAAAGCGCGAGCCGACGTTGAAAATCAAATCCGCCTCGCAGATCGCCTTGTTGGCGTAGGCGGTGCCGTGCATGCCAATCATGCCCAGCGACAGCTTGTGCGTCTCCGGAAACACGCCTTTGCCTAACAACGTGTTGGTGACCGGGCAGCCGAGGGTCTCGGCAAATGCCATCAACTCATGGCTCGCCCGGGCAATCATCGCGCCCTGACCCGCCAGAATCACCGGGCGCTTCGCGTGGGAAATGAGTTTCGCCGCTTCATCAAGCGCTCGCAGATCAAGGTCAAACGCCCGCTCTGGCGTGTAGCCAGGCAGGTCGAGAGCCGGATCGAGATCGCCGCTGAACGGCCCCTGCGACACGTCCTTGGGCACGTCGATGAGAACCGGGCCGGGCCGCCCGGTGGTGGCGATGTGATGGGCTTCGCGGATGATGCGGGGCAGGTCGTTGGTGTGCTTGACCAGATAGTTGTGCTTCACCACCGGCATGGTGATGCCGAAGGTGTCGGCCTCTTGGAAGGCATCCTTGCCGAGCATCCAGGTCACCTGTTGGCCGCAAATCACCAGCATCGGCACCGAATCCATCTGCGCGGTCATCAGGCCGGTAACGGTGTTGCTAGCGCCCGGGCCGGAAGTGACCAGCACGGCGGCGGGCCTGCCGGTGGCCCGGCCATAACCATCCGCCATGTGTACCGCCCCTTGCTCATGGCGTGACAGGATGAATTTCATGGGGGTCTTGACCGTTTCCAGCGCATCAAAGATGGGCAGCGCCGCGCCGCCGGAATAGCCGAAAATATACTCGATGCCAAGGGCCGCGAGGGTTTTGATGAGGGCCTGTGCGCCATCCATTTGCTCCGTTTTCATGAAAATTGAGGTTCGAGAGCCAAAGTGCATTAGATTCCTGCCAATGGCAACAATAATTTGGTGGTTTTTTGATAAATATGCGTGAAGTCTCTATTTTCCTCACCAAAACCGTGGATTTTTGGGCGATTATTTCATGCTGGCGAATGTGGATTTCGGAAAATCTGATAATTTCACGGGTGCTTGACTCTCCACTGCATGTGAGTTTTCCACCATGCCGGCAAAAAAAACCTAAGAAACGTCTTTACTTTCGCATGGTGGGGTCTATTTGACCTGTGCAGCATGAATCGAAGGTCCATCACACACGCTTTTTCGATGCCAATCGCGGTGGCACTTGCCGGTCTGCCCGGCTGGCTGCCGGCCTGGACACCGGGGACCTATCCGGCGGGCAGTTACAATTTCACGGTGGATGCCAACAACCGCAACGACGTGGTCTCGTTTTGGCACGGCGTGTATCAGGCCTCCGAGGGCTACTGGGACCGTTGCGCCTGGACCGGCAATTACGATGCAGTTTCGCCCTACGACAGCGGCGTGGGGTCCACGTCCGCCGCCTTTGTCGCTGATGTTGAGCGGCGCCTGAATTTTTTCCGTGCGTTGTGCAGCGTGCCGGCGCTCGTGCGGCTCAACACGGGGGCCACCGTGTTGATCGATGCGACGGATCCGAGGAATCTCTACCATCCGGCATCCGTGCCGCCACTCTCCGCCACCACCACCAAGACCGACGCTTCGCAGCGCGGGGCATACATGATCATCCGAACCTATGGCTTTAGCGTCGGCGGCACGGTCTATCCGGGTATGGGCCCCGGCAACAATCCCGGGGCCGCGATGAGCCACACCCCGCCGCAAGCCACTTGCGTCGCCTGGACCACTGCGGCGTGGAACGCCAATTATCAAGGCAATCTCGCATTCGGATTTTATGGCCCTGCCGCAGTTGATGCTTACATGGCGGAAAACGTGCTCAACCCGGATTCGACCTGGAACGCCGAGGTGGGCCACCGCCGCTGGGCGCTTTACCCGTACTCCACTGACTTTTCCACCGGCGACACGCCGGGGGCGTTCGATTCCATCACCCGCCAGACCCGCCCCCCCAGCAACGTCTTGTATGCGGTGCCGAAATCCACTGAATACGCCGCCGTCGCGCCCCGCTTTGTGGCCTATCCCCCGGCTGGCTATGTGCCGGCCGCCTTGAACTCCCGGTACTGGTCGCTGAGTTATCCGGGAGCCGGGTTTGCTTCAGCCACCGTAGCAATGACGACAGCAGCCGGGGTCGGCGTGCCGGTGACTGTTACCGTAAGAGGCGGGGCCTTTGGCAATTCGGCGATCGTGTGGAGTGTGCCGGTGGCGGTGGCGGCCACCGCAGTGTCCGCCGATACCAAATTCAACGTGACCGTTGCCGCCATGACCGGCGCGGGCGTGCCGGCTTCGTATTCCTATTCGGTGACGCTCATCAATCCCAACCAATTGACCTCCGACCAATCCTTGTTCGGGCCCGGCACCCCGCACACCTACATGCCCGCAACCTATCAACTCATCCCGCCCTCCCACGCCGAGGCCATCCAGGTCAACTGCTTCCAGCCGGTTGCCACCGCGTGGGCGGAAACGGCGGAGGACTCGCCCGAACCCAGGGTGATCGCCAATACCGCCTCAAGCTATGACTTCAGATCAGCCGCCTATTTCTCGAGCTATCCGCCACCCTATTTTGTCCCCATTGCCGGTTCCAAATCGTTTCGCTTGACCTTTCCGGTGTGGTACGATCCGAGACTCAACGGGGTACCCGAACAATCGTTCGAGCTTGACCGCGATATCTTGCCGACCGGGTCTTCTCAGTTGAATTTCAACTACCGCCGTGGACTGATGTCGCCTGACACCAAACTGGTCGTTGAAACAAGCAATGATGGAGGTGTTACCTGGTCGCAACAAGGGGATGCCATCATCGGCAATAACGCCATTGATGCCGCTGCCTTTAGCGACTCCCGGCCGCTGGCCCAATCCTCAGTTCCGATTCGAGTCAGATTCCGGTTCTATTTTGTCTATTCACCGACTGCGGGATTGTTCGCAGATCAGGTTCTCGGCACCGATGACTACCGATTGTTCCCCACCGGCATTTTCATCGATGACATCAGCACGACGAATTGCCAGTGGCTGGAGTTGAAGAAAGCCAACGATCTGGCCCCCACCGCGACCAGCTTTGTCTTCAACAGCCAGAGCGCGGGCATGCCGTTGTCTAACAATCTGGAGCTGGGCTTGCGGATGCGGACGAAACTGGGCAACCGCTGGATGCCGTATGGGCCGATGAAGTCACTCACCCTCAACGAGGCGCACCCCACGGATTACCCGGTGTTCAACCCGCCAGGCGGGGCCTATGCCGCCGGGCAAGCCATCACCATCAGCGGCGAAAGCAATTCGACGATCCACTACCGCATCACCGGCAGCACCGAGCTGGCCGCCGCAAGCCCTGCCAGCGTCGGCACCGTGCCGGCGGATTCCGCCACCCTGACGATCACCGCCTACGCGTGCAAGTCCGGCAAAACCGACAGCGAACTGGTCAGCGCCAGTTTCACGAAATCCGAATTCAAGACCTGGATGAACACGTATTTCCCCGGTGTCACGGACCCGGGGATCGTGGGCTCCGCAGCGGACCCCGACCACGACGGCCAGGCCAATTCAGTCGAGTTTGCGCTTGGCGGCAATCCGAACAGCGGAAGCGGCCGCGCCAAGGTTTACGTTCTGACCAACGATGGCTCCGGGGGCAGTGGCGCCAGGAAACTCCTGCTCACCATCGCCGTGCGGGTGGGAACTCCGGCCTTCACCGGTGCGCCCTCGCCAGCGGCCACCTGCGATGAAGTCACCTACGCGGTCCAAGGCATGGACAAAAGCAACCCCGGCTTCACCAGCCCGGTATCCGTGGTGCCCGCAGTGACGGGCGGGTTGCCAGCGGCCCCCGCCGGCTATGAATACCGCACCTTCAAGCTGGATGCCTCGAGCGGCCTGATTGGAAAGGGCTTCCTCCGCACGCAGGTCACAACCACTCCGTGAGCAGGATTTTCGCTTGCTCCCAGGCGGCTTCCATTTGCTCCGGGGTGGCTCCATCCAGGCTGAGGCCTGCGCTCTTGAGCAGGCGCTCCATGGTTCCGAAGCGCTGTTCGAACTTGGCATTGGCGGCGGCCATCACCACCTCCGGGTCGAGCCGGCGAAAGCGGGTTAGATTGACGATGGCAAACAACAGATCCCCGGTCTCCTCGGCGACCGCCCGTGAATCCCCGGCCGCAATGGCACTTTGGAGTTCGGCAAGCTCCTCGCGGAGCTTGGCCAGCACGCCCGTTTCATCCGGCCAATCGAAACCGACCCTGGCCGCTTTTTTCTGGAATTTCACCGCCCGCAAGAGTGCCGGCAAGCCCTTGCCGACGCCGTGGAGATAGGGCTTTTCCCCGTCGCCCTTTTCCTTGCGCTTGATTTGATCCCATTGTGTGAGCACGGCATCGGACGTGGCCGCCGCGCTATCGCCGAACACATGCGGATGGCGCCGGACCAGCTTGTCACTGATTTCGCGGGCCACCTCATCGAGGTTGAAGCGTCCGGCCTCTTCCGCCAACTCGCTGTGGAGGACCACTTGCAGCAGCACATCGCCGAGTTCCTCCTTCAAGTGCATGAAGTCGCCACGCTGGATGGTATCCACCGTCTCGTAAGCTTCTTCGATGAGATTGGGAATGAGGGAGGCATGGGATTGCTCCGCATCCCATGGACAGCCGCCCGGTGCCCGCAGGCGATGTATGATCGCCCGCAAGCGGGCAAGCTGCATGGCGGGATCGTGAACCTCCATCATTTCGGCATCAGTCATGGTTCGGGTGGATTGGATTTGGCGAATTGCTGGAGAATGTCCCGCTCGGCCGCAGTCAGACTCTGGAACCCTTGCTGGGAAATCTTGTCCAGAATGCGGTCCACTTTGTTCTGGGTCTGCAAATTGATCTCGGTGCGCGGTCGCAGCTTGGCCTCGGACTGCAGGTTGAACGCCTTGGGGCGCAGGATTTCAACACTCGGCACGCGGCCACCGGCCCACTCGAGCAGCCACGGCACTCGCATCAGGACGAAACCCAGGATCGCCCCGCCCAGATGACCGGCCTCGCCGCCGGCGTTGTCGCCCAACCCAAGCACCACCGTGCCTGCGGCGATCCCTAACACGGCGATGGCAAGCTGGCGCATCGACATTTCAATCGGCGGAAAATACAACATCACCCGCAGATTCGGCGCGAGCACCGCCACGCCCACCAGAATGCCGTAAATCCCGGCCGAGGCCCCGACCAGCGGCATGCGTTCCATCGGCGGAGCACCAGGTACTGGCTGCAAGACCCCCAGCCATGCCAGCAGGGTGTAGAACGCGGCCCCGGCCGCCCCACACAACAGATAGAACACCAAGAACCGCCGCGCCCCCCACCACCGTTCCGCCCAGGGCCCAAAGAAAAACAGTCCCAACATGTTGAACACCACATGCAACACACTGCCATGCAAAAACTGGAAGGTTAGAAATTCCCAGACCCGGCCACGGCCCAGCGCAGACTGGATGGTGTAGCACCCCCAGTTGGACAGCGCGTCGTCAAACACGATAATGTCCCCGAAAAATACCACCAGGTTGACAATGATCAGCCATTTCACGACCGGTGTGAGGAGGGCCGGCGGGCTTGCCGCCCGGTGCTGCCCTTGGCCGTAATTTCGATCTGCGAGTCCCATGCGCGGCGGCTTTAGCACGGGAGGCGTCAATCCGCAACAGCGGGAACAAAAAGTACGGATTTATCCAAATTCACAGAAACTCTTCCAGCCCTGCCGCGTTGTATCTCAGGTTTCATTTTTGGTTTATTTGGGCGGCCACCGCCCCACGTCGATAGGCGCGGGGCGACGGCGGCCCGCACTGGGCAACTGTGGCGGCGGGCTCGTCCCGCCGCCATTTCTTGCGGGCCAAGCCCGGGGGAATCCGCATTTATTGCCAAACTCTGAGCGATTCTCCTCAATGGGTTGCAAAGTCGACCAACCTTCGCTCCATTGCGTACTCTATGACCAACCCCGCAACCACCACCCACGCCGCCCTCCAACAGTGGGTCGCTGATATGGCCGCCCTTTGCACCCCAGACACTGTCGAGTGGTGTGACGGATCACCAGCCGAATGGGACCGCCTCACTTCCCTCCTCGTCGATAAGGGCACCTTCACCCGCCTCAATCCCGAGACCCGCCCAAACTGCTTCCTCGCCCGCTCGACCACCTCGGATGTCGCCCGCGTGGAAGACCGTACCTACATCTGCTCCACCACTCCCGCGGGTGCCGGCTCTACCAACCATTGGGCCGACCCCACCGAAATGCGTGCCAAGCTGACGGAAAAATTCCGCGGCTGCATGCAAGGCCGCACCATGTACGTCATCCCCTTCTGCATGGGCCCGCTCGATTCACCACTCGCCAAGATCGGCGTGGAAATCACCGACAGTGCCTACGTCGTCGTCAACATGCGCATCATGTGTCACATGGGTGCCCACGTCCTCAAGCGCCTCGAAGATGAAGCCACCGGCACCATCACCAAGCAACGCGACGGCTTCGGCACCTTCATTCCCTGCCTCCACTCCGTCGGTGCCCCACTTGCCGCCGGTCAGACCGATACCACCTGGCCCTGCAATGATGACAAATACATCGTCCACTTCCCGGAGACCCGCGACATCATGTCCTTCGGGTCCGGTTACGGCGGCAATGCCCTGTTGGGTAAGAAGTGCCTGGCCCTGCGCATTGCCTCCAACATCGCCCGCGACAACCGCTGGATGGCGGAGCACATGCTCATCGTCGGCGTGCATGCCCCGGATGGCACCACCAACTATCTTTCCGTCGCTTTCCCCTCGGCATGCGGCAAGACCAACCTCGCCATGCTCATCCCACCGCAGCCCTATCTGGACGCCGGTTGGAAAACCTCCATCGTCGGTGACGACATCGCCTGGCTCTGGCCGCACGCCGATGGCAAGCTCCACGCCATCAACCCGGAAACCGGTTATTTCGGCGTCGCCCCAGGCACCGCTTACGAAACCAACCCGCTGGCGATGGAATCCATCAAGGCCAACGCCATCTTCACCAACGTCGGGCTCACCGATGATGGCGACGTCTGGTGGGAAGGGATGAGCAAGACCCCGCCCGCCCATCTCATCGATTGGACCGGCCAGGACTGGACGCCGGATTGCGGACGCCACGCCGCCCATGCCAATGCCCGCTTCACCGCCCCTGCCGTGCAGTGCCCGACCATCGATGCCAACTGGCAAAACCCGGATGGCGTGCCGATTGATGGCATTGTCTTCGGGGGTCGCCGCGCGACGACCATGCCGCTCATTTTCCAAGCGCTCGATTGGAACCACGGCGTCTATGTGGGAGCCACCATGGGCTCGGAAATGACCGCCGCCGCCGCCGGTACCCTCGGCAAGGTCCGTCGCGATCCGATGGCCATGCTGCCATTCTGCGGGTACAACATGGGCGACTACTTCGGCCACTGGCTGGAAATGACCCGCTACGTCACCAAGTTGCCGCAGATTTTCCACGTCAACTGGTTCCGCAAGAGTGCCGATGGCAAATTCCTGTGGCCCGGATACGGCGAAAACATGCGCGTCCTCGAGTGGATCGTCAAACGCTGCAACGGCCAGGCCACCGCCACCGACACCAAGGTCGGCGGCAGCCCGTCCTTCGCCGACTTCAACACCGTCGGCCTGGATGGCTTCACCCAGGAAAAATTCAACCAGGTCATGGCCTTGGACAACGCCGAGTGGCAGGCGGAAATCGCCGGCCAAGAGGAATTCTTCACCTCCCTTGGCGACCACCTGCCGCAGGAACTCCTGCGCCAGCGCGCATTGCTGGCCGCCCGCCTGGCATAACTCCGTCATTCAGTTGGTGGTGGCGGGATTCCGTCACTCGAGGGTCGGTTGGACCACCTCGCCGCGAAGTTGCGCCTCGCCGCCTTCCTGCTTGTACACGCCGTAGAAGGGCGAGACCGAATCAAGCCACACGGCGTCTGTTAGGCAGCCAGCACGGGTCGCAGTCGTTCCAGGTGCCGTCGGTGATCTGCTTGAGGCTCGTGCCGTCGGCGTCAACGGTGAAGACATGGTAGCCCGTTGCTGAAGGTCGCACTGCAAGCCGGTTGACCCGTGCCGTTTGCCGATTCATTGGGTTCGACCTGTTCAGTCATCTCGCCGAGCAGCGATTCCAGCGTGACCTCGCCACGGGCGCACGCCGCCGCTAGCAGGGCCGCAGCCCAAACGGCGGTGATCGTGCTGTTGGGAAGACAACTCTTGAGTTTCATCGCTGAGATCCTGGCGTGACTCTGCTGTTTACTCGGGCCAGGCCGATTTCAGCTCCCATACCTCCAACGATTTGATCCGCGCCGTGCCGCCCTTGGCTGTTAGGGAGAGTTTCTTGTCGCCCGCGGGCGGCAGGAAACAACTCGACATGCTGAAGCGGCCGTCAGGCCCGAAGACCTCGATCGACGAGCGGTCCACCAGGGCACGCAACGTCACCTTGCCTTCGATCGGCTCGAGCTTCGCGGTTTTTCCGAGGAAGGCGACCTGCTGGTTCTTGACGTCATAGACGACCGGCGTGCCGCGCAGGTTGAGCATCACTTCCCCGGCATCACCCGGCTCGAACTCCAGGCGGAGGTCGAACAGCTCGCCCGAAATTTCCTTGAGCGGATCGTCGCCGGCTTTCAGCGGCAGATCCTTGAAGCGGTGATTCTTGCTGCGGATCTTCTCGATCTCCTTGACCGGCTCGCGGCACATGCGGAGGCCCTCCGGCAGGGTCCGCAGCGTGAGTGTGCTGGGGAAGGACATCTGCTGGTTGAAGGGCATGCCAGGGTAGTTCCCGCCGTTCATCCATGCGATCTGGATGCGCCGGCCGTCCGCCTTGGGGATGTCGCTGTAGCTCTGAGAGGCATAGTAGTTGTTACCGTATTCGAAGCGGAACGGCCCGGCCTCCTTGGCGAAGGTGGTGCCGTCGAACTTACCGATGGAGTAATTGCCGTTCCCGCCCCAGAAGATCCAGCGGGTGTTGTTAGCGTCGCCATCCACGGGCAGCTCGAAGATGTCGGGGCATTCGCTGGCGCCCACCGGCGGCACGTCGCTGAGTTTCGTCCACTCCTTCAGGTTCGAGGAGCTGAACAGGGCGTATTGTTCGCCGTCCAGAAAGAGGGCCATGACCCACTTCTTCGTGGGCGCGTGCCAGAACACCTTCGGGTCGCGGTTGCCGCCGACGATGTGCTTGAGCACCGGGTTCTGCTCGTACTTTGTCCAGGTGCGACCGCAGTCGTTGCTATAGGCGATGGATTGCGTGAACGGCTCGCCAGCCGAGGTATAGATGCACACGATGACCTTTTCGTCGCCGGTCTGGAAGCCTGCGCTGTTGTGCCAATCCACCACGGCCGAACCGGAGAAAATCGTGCCCAGCTTGTCCGGATAGATGGCATGCTCAAGCTGGGTCCAATGGACCAGATCCGGGCTGACGGCATGGCCCCAGGTCATGTTGCCCCAATTGATGCCAGTGGGATTGTGCTGGAAAAACAGGTGATACTCGCCCTTGTAGAACACTAACCCGTTGGGGTCGTTGGTCCAGTTGATCTTCGGGGTGAAATGAAACTGCGGGCGGTATTGTTCCTGATAGAGTGGCGCGGGCGGGGGAGGCGGCTCGGCCTTGCGGGTGTCGCTCTGGACGATCCGGTCGATATTGACGTGCCCCCAGCCGTCGGTCACCTGATCGACAATGCGGAGGATGGCGGTCTTGCCAGCCAGGTTCGCCACGTCCCAGGTGGCCCACTCCAGCAGTTCGTTGTCCTTGCCGGTGGCCGTGCGGACCACCTTGCCATCGACCAGCAGGTGGAGGCAAGCACCGTCCGGCTTGTTGCCGCCACCGATGAGGAAATTGAGGAACTTCCGCTCGATCTTCAGCGGCGGCGAGGTGAGCGTGCCGGTGGTGCCGTCGCCGTTGAGATAGGTGTTGACCAGTCCCTTGCCTTGAAAGCCCGAGACGGGATGTTGACCGGGCAGGGTGTCGTGGCACGGGCCCGTGCCGAAGCAAGTGCCGGTGACCTTCCAATCCCCGTAGGTCTCGCCCTCGAAATCGGCCAGGATGATGTCCTCGGCGGCTCGGGCGCCAGGTGCCAGGGTGGCCAACAGTGCAAACGTTAGAAGTGTGGTTCTCATGTAAGGTTCGGTGATGCGGATGGGGTGGAATTTACCGGTCTGTGGCAGCCATCCATCACTGCCTCAAGGCGACTTACAGGGCGAAGCGTCGCATTCTTTCAACGAATCTTATGTGCTCAGCGCTCGCCCCCATGCTACTCTTCCCATGCCTATTCCTACTATGCTATTCCTACTATGCTATTCCTACTATGCTATTCCTACTATGCTATTCCTACTATGCTATTCCTACTATGCTATTCCTACTATGCTATTCCTACTATGCTATTCCTACTATGCTATGTGGGGACTGCGATGGGGACTGGTACAATCGCGAACTGTTTCTTGTTATGTTCAGGGGGCGGGGTAGGGTTTGGGCATGAGACGCCGCCGTTTGCTGATTCCAGGCCAGCGCAAGCCCGTCGGGGCGGAGGATTGGGAAGGCCGCCCGGCCCGCTACCATTGCATCAGCAGGATTTGTCAACGCCAGTTCCTCCTCGGGATGGCGGAGAAGGAAAAGTTCCGCACCTTGATGCGGATGTATGCAGGGTTTCAGGCTGCCGGGTACTGGCCTACTGCCTGATGGACAACCACCTCCACCTGCTTGTGGAGGTGCCGATGATGCCCGAGGACGGCTTGAGCGACGCCGAATTGCTCAAGCGCCTGAGCTGCATCGACCACGGCGGGACCGTGGCGGAAGCGCAGCAACGACTCTCGGCGGCCAGGGCGGACGGCAACGCGGCCTGGGCCGCCGACATTCACGCCCAATACACCCACCAGATGCACGACCTGTGCCGCTTCATGCACGATTTGATGGGCCGATTCTCCCAGTGGCATAACCAGACCACCGGGCGCAAGGGCATCCTGTGGGAGGCACGCTTCAAGAGTGTGTTGGTGGAGGACGGCCCTGCGAGCCGCGCCATCGCCGCCTACATCGACCTCAATCCGGTGCGGGCCGGCATGGTGGCCGATCCGGCGTTAACGAGGTGCTTGCGGCGTGCCGGGATCGTTGCGGTGCAGGCCGGAAGGATGGCGCGAGTAGGATGCGGGGGGCCGCACAAGCGGTGAACCGGGAGTTATGTATGGAGTGCGCGTGACTTGAGCAAGGGGATTGGTTAGGGAGGCGGGGAGCGCCCGGTGTGGCTTACGATGGCCCTTTACCAGTGGCACCGCCCCGCTGATGCGGCGGCGTGGCGAAGTTCGGCCGGGTGTGGAAGGATGTTTGCCGCGATTAAGGCAAATGGCCCGATCGGCCGGTCAACGGGCCTGATTGAACATGTGGCGAGGACGGAACGTCGCGCCCGGCGCCGTCAAACTCGTGAAACTCGTATGGTCGGCAAGATGTTCCTGAGCAAGCACCTGGAACCATCGAACCACCCGAGAAAGAACCATCGAACCATCTTCTAACCATCGAATGTTTCATATGAAATTTGACTTTCCAACCGCCACTCCCACATCATACCATTCGTCACCGAACTATCCCATGAATTCACGCCTCTTCCTTTGGTCCGTCGTCTCCGCGCTGGCGGGGTTTCTTTTTGGTTTCGACACGGTCGTCATCTCCGGCGCGGAGAAGACGATCCAGGCACTCTGGGGCTTGAGCCCGGTGATGCACGGGTTGGCGATGGGTGCCGCATTGTGGGGCACGGTGCTGGGCTCTCTCGCCGGGAGTTGGCCCACTGACCGGTTCGGCCGCAAGCGGACGCTGCTCTACATTGGGTCGCTGTTTTTGGTCGGGTCGTTGTGGTCGGCGTTTTCCCAGGAGGTCTATTCGTTCATGGCGGCACGTTTCATCGGCGGCATCGCCATCGGCGTGTCCACCGTGGCGGCCCCGCTCTACATCTCGGAAATCGCCCCCCCGGAACGGCGGGGCCGGCTCGCGGGCATGTTTCAATTCAACATCGTCTTCGGCATCCTCGTGGCTTTTCTATCAAACTACCTGCTGGCACGCATTGGCGATGACTCGTGGCGCTGGATGCTCGGTGTCATGGCGGTGCCTTCGGTGATCTACACGCTCGCCTGCCTCATCATTCCCGAAAGTCCGCGCTGGTTGATCGGGCGCAAGGAGGATCGCGCGGCAGGAAGGCGCGTCATCCGGTTGATCTATCCGCTCGCCAGCGACGCCGAGATCGACTCCAAGGTGGACGACATCGCGGCGGTTTCCCACGCCGCGACGAGCACCGGGCGGTTCTGGAGCGTGCAACTCAAGACGCCGATCCTGCTGGCATTTTGCATCGCCTTCTTCAATCAACTCTCCGGCATCAATGCGATCCTCTATTTCGCGCCCCGTATTTTCGAACTCACCGGGCTGGGCGCCAAGGCCGCGCTGCTGCAATCCGTCGGCATCGGCATCACCAACCTGATCTTCACCTTCGTGGGTCTCTGGCTGATCGACCGGCTCGGCCGCCGGACGCTGCTTTACATCGGATCGTTCGGTTATATTGCGTCGCTCGGACTCTGCGCGTGGGCGTTTTTCACCAAGACCTACGCGATTGTTCCGGCGTGCATCTTCTCCTTCATCGCGGCGCACGCCATCGGCCAGGGCGCGGTCATCTGGGTCTTCATCTCGGAGATTTTCCCTAACCGGCACCGGGCACAGGGACAATCGCTGGGCAGCTTCACCCACTGGATCTTCGCGGCTCTGCTCACAACAGGCTTCCCCACCATGGTGGCAGCCTTTGCCCCGGGCCACGTTTTTCTCTTTTTCTGCTTCATGATGGTGCTGCAACTCATCTGGGTGAAGGCCATGGTTCCCGAAACCAAAGGCCGGACCCTCGAGGACATCGAGCGCCGCCTCGATGCCTAACATCGAAGCTCTCTTCCCGAATGATGCAACCACTCATACCCGCCATCATTTCGGCCTTGGTGGCTGTTAGGAGCCGTAAACAAATAGACATGGCGTTAGAAGTTTGATCATTCAGAAATTGGGTAAAATGATGGAGGGTAGAATGATGGAAGAAAAGAGCAGAATTCCCGATAACGGGAGCACAATTCCAGTTCTTCATGATTTTACCCTATCATGATTTTACCAAATTGATTCCATGCTAACATGCAGATTTTGTAAGGTTTATTTCTTTACGGGGCCAAAGGGCGCACCTTCACGGAATTCGAGGGCAACCCGGTGGTGTGAAGCATGGCGGGCGCGACCCGCGCCTGTTCTGGCACGTGCCCAGCAATGGCATATCACAAGTTCATCTGTCGAGGGTGCCGCCACGAGCCCAACAACTTCTGGCGTGCCTGTGACAAAGCCCCGGGCGAAAGCGAAATTCCGGCGCGATCAGCGCCCCGTGCCCGCGTAATCCGCGGTTTTCAATCTGGTTCCCTCGTGGGCGGATTCGTCGTCTCGGATCGTTTGGGAACGTGCGGGCAACCCAGGGGAGCGGCGCAGCCGCAACCCTGGGCTTCGTGACGCAACCCCGGTGGGCATGCGCGTCAAGTTAAGGGAAATGTGATCCCTGTTCACAGTTCCTGATCTCGGTGGAAAATGACTTGGCACATTTGCGCGCGGTTCCCGGGCTTGAATGGTAATGCGGGACGAAGATGACCACGGATGAAGAGGATTACACGGATTGCACGGATTAAGAATTAGGGATGGGATGAAGGCGGGACATGGGGGGATGGATCGGGAGAAATAAACGACTGATGCTTCGGTCCGACGAATTACATAAGGCATTTCTTCAATCCGTGTAATCTGCGCAATCCCGTAATCCGTGGTGGTTTTGGGCCGTCATACCCCAACGCTTGTCGGAAGGAAGAGTGCCATGTCATTTTCCGGCATTGTCGGTCAATTCCGCGGCAATTCAAAGCTGAGGTCAGGAAGTCTGTGGTTGGAGCGGAAACCTGAGCAAGACCAGGCCCAAGCTCCCCCGCATCCGCGCCGCTTCAACGGCCGCCGGCACGGTACCGGAGCTATCCGGGATCGAGAAAGCCGGGATGGCGGAATCATGCCCAAAGCCTACCACCCCTCCGTGAAATGGCGAGAAGAATCTCTGCCATAGCACCTGTCCCCATCGCATCTCAGGCTCAGGTCGATACCTCCTTCGGCGGTGGCTTGTTCTTGCGCCTGCGGCATCCGTGAGACCGATGGTCTGGGTCACGAAGCCTGCGCCCTGACCTCAACCTCAGCCCATCGGGCGCCCCGCGGTCGATGGGCTCTCGCGCACCTTTCCAACACTTGGAGCCCGTCTGAGGAAATTCTTGGAAAAGCAAATTCCTGGCAGTCATGCCTTCATATGACACGAATGTCCCCGCAGGACTCGGCGGGGGGTGGCACCTAGCGGGGATCGGTGATGCGGCCGAGGAAGAGGCAGGCGCCGCTCGGGCGATGTTGGATCGCAAAGAGAAACGGCCGGTCCACGCGCACTTCTATCGGCTCGGGCTTCTCAATAAAGGCGGTGGCTCGCATCATGGCCACGGCGGTGGCGGCGGCCGCCTCGGTGCCCTTTTCGTCGAGCGCCAGGAAGGTCTTGTGAAACACTTCCGAGATGTAGAGATAATCGTCGGGCTTGCGCGGGGCCATGCGGTCGAAGTTGGCGCTGCCTTTCGGTTCGTTGAAGGCGCTGGCCATGCCCAGCGTGCGCAGCACCTTGCCGAGTTTGAACAAGGGCGGCTCGATTTTGAACTTGGGCAGATAGAGTTTCAGTTCGGCACTGCCGGCATTGGCAAAGCCGCCCAGGATTTCCGGGGTGAGCTTGGCTTCCACTGCCGCCAGTCCGTCTTTGGCGTCGGGCCGCAACACGAGCAACTGCATGTCGCCGCCAACGTAGGGAACCGTGATGGCCTGATAGCCCTCGCGTTTGGCGTAACCCAGGTGCCCCAGGCGGAACATGGTCGGCACGTTGTGAGCTTCGGTGCCCTTGACTTGAAACGGCAGCGGCTTCGTGGCACCATCCGGGAATTCCTCGGCCCACGGGGCTTTCATGTAGATGGCATTGACCAGCACCAAGCGGGTGTCCTCAGTCAAGCCGTTGGCGGGAATCAGGTCGCAAATACGCTGGTGCGTCTGTTCCTCCACCCAGCCGTTGATCTTGATTCGTTCCTGATCGGCACTGCCGATGAAATCCATCATTTGCAGGGGCGCGCCGTAACTGTCCTTGGTCAAACCCAGGAAGGCCTGACGGAATTCGTAACCCTTCTGACCAAACAAGCGGTTGGCCACCGTGAGCAGGATCGGCTCGCTCGGACCGCCCCTTTGCGCGGCATTCTTGGTGCGCTCCGCAGTGGTTTTCGCCACCTCTTCGAGGGCCTTTTGCAAGCCGCTGAAGGACTGGTGCACCGCCGCCTCGTCCGCCGGATAATGCAACACCCTGGCCATCTGGGTGCGGGTGTCTCCCGCCGCGCCGGCATAAGTCATCGCCAAGGCGGACTGGATGGAATAGGGCGACAGCAGCGCGTTGGCGTTGGTTTCGGTACCCTTGGCTAACAGATCAAGGCCGAGCGCGTTGACGGCTTGCGCCGCCGCCGCCGGGATTTCAGCAGCCGGAGCAACCAGCGGGATTCCAAAGCTCAGCACGGTCATGCACAGGGTGGGCAGGTGGTGGTTCATACAAGTTCTGAATAATTGATGATGGCAAACCGCCGGTCCAGCGCGTCGCCGGCACTCGCCCGCTAACCCCGCACTCAATCAGCGACTCCGCCGAGTATGACACACCATCTGGCGTTTGCTTAGAAAAATATCCGCCGCCAAAGGGAGCGGCGAAATCCCTCGCGACTCCCACCCGGTGGTTGAGCGCACCCTGACCGCGCTCCTCGAGCAGCTCAACGAAATGGGAATCACCTTTCCGGGAACGGCGCTGACCATGCGCCACTCCCTGTTAGGCTCTCCCGCCGCCGATCCCTAACGCAGTGTCACGCTCACCTCCCGGAGGTAAGGAGTCCAGAGCCTGTTCGCCAGTCCGCGCCACCGACCGCCAACCCTTGCAATCAGGCCATCCGGGCCAATTCCCAACCCTCACTCGCCATGCCGCTGCCCCGCCTGCCACCAGCGCCGTGTCCGGCAAACCGCCGCTTGGATCTCCACCTCCGTCTGTCACGAAGTCCCAGTGGGTGAGATGGCAGATCGTGGATCGTGGATTGTGGATTGTAGCAGACCGCAGATACCATGGGCCGGCTAACAACGGCATGTAGCAGTCGTGTGATGCGTGCCCCTGATGCCGAGTGTCCTTTTCTGAGTATTTCACTGGGAGAGAAGCATCGGACGGGTCGGAAGAATCGGACGGGTCGGACGGGTCGGACGGGTCCGGCTGTTGGATTGTGGATTCACGCAGAGGATGGCAAAACGATGACGAGGCAACATGCTGGAAGAGGCTGGCGGAGCGGCCGGGGTCGCCCGGGCTTGGCGAAGGCTGGGGCAGGCAAGCATTTCTGAAAATTGTCTTGCCGGGATGGGTAATGGGTGATAGGCAAGGGGCCGGGCCATGAAAACGACACGAGACAGCGGCAGTGGACGAAGGCGGCGCTTCCAACCACGCTGCTGCCATCGCCAAGACCTTGGCTGAAAGGACGATACGATGACGCAGGATGAAGACCAGGTGAGGCTGCTTTCGATTTTCCACTATGTGGTCGGTGGGTTGGTCGGCTTGTTCGCGCTGTTGCCGATATTCCACCTGATCTTCGGGCTGGTTATGATTCTTGCGCCGGAAAAGTTTGCGGGCAAGGGAGAACCACCGCCAGTCTTCATCGGATGGATGTTGGTCATTTTCGCGGCGGTGTTCATCACCGTCGGATGGGCCTTGGCGGGTTTCGTGCTTGCGGCTGGCCACTTCCTCGCGAGGCGGAAGCGTTACCTGTTCTGTCTGGTGGTGGCGGGAGTCGAGTGCCTATTCACGCCGATTGGCACGGTGCTGGGCGTGTTCACGATCATCGTGTTGATGCGTGAGTCGGTGAAGCAGATGTTCGCAGCAGGCAATCCGGTCGAGGCAAAGAGCGTTCTCCCAGGAGACCATGGCACGCCCTAAGCGGCGAGCTTCCGACGGCATGTTCCATCCGATGATTCTTGACGAGCCGGGGCGCTGCGAGCAGTGCCACACTGAGGTTCAGCGCAGGATATTCTGCCCATCAAGATCATATATGTATCCGGGCGAGATGGCCGATATCTTGCGGATCTGCAAATCTCGGAAACCGACATCCAACTGCAAAGATTCCGCGATGCTGCCATTGTGACGGTTGCCTCAATGGCGGCAAGACCACCGAAATTGGCGGCCGCGAGCAGCCAAGTGAATATGGATTACTTTCGTGGCGTAGTCCAATAGTCCAACAGGGCTGTGCATGGTCGCATGGTTGCGGCGCTCGGTGGGCGCGGTGGCGAACGGGATGCGCGAGGCCGGGGCCGCGGCGGTCACCGAGCGCCGCCACGATGGATTTCCACGATTTGGCAAAGCCCGTTGGCGATGGTGAAGCGGACGTTGCAGCCGCCAAGGTCGGCACCGAAGACACGGGCGTCGTCATCGGTTTGGGTGGCCGGACGGGGGTCGAGGGAGAGTGCCTCGCGGATCAGGGTTTGGGCCCGGGTCGGCAAGTCGGCAAAGGCGGCGCAGGCGCTGCGGTGGACGCTCACTGGCAAGCGCGGCGGGGCGTCATGGGCGAAGCCGCCGGCAACCTCTGCCGGGGCTTCCGCATAAGGCAGATAGGGCTTGATGTCGAAGACGGGGGTGCCGTCGATCAAATCCAGCCCGCCCAAGAGCAGGACGGGTGCCTCGGGGGCGGCGGTATCGATCCCTTCCAGGCGGACCAGCGACAGCCCGAGTCCATTGGGTCGAAACGGCGAGCGACTGGCAAACACGCCGAGGCGCCGGTTGCCGCCGAGGCGGGGCGGGCGGACGGTGGGATGCCAGCCCTGCGCGAGGGCTTGATGAAAGCCCACGATGAGCCACAGGTGGGAAAAGCCATCGAGCCCGCGAACGGCTTCCTCACTGCGATAGGCCGTATGAAAAACCAGCGTGCCCCAGGCGCTCGGGCAAAGCCCCGGTTGGCGGGGCGTGCCGAATTTCCCACCGAAGCATGAGCGGAGCACGCCGATGGGATCGATGGTCATGGCGAGCCCGTCGCTACTTGCCGTCAAACGAGGATTTGGTGAGGTCATCCGCCGCGCTGCCGCTGAGGAGCTTGCCTTTGTAAACCATGGTGAAATTGCCGCCGGTGACCTTGGCCACGTCCTTCATGTAACGGGCCGGGGTGCCGGGCAGCTCGAAGGCGATGGTGTCCACCGGCACCTTGTGACGATTGATTTCGCTCATTTCGTTCATCACCTGATCGTAGTCGCGCGGTTCGCCGTCGGAGAGCAGATACACGGTGTCGGGCGGGGGCATCATGGCAAAGGCCATCTTGAGCGGCGGGTACCAACTGGTATTCCCCTGCGCCTGCATGCCCTGGAGTTTGGCGAGGAATTCATCCTTCACCTTGGGGAGTGCCGGATACCAGGCAACCGTCGGCGTGGCGCCCAACCCGTTCCACCCCCGATCGGCGGGATTGGCCCCCGGCGCATCAATGCTCCAGGCATTGTGAGAGAAGAAAATCACGGTGAAGTTCATCTTCTCGCTCAGGGCCTTGATGGAGCGCACCATTTCCTTCTTGAGTGCCTCGATGCGGGTCCCGCCCTTGGCCACATCCGAGGACATCGAGAGGGAAAAATCCACAATGTAAACCGCATGCTTGCCGGGCCGCGCGGTACCAAAGAACGATGACCCGCCGCCACCGTCGCCATCGCCATCGCCCGCCCCGAAGCCGGCGTTGAAGTCGTCATCAATGCCGAAGGGGCCGGTGGGATCGGGCAATTCCGGCATCGGCACGGCGATGGGCCCGGTCGCCGCCGCCGCGAGCACCCGCGCTCTGGCGGAGCTGGAGTTGGCAGGCTTGGGCCGCATCCCTCTGGCCAGGTCCGGTCGATCATGGGGGTCCTCTTTGGGTGGCGGCGGTTCCTGATAGGTGACGATCACCGGAGTTTCCTTGAACAAAGGCAGGATGACAATCAACCACAACACCACACACATCAAACCCACCGTGATGAGGGCAACGACCAGCGACTGGATGAACTCCTGCCTGCGCTGATGTGCCACCAGCGCCTCTACCTGGGAGTTCTCAGCAACCACCGGCACGGCGACGGTATTGAATTTTTGTTGGGTTGGCATCGCAGTGGAACGAACGAGGGCCGCCGGATATTAGTCCTGCGGCGGGATTTCATCACGATAAGTCAGGATGGGCCAGCGGAAATCTTCAGCGGGTTTTGAAATGGATGCTGCCACGCAGTGCCGTGCCCTCACGCCGACTGTGGACGGTGAGCGAATCCAGTTCGCCCATCGCGTCGAGGAGCTTGTCACGCATGTCCTTGCTGGCCTTGAATTGTTCGAGTTGCGGGCTGTCCTCGCCAAAGACGGCGACGGCGTTTTCATCGAGCAGTTTGAGGGTTTCGGCGGCGCATTCCCGCATCGCCTTGAAGTCCATCTTGAGCCACAGCCCGGTGCGGCCTGGCGCCGTGCCCTTGTCGGCATTGCCGAGCAAGTCCAGCGCGCGGTTCTTCGAGGTGGAGGCGGCAAACCACTTGTCACCCACGGTCACCGACGGGACGAAATCATCGTTGAGGAAGGCGTAGGACAGGTACCACGTCGTGTAGCCGTCCTTTTCCGAACTCATCGGCCGCTGCATCGGGATCTCCTTGCCCGCCACTTCGCTCACCTTGGCCAGCAATCTGGTGCAGACCTCGTTCATCTTCGTCCAGGACGATGCCAGCTTCGTGCGGTCGGTCACCGGGGCCAGCACGGTGGCCCGCGGGAACCGGCCCTTGTCAACGAGCAACTGCGGGATGCCGGGGATGGCTGGCACCGTGCCCTTGAGATCGACGATGATGGCGGTTTCCTGGCCGAGGCCGGCGGCGAGATCGCCTTTGAGGGCATCCCACAGGGCGACGGCATCGCCGCGGAACTTCTCGTTGAACATGGTGGCCATGGCCTTGAACTCCTTCATTTGCTCCTCCTCCATGGGCAGTTCCGAAATTCTCATGGCCGTGGCGTAGGCGGTTTCCACCAACGCTTCAAAGTAGGCGCGGGCCTTTTCGTCATAGGCGGCATCGGAGGTCATGTTGGCGAAAAACGCCACGTCCGGCGCCTCCCCGAGGTGCCCCAGCTTGGCGGGAGTCTTCCAATCGACAGCCCCCGGATCATAGCCGCCGAATGACTCGACCTTGAGCCCATCCTCGAAGAACGCCACGGTGCCGGTCGCTGCCATGCCACCGAGCTTGCGCAGCGCGGCTTCGCGGTCGGCCACCATTTGCAGCAAGGCTTCCAGATCGCGGGTGTCACCCAGCCCGTCCTCGCCGGCCAGGCCATCGCGCAGACCGCCGGTGTAGGTGGCAAGCCCACCCTGAGCACTGCTGATCGCCTTGGCGATACTGTCATTGCCAAAGACCAGGGCCGCCAAGTCCTTGGCCGCATAGGCATCAGCGAAAGCCAGGGCGGGGCCGCCGATCAGGGACTGGCTCAGCTCGTTCACCAGGCCGCAATCCTTCTCGGAAGTGCCAATGAACACCACGACATACTCGCCCAGCGTGCCGGAGGCAACCACGAGGTCCTTCTTGGCAATGGCAGCGAGCAGCTTGTCAACGGACTCGGCTCCGAGCATCGCTTCCATCTGTTCGCGCTCAGACGCCATCTGCTCCGCCACTTTGGTGCCAACCAGCTTGAAGCCGCTGAACTTGGCCCCCGCATTTTCAAAGTCCACGGCTTCCACCACCTCACCGGCCCCCCCCATGTTTCCCAAGAACGAGGTCACTGCCAAGGCCACGCTTTCCTGCTTGGCCTTGTCGGTGCGGAAAGCCACATAGAGCGGTGGCATCTTGGAGCGTTCGAGGAGGCCGATGCCGGATTCCGGATCGTTGATCATGTTCTTGGCCAGCTCTTCGCCGAACTGGTCATTCATGGCTGATTCGATGCCGGAGAGTTCACCGGCCTTGGCGGCGGCCACCAAGGCCCTGGTCAGGCCCCGCACTTGGAAGTAGCTGAGGCGGTTGCTCAGCGTGGCCAGATTGGTCAATTGCTCGCCAGCCGACTTGCCAACGGCAACCGTCACTTCGAGGCCGAGCAGATCGCCCGGGGCAGGCGAATCAGGCATCCCCTCGCCTGCCGGCTCCATCACCGGTGCGTCGTCAGCGGCGTCGTCAGCGGCGTCGTCTGGCTCGGCGGCCGCAGCGGTGGCCGCGTCCCGAGGTTTTTCCGCAGCGGGTGCCGCCTTTTCCTGCTCGCCCTCCGGGATGGCGAAATCCTCATCCATCGGTGCGGCATCCCTGCCAAACCCTTCCTCTGGCGGCATCGGCTGCCCCATGCGCATGCCAAAAACTCCCCCGATACCCTCTTCAATCACCTTCCAGAACTTCATTTCCTTGGTCCGATCAGCGATCTTGTTGCCGTTGTAGATCGCAATCACCGACTCGGTGTCCTGCGGCAAGTAGCGCACAAACCCGAGCTTGGCGGCACGCTCATCGGGACTTAACGCCTTGAATTCCAGGGCCACCGGCGTTGCCGGGGCGGCCGGAGCGGCGGGAGTTCCAGCCGCCGCGCTGGCCACCGGTACGGCCGGGGTTACTGGTGCCGCAGGGGCTCCGGGAGCTGCCGGGGCTGCCGGGGTTGACTCACCCGAACTCACTGCGCTTGGCGTCGAGGCCTCACCCGGTTTGACCGGTTCTGCCTTCTTGCCGCATGCGCCGAACGTGAAAACCACTGCCGGAATGACCACCCAAAATGAACGAATTTTCATAGCGGCATTTAGCCTAGGCCAGCCGCCTCCGCACGCAAGTACAATCGCCCCGGCAGTGAAAAAAAATTTTCCGGGTGGTTCATTCCGGCGCCGCCGACCCTCCGCCTGCCGCCAATTCTTGCCCCGGTTTGAATATCGGGGTTGCGGAACTGCCCGCTTCGGTGAATGCTGGGGCCGACGCACCCCCATGGCCGCCAGACCCACCACGCCCGCTCGCAGCGATCTGTTCCCTTTCGATCTCGTCCGCCCGGAACTCGAGCGGGTCGAGGTCTCCATTCGTGAGCAAATCCGTGCCTTTGATCCTGCCGTTGAGCCCTACGTCGATTACGTCTGCAACACCTCCGGCAAGCGCATCCGCCCCGCCCTGGCCATTCTCGCCGGTGGGGCCACCGGCGGCGTCAATGACCGACACCTCAAGATCGGCGTCATTCTGGAACTCATCCACATGGCCACCCTGGTCCATGACGACATCATGGATGGTGCCAACACCCGCCGCATGGTCCCCACCGCCAATGCCAAATGGGGCAATGCCCTCTCGGTATTGCTCGGTGATGCCCTGTTTTCCCATGCCCTGACGCTGGCCACCGATTTCAACAGCATCGACATCTGCCGCAAGGTCGGCAATTCCGCCCGCGAAGTCTGCCAGGGCGAAATGATCCAGACCCAGCGCCGCTTCGACCTCTCGCTCTCCAAGGAGGATTATTTCCGCATCATTGAAATGAAAACCGGGGTCCTCTTTGCCGCCGCCACCGGCCTCGCCGGCAACCTCTCCGGCGTCGATGCCAACACCGAGGCCAGGCTCTACAGGTATGGCATGAAGCTCGGCACTGCCTATCAGATCTATGACGATTGCCTCGATCTGGTGGGAGCCGAGGAAGTCGTCGGCAAGACCTTGCGCACGGATTTGGCCAAGGGCAAACTCACCCTGCCCATCCTCAACCTGCTGGAAGCCGCGTCCGAATCCCAGCGTACCAAGCTCAACAAACGCATCCTCGATCAGGAACCGCTGGATCTGCCGGTGCTCGTCGGCATCGCCGAATATGAAGGGTCCATCGAAAGCGCCGTCGATACTGCGCTCGCCTTGTTGGAGGAAAGCCGCCGCGATCTCGCCGCGCTGGAGGCCTCGATCCACTGCGATGCGCTCGCCCAGATCACCTGGTTCCTCGCCGGCTTGCTCAACAAGTGCCGGAAGTAGGGGCGGGTGCCCAATCCGGTTCAGTTGGTTTGGTCGATGCACGGGTAGGCAGGATGCCCGGACCACTGTGCCGCTGGCATGCTGCCCGCCGCCAAGCCGCGCGTTAGATCATTCCATCCCGTTGAACCCGGCTGTCCGCGGCTGCCATCGAACATCTTAGCGTCGGGGTGCTGTCGCTGTGTTACCCCCTCCCGGCGGTCCGGGCTGTCGTCGAGGAATGCGACAAGAATCTTCCCGATGGCTCCTGGCTGGCCGAATGGCTGCCGGATGACCAACGGCGCAAGGGTCGCGAGGCGCTCATCGTGAGGGTAATCGAATACCGGATCAAGGATCCGGGTGCGACCGGCTTTCAAGACGAGGTCTACCGACTCATCACCACGATTCTGGATCCGGCGCAGGCCAGCGCCAGGGAACTCGCTGCTCTTTATCCCCAGCGTTGGGAGATCGAGATCACGATCAAGGAAACCAAAACCATCCTGCGCAAGGACAGAATCACACTGCGCAGCAAGAAGCCCGAACTGGTCAGGCAGGAATTCTGGGGCATGATCCTGGCCCACTACCTGGTGCGCAAAATGATGGCCCAGGCGGCTCTGGACCAAAAGATTGACCCGGACAAGCTGAGCTACGAGGACAGCATCCAAATCATCAGATCCACGCAGGCAGGCCCGGTCCTGTCATTTTCCCCCTGAGGCCAGAGCCGCCGTATTCGCGAGGATGCGCGAGGACATCGGCAATACCAAAACCAGCAGCAGTCGCGGACGCAGCACCCAACGATGTATCAAGCAGAAGCGGCGGCCCAAATTCACGGTCCGAAAGCAGGGCACCAAACCCACCACCAGAAAACGCGATACCATTGTCATGATTTGCTAAGTGGACAGCATTTGGCGTCTCGCCCACCATGCCCATGGGACGCGGAAGCGGAAGCCTTGCAGTCTTCCCTTGCTCTCACCATGGGCATGCGGACAGCAGGTCCGCGCTCCCTCAGAACCGGACGGGCGAATTTCCGGTTCCACACCCGCCCGCCAGGTTCTTTGCCGGACAGCATGTTGAGAACTGCGGATTTCAGATTCTCAATTATCTGTGAAGACGGTATAACTCTTTCAGGTGCATCACCTTTTTTACGCAACCCTCCCCAAATCTTATCCGCGGTTTCCATTCCCAAATTTCAGGACCACGGACAACGGACGGCCGACCCGTCCAGCCGTGCCCCCCTTGACAAGGCCGCGGGTGGGTGCGAACATCCGGCATGTCCACCGTCGAACTCAAGCAATTCATCGAATCCACCGCGATCTCCCAACGGGAGACGGACCGCATTGTAAAGGAGACGGACCGCCAGCTCAAGGAACTTGGCAAGCAGATTGGCGGGCTGGGGAACAAATTCGGGGCTTTCGCGGAAGGGCTGGCCTTTTCTTCCATCGAGCGCATCCTGCGGACAGAGTTTGGCATGGAGGCGGTCACCCCCCGGTTTTCGGTGGTCAAAGGCGGGGAGAGTCAGGAGTACGATGTCTTGGCCTATCGCAATGGCGAGACGAGCCAAGGGATGATGGTGGAGGTCAAGAGCAGTCTGGACCTGGCGACCATCGAGCAGATGAAGCGGAAAATGGACAGCCTTTTCCACTGGATGCCGGAGCATCGGGAGAAGGAGTTCCAGGGCATGGTGGCTTATGTGGAGGGCAGTGCGGCAGCCCGGCAAGCGGTGTTGGCGCATGGCTGGCACCTGGTGCAGGTGGGCGAGGACTTGTTTGAAATGAAGACCCCGCCCGACTTCGTCCCGAAAATCTACCGGGCGCCACAGCCGTGATCCGCCTAATGTCCCCCACCCGCTGGTGAACAGGCCGCCCGGTGCCTTGTTCCGGTCCGGCTCCTGCATCAAGCGGGCGGGCGGCGCTGACTTCGGGCAAAATCGTCGCCGACTTCATGCGCAACGAAGGCCGCCAGACCCGTGCATGGCCGGACTTTGGCGGTGCCCGCAACCATCATGGCGAGGCCCCCGGCGGGACCATGCCCGCCAAGTTAAGGACCTGACGCCTTGTACCGGTAAGTTCCTCGCGAATTTACGCTCAACCTCGTCACAATCCCCACCCTACCTGGACATCCTGCGGTCCGATCGGACCGCAGGATGTCCTGTTAGGGACTGCTGTTGCGGGTCACTGTCGGTAACAGGGATCACATTTCCCTTAACTTGACGCGCATGCCCGGCGGGACCATCCCCGCCGCAGTGGCCGGCACAACCGCCGGTGAACCCGGACACCTCCCGGTCTTGAAAATATTATTTGAAAAATGTCTTGTGCTGGGGGGAATGTTAGACATTCTCCGCGTTGGCTTCCCCAACGCAGCTATTTGCCGCCGTCATTGCATGGTTCGGGCAACTGGCTACCGGTTGCCATAGCCCTTTGTCCCATGAAAATCAAGAATCCCATTGCCTGCCTTCAAGGAGCCTCGCCGCATTCGATCCTCCTCGCGGGTCGGCTGGTGGCCCTTGCCCTGTTGCTGTCCCAGTTGCCGGCGGCGGCCCTGCCGACCATGAAGCAAACATTTTTCGTGCCATTTCCTGAAACGGATCTCCAGACGTCACTCAAGGCGATCAACACGAGCGGAACCGCCGTGGGCAACCAGATCAAGTCCACCATCTCCATCGTGGTGCCGACCGCCGGAACCATCATCGTATTCGACCAATGGGAGGACGGCTATGAGGCGGATTTGGCCAATCCCACCCAAACCAACACCCAAATCTGGGGCGACGGCAATCCGGCGCACGGCCAGCCCCCCGGCTATCCAACCAATATTCTGCCCGCCGGCGCGGTGATCAAGTTGCAGAATGCCGTCAACCTGCCGCGCAGCGCCGCGACCCTGGCCTACGATGGCCGCGACCGCATCGCGGCGACCGCCGCCATCGCCGTGACCCGCGCCGCGTGGGCCACGGTTCCGGGTACCGTGCTCTGCACCGCCTCGGAAGTCTATGACACCCGGAAATACGGCACCGCCTTCAAGATCCCGGTGGGAACCACCACCGACAGCGCCGCGCAATTGTTCGAGTATTCCTCCCTGCATATCATCGCTTCCCAGGACAACACGACCGTTCAAGTGGATTCCGATGGCAATGGCACGGTCGATGTCACCAAGATCCTCAATCTCGGCGATTCCATGTTTGTCAACGGCGGAGTCAGGGCCGGTGCCACGGTCACGGCGACCAAACCCGTCCAAGTCCAGGAGTTGACCGGGGACATCGGCTCAACCTATGAAAGCCGCACCTTCGCGATCCGGCCGACGAACCTCTGGGGCGCGAGTTATTATGCGCCGGTGGGCACCACGCTGGCCTCCGAAACCCATAACATTTTCCTCTACAACCCGAACGTCGCGTCCATCACGGTCACCTACGAGACGGCCAGCGGCACCGGAACCTTCAGCGTGCCCGCCAACGGCACCTATCAGTTCACGATGCCGATGAATTCCGGCGGCCATTTCTATACCGCCGCCGGCGAGTTGTTTTATGCCGTTGGAACCAACGACAGCGGTGCCGCCGCGTCTTCCAACCAGACCCATGACTGGGGCTACGCGCTGCTGCCCGAGGGCTACCTCACCACCGGCCTCATCGTGCCGTGGGGACCCGGCTCGGACACCACCGGCTCCAATACCAAGCCCGATCAGAACGGCAGCCCGGTGTGGGTCACCCCCACCGCCAATACCACGGTCTATGTCAACTATTCCGGCAACCTCGCCAGCGGGGCCAACACCGCACCTAACAATGCCAAATATGATATTTCCTACACGGTGGCCAAATGGCAGTCGATCCGGGTCTATGACACCGCCGACAATGACATGACCGGGGCCCGGATTTTCACCACCGACGGCACCCGCCTGGCTTCCGCGTGGGGCGAGGATCCCTCCAAGGCCGGGCCGGGTAGTCCCTATCTGGATCTCGGCACCACCATCGTGCCGTTCCCCCAGCCGGCCATGACCAAGACCGCCAAACTCGTGGTCGATGCCAACAGCAACGGCCAGATCGATCCGGGCGATACCTTGGAATACACCATCCGCGTCGCCAACGAGGGGGTGGTCGATCTCGACAACACCATTGTGCTCGACACCTTGCCAGCCACCGTGACCTATGTGGCGGCAAGCACCACGGTGAACAGCGCGGCGGTGGCGGACAACACCCTGCCGGCCACCAAGTTCCCGGTGGATGAAACGGGATATACCTTGGCCACCATTGCTCCGGGATCTTATAGCGAAGTGAAATACCGGGTCACGGTCAATGTGGGCACCACCTCCATCGTCAACCTGGCCACCACCACGGCCGGCGGTCAGGCGATCACGGCCACCACCACCACCACCGTGCCCGCCGGGGCGACTCCTCCCAGTGTGGTGTTCACCGATACGGGCGGGACCACGGTTGCCACCTATCCGGCCAATGGCGGGATCTATCTGAAACTCACCGACGCGGCGGCCAACACCAGCGCCACCACGATCCAAACCGTCACCGTTCTCGTGCAGGACCCCACCACCGGAGATATGCAAACGGTTACGCTCACCGAAACGGGTGTCAATACCGGAATCTTCACCAATGCCTCCCAACTGCCATCGTCCACCACCTCCGGCTCCGGCGTGCAGGATGGCACGCTCTACGCGCTGCCCGGCAACGGCCTCACCGCGAGTTATACCAACTCGGTGACCGGCCTCACCGCCAGCGCGACCGCATCGGTCGTCGCCGCCACCCCCGTGAAAAAACTCTATCTGAGCGATCCGAGCCAGGCTTTGGACCGCGCGGATCCGGTGGCCACCGCCGATGGCACGACCACCACCACGGCTGCTCTAACTGCCGGCTCCTCCACCATCACCGTGGTGGGTGCCGCGGCGTCAGCCAACGCAACCCAAAGCGCCTCCAGCTTGTCATATAGCTATAACTCGGGCACCACTGGCAGCAACCGGATCCTGATGGTCGGAATATCTTATCGGAACCATGACAGCCAGACGGTTTCAGCCACCGGCGTCACCTATGGTGGCCAGACGCTGACCCAGGTGGGAACCACCGCCACCACCAACTCCGGATCCGGGCGCATGTATATTTATCGCTTGCTCAATCCGCCAACGGGTGCCAACTCCTTGTCCGTCACTTGGAGCGCCGCCTTGACTGCTGGTGCCGTGGTGGGTGCAGTCACCTATGCGGGCGTGCATCAAACCACGCCATTGGGCATCTATGCATCCGGCACTTCGACCACTGCCAACATTTCGGTAGCCGTCGCCTCCGGCACCGGTCAGACGGTGTTCGGTGTGGTGGATGGCAGATCGACAGCCGTCTACACGCCTGCCGGACTCTGGTCGGCAAGACCGTTCACCGATACCGCGGGCGCGGCCCAATCGTCCACCGCAGGCACCGCCACCGTCACCTTGACCTGGACCGGAAGCGGCACCAGGAGCAGCTTGCGAAGCTGCGCCGGCGGGGTGTCGTTGAAACCCGCCACATCCGCCAGCACACCGGTCACCTTCACCCAGGCTCCGGCGATGGCCAAGGCCTTCACCATGCCGGCGGGCGGCACCATCGGGCTGACCACTTATCTATCAGGAATCACCGGCACCATGCCCGCCACGCCCGCCGTGACCGCCACGCTCAAGAAGGGCACGACCTACGCGGGCGCCACCACCTTCGCCACGCTCACCAGTCCCACCTACGCGGGCACCTCGCCGACGGGCACGCTGACATGGTCCGGATCGCTCGCTTCGGCCACCACCGTGGCGATTGGCGAATTTATCTATCTGGACATTGCCAACGGCCAAAGCGGCGTGAGTTTCGCCATCGATTATGACAGCACCACCAAACCATCCGCGATCAGCCTGCCGACTTCCACGGTGATCACGGTGGATTCTTATGGTATCTATGACGCGCCCTATCCGGGCGGCTCGCTGATCAGCGGCGTCAACAACGGCAAAAAGGCCTATTTCCGTGCCACCGCGAGCGATCCCTTCGGTGCCTATGACATCTCGAGCCTCGATGTCACCATCACCAATCCTTCCGGCGGCACGGCTTCGGCCAACCTCACCTCCACCGTGGCCAGCACCGCCAGCAGCAAGACGTATGAGTATCCGTGGACTGCGGGGCCAAGCCTTGGCGGCTATTCGATCACGGTGAAAGCCAATGAAGGCACTGAAGGGATCAGTGCGACCTCGACCACTCCACTCCAGGTTTCCCAGCAAGACCTCGGCACACCGAGCACCACCACCTTCACCGACGCCTCGGGCAACACGCTCACCAGTTATACCACCAGCGGACCGGCCTATGTGCAGGTGATCGACGGTGATAAAAACACCGATCCGTTGACCGTCCAGACGATCACGGCCGTGGTCACCACCAGCACCGGAGACCGCGAAACCGTCACTCTAACGGAAACCGGGGTGAACACCGGGATCTTCCGCAGCGGCCCGATCACGGTCAACACCAACACGGTCACCCAAGGCAACAACGCGCTCAACATCGTGGCCGGTGCCAGCCTGCTGGTGACCTATGTGGACGCGGTGGATGCCACGGACACGTCCTCCGCCAACGCGGTCATCGCCACGGCCTCCACCACCAGCGTGAGCATCTACAAATCCCTGGTGAGTCCCACGTCCGGCAGTACCCTGCTCAACGGCGCGGTCGTGTACAACATCCAGGTGGCGAACACCGGTTCCTTGTCGTTGCCCACGGTTTCGGTTAGCGATAGTTTTGATAGTGTAAAACTGCAATATGTCAGCGCCAGCGTCACGCCCAGTTCGACCGGCACGGGTACCCTGAGCTGGACCAATGTCGGCCCGCTGACATCCGGGCAAATGGTCAACATCCAAGTGACCTTCAAGGCGATCGCCACCGGAACCGCAGCCAATTCGGCATCGGCGGGCGGCACCGCCACCGCCGGACCGTCAACGGCCAACGTGGCGATCGACAGTCCGCACGTGACCATCATCAAGACCTTGCTGACTCCGCCGAGCGGGCCTGCATACAAAGGTGACAATGTCACGTTCCGGCTCCTGATTGCCAACGACGGCACCACGGCGGTCACCACCTTGCCCGTGACGGATACCTTCAGCGGCCGGTCATTCCAGTTTGTCTCGGCCACGATTGCGCCGGACTCCAGCGGCAGCGGATCATTGTTATGGAACAACGTCGGACCCTTGGCAATCAACGCCTCCAAGACCATCGATGTGACGATGCTGGTCAACGGCGCGGCGGCACCGGCCGCTAACACGGCAGACGTTTCCTATGCCGTGGATGCGAGCGGAAATTCGTTGCCCCCGGTGAACAGCACCGCGTCCATCACCACCCTAGCGGGAACCATCGGCAGCAGGATTTTCCAAGATAAGAACAATAATGGCCTGCCGGACAGCGGCGAAGGAATCGCCAACGTGACCGTCTTTGCCGACCTGAACAACAACGGCGTGCGGGACGCGGGCGAACCGTTCGCGGTCACCGATTCCACCGGCACCTACCAACTCTACAACCTCGCCCGCACCACCTACACCGTGGTGGTTGATGCCTCCACCCTGCCGGACTATCTCACCAAGCAGGTCGCCGATCCTGACGCCACCAAGGATAACAAGACCACCGTCACGTTGACCACCTTGGCCATGGACAACACGACGAGCAACTTCGGTTATCAATATCCGTCGGTCAGCGGCAATGTCTATGACGATGCCAACGGCTTGCTCGGCACACCGGTCAATACCGTGGACGGCACCGGTACCAACGCCGCCGGCTCGCTCAATGCGATCCTGGTCAACTCCAGCAACGTGGTCGTCAAATCCGTGACCGTGGCGGCGGGCGGAACTTATACTTTCCCGAACGTCACTCCTAACAACTATACGGTGGTGCTGAGCACGACCGCAGGCACTGTCGGCGCGGCGCCGCCGGCCGCCGCGTTGCCCGCAGGTTGGGTGAACACCGGGGAATTCCTCGGCAGCGGAACGGGTAGTGATGGCACGGTCAATGGCATTCTCGCGGTGACCGTCGGGGCCAGCGACGTCAGCAATGCCAACTTTGGTATCGACCAGCGCGCGGTTCCCAATGCGGTTTCATCTTCTCCGGCCAATCCGGGCGGCACGACCAAGGTCACGGTGCCCACGCTGAGCGGTACCGATCCGGAAGGCAGTCCGGTGACCACCATGATCATCAAGACGTTGCCGACCAACGGCGTCTTGTATTATGACAATGTCGCCGTCACCGTAGGGCAGACGATTGCGGGATATACCCCGTCCCTGTTGACGGTGGATCCCACCGCAAACGGCGCGGCCACGGTGACATTCAACTATTCCGTGGTCGATGCGGCGGGCGTGGAATCCTCCACCACGGCGGCAGTCACCATGACGTTCACCGCGCAATCGACCTATATCAGCATCGGCGGCAATGTTTATGACGACGCCAACGGCTTGCTCGGCACGCCGACAAATACCGTTGACGGCACCGGCACCAATGCGGGCGGAGTGTTATATGCCAACCTGGTCAACAGTTCCAACAACGTGGCGGAAGTCGTGGCGGTGGCGGCGGACGGAACCTATAGCTTCGGCTCGGTCGCGTCGAGCGGCACCAGCCGGAATTACACCGTGGTCTTGAGCACCACCGCCGGCACGGTCGGCAGCACGGCACCCACCGCCGCCTTGCCGTCCGGATATGTCAACACCGGCGAGTTCCTCGGATCCGGGACCGGCTACGACGGCACGGTCAATGGCATCCTCGCGGTTGCCGTGACCACTGCCAACGTGACCACCGCGAAGTTTGGGATCGACCGGTTGCCGACGGCCAATACGGTGAGCGCACCCTCACAACCCAATCCAGGCGGCACAACCCGGGTGACCGTGCCCGCGCTCAGCGGTACTGACCCGGAAGATGGCACTACCAGCACGGTGGTCATCACAGCCCTGGGCACCAACGGCACGCTCTATTACAACGGCACGGCGGTAACCTTGAACCAAAGTATTGCCAGCTTCAACCCAACGCTGCTGACCGTTGATCCGACCGGCGCCGGCACTGGAGGCATTACGGTGACGTTCACCTATGCGGTTACCGACGCGGCGGGCAAGAGTTCGCCTGCGGCCACCGTGACCATGCCGCTCACGGGTATCAGTGTCAGCGGCAATGTCTATGACGATGCCAACGGTTTGACCGACAGTATGGTCAATGGCACCGGCACCAATGCGGGCACCACACTCTACGCTTATCTTGTCAGCGGCACCACCATCTCGCAGCGTACCACGGTGGGGGCGGACGGAAGTTATCTTTTCCCGAGCACCGTCGCAGCGGGGAGTTACACGGTGCGGCTTAGCACGACCTATGTGGCCAGTGGTACCGTACCTGCGGCGGCCCTGCCCTCTGGCTGGGTTAACACCGGCGAGTTTGTCGGCACCGGCGTGGGCAATGACGGGACCGTGGACGGCAGCGTTGCAGTGACCGTCGGGACCGCCAGCGTGAGCAATGTGAACTTCGGTATCGAGCAAAAACCAACCGCCAATGCGGTGACGGCGGCGGCACAGGTGAATCCCGGCAGCACGACCAAGGTGTTGGTGCCGGCCTTGAGCGGTACGGACCCTGAGGATACCACGACCACCACGGTGGTGATCCAAACCCTGCCACCCAATGGCACGCTTTATTACAACGGATCCGCGGTGACGCAGGGCCAGGTCATTCCGAGTTACAATGCCTCGTTGTTGGCGCTCGATCCGAACGACGGCAGCCTCACCGTGAGCTTCACCTACTCGGTGCAGGATCTCGCCGGCATCAAGTCGGTGGCGGTGACGGTCACCATGCCGTTCACCGACATCAGCATCACTGGCAACGTGTATAATGATGCCAATGGCTTGACTGACAGCACGGTCAATGGCACCGGCACCAACGCCGCCGGCACGCTTTATGCGAACTTGGTCAATGGCAGCAACCTGGTGCTGCAATCGGTGCTGGTGGCCGTGGACGGAAGTTATGCTTTCAGCAGGGTGGCTCCGAATGCGAATTATTCCGTGGTGCTGAGCACCACCCAGGGTTTGATCGGGGGCGTGGCGCCCGCCGCGGAACTGCCATCCGGATATGTCAATACGGGGGAAAACCTCGGTGCGGGAACCGGTAGCGACGGCACGCCGGACGGCAGTCTCACTGTTGCGGTGACCACCAACAGCGTGAGCAATGCGAATTTCGGAATCGACCGGACGCCAACGGCTGCCGTGGTTGTGGCAAGCTCACAACTGAACCCTGCGGGCACGACCAAGGTAGTGGTGCCGGCACTCAGCGGCACCGACCCGGAAGACGGCACAACCAGCACGGTGGTCATCAGCACGCTACCCTCGAATGGCACGCTGTATTATAGCGGCACCGCAGTGACGCTTGGTCAAAGCATCACGGGCTACAACGCGTCGCTCCTGACGCTTGATCCCAACGATGGCAGCATCACGGTGAGCTTTACCTACGCCGTGACCGACGCGGCTGGCAAGAACTCGTCACCGGCGTCTGTCAGCATGCCATTCACGGCGGTCGGCATCGCCGGGGTGGTCTATGACGATGCGAATGGATTCACCGACAACACGGTCAACGGCGTCGGCACCAACGCGGGCGGGACGCTGTATGCCAATCTGGTCGATGGCGCCAACAAGGTCGTGCAAGCCGTGGCGGTCGCGGCGAACGGCTCATATAACTTCGGCACGGTGGTGCCGAACGCCAGCTATACCGTGGTACTGTCCACCACGCAGGGCACCACCGGTGCGACAGCACCTGCCGCGACGTTGCCGTCCGGATATGTCAATACCGGTGAAAACATCGGCACGGGCATTGGCAGCGACGACACGACGGATGGCATCCTTGCCGTTGTGGTAACCACCTCCAGTGTGACCAATGTGAACTTCGGAATCGAGCAACCCCCGACGGCCACCCCGGTTTCTGCATCTTCCCAACTCAATCCGGGCGGCACCAACAGGGTCACCGTGCCGGCTCTCGGCGGCACCGATCCGGAAGATGGTGCGACCGGCACGGTCGTCATCAGCACGTTGCCATCCAACGGAACGTTGTATTACAGCGGTACGGCGGTGACCGCAGGCCAGAGCATCGCGAGCTTCAACGCATCGTTACTGACGCTTGATCCCAACGACGGGAACATCACTGTGAGCTTCACATTCGCGGTGACGGACGCGGCAGGCAAGACTTCCGCCCCGGCGTCTGCTAGCATGCCGTTCACGGCGATCGGAATTTCCGGTAATGTCTATGATGATGCGAATGGCCTGACCGATAACATCGTCAACGGTACCGGCACCTACGCGGGTGGCACGTTGTATGCGAACCTGGTGGATAGCAGCAATGTCGTGCAAGCCGTCGCGGTGGCATCGAGCGGCACTTATACTTTCGGAACGGTGGCACCTAACACCAGTTATACGGTTGTGTTGTCCACCACGCAGGGGACCGTGGGCAATGCGGCTCCGGCAGCGGCGTTGCCATCCGGCTGGGTCGATACGGGCGAGCATGTCGGTGCGGCTGCCGGCAGCGATGGCACACCAGACGGCAGCCTCGCCGTGGCCGTGACCACCAGCAGCGTGAGCAATGCGAACTTCGGTATCGAGCGTCTCCCGTCGGCAAATTCCGTTTCCGCCGCCGCCCAAGTCAATCCGGGTGGCACGATTACGGTCGCGGTGGCTACCTTGAGCGGCAGTGATCCCGAAGACGGATCGGTGACCACTTTCATCATCAAGACCCTGCCGAGCCACGGCACTCTCTATTACAACGGCACTGCGGTGAGCGCTGGTCAGACCATCACCAGCTTTGATCCCGCACTGCTCACCGTGGATCCGGCTACTGGCAATGTGACCGTTAGTTTCAACTTCGCGGTTGTGGACGCGGCCGGAAAGGAATCCGTGCCAGCATCGGTGACGATGCCCTTCAACAGCGGCTCGGCAGCCATCAGCGGCCAAGTCTTTGACGATGCCAACGGCCTCACCGACAACACCGTGAACGGCACGCCTACCAATGCGGATGGCACGCTGTATGCCAATCTCGTCAACGCCGGGACGGTCGAGCAGGTGGTCGCCGTCGCAGTGGATGGCACTTATACTTTCGCCACAGTCATTGCGAATACGACATATACCGTGTTGTTGAGCACCACCCAGGGCACGATTGGCAACGCGGCACCGGCCGCAGCCTTGCCCTCCGGGTGGGTGAACATCGGCGAGCATCTCGGTGCGGGAACGGGAAGCGACGGCACCGTCGATGGCATCCTCACGGTGCCCGTCGCCACCAGCGGCGTCAGCAGCGCCAACTTCGGGATTGAACGCCCGCCCACCGCCACCACCATCAATGCCGCCTCCGCGATCAATCCGGGCGGTTCCTCAGTGGTTGCCGTGCCTGCCCTCATCGGCACCGATCCCGAGGACTCCTCGGTGACGACTTTCACAATCAACACCCTGCCTAACAACGGCACGCTTTATTACAACGGCACCGCCGTCACGCCCGGGCAGATCCTCACCAACTACAACGCGAACCTGCTCAAGCTGGACCCGAATGATGGTTCCCTCACGGTGAGTTTCACCTATTCGGCGATTGACGCCGCGGGCAAATCCAGCTCCCCCGCCACGGTGAACATGCCATTCGCCGCGATCAGCATCGCCGGCAATGTTTATGACGACGCGAACGGCCTGTTAGGTACGCCGGTCAATACTGTGGACGGCACCGGCACCAATGCCGATGGGTTGCTCTATGCCAACCTCATCAGCGGCGGCAACGTCGCCCAGGTGGTGGCGGTGGCCGCCAATGGCAGTTATGGTTTCGGCACGGTTGCGCCGAACACGAATTACACCCTGGTGCTCAGCACCACACAGGGAACGGTGGGCAGCGCGGCACCGGTGGCAGCGCTCCCCGCAGGTTATGTGAATACCGGTGAAAACCTCGGCGCGGGTGCCGGCAATGATGGCGCCGTTGATGGCACGCTCGCCTTTGCCGTCACCACCTCGGGTGTCACCAACGCCAACTTCGGCATTGACCGCATCCCGACGGCCGCACCGGTTTCGGCGGCATCACAACTCAATCCGGGTGCCGCCAACAGGGTCACCGTGGCAACCTTGAGCGGCACCGATCCCGAAGATGGTACCACCGGCACGGTGGTTATTTCCAGCCTGCCATCCAACGGAACGCTTTACTACAACGGCACGGCGGTGATTACCGGCCAAAGCATCCCGAGCTACAACCCGGCATTGCTCGCGCTTGATCCGAACGATGGCGGCATCACGGTGACCTTCACCTATTCGGTGACCGACGCGGCGGGCAAGGATTCGGCGCCGGCATCGGTGAGTATGCCCTTCACCACGATCGGCATCTCCGGCTATGTCTATGAAGATGCGAACGGCTTGCTCGGCTCACCAGTGAATACCGTGGACGGCAGTGGCACCAACGTCGGCAACACGCTTTATTCGAACCTGGTCGATGGTGCCAACAAGGTCGCACAAACCGTAGCGGTGGCCACGAACGGAAGTTATGCCTTCGCCGCAGTGATTCCTAACACCAGTTATACCGTGGTGCTGTCCACGACGCAGGGAACCGTCGGTTCGGCGGCACCCGCAGCAGTCTTGCCTTACGGCTATGTCAACACCGGCGAGCATGTCGGTGCGAGTGCCGGCAATGACGGCACCCCGGACGGCATCCTCGCCGTGGCGGTGACCACCAGCAGCGTGGCCAACGCTAACTTCGGCATCGAGCGGCCGCCGACGGCCAATACGGTCACGGTCTCCTCGCAACTCAATCCGGGTGCCACCAACAAGGTCGTCGTGGCTACCCTGAACGGCACCGATCCCGAGGATTCCTCGGTGACAACCTTCATCATTAAGACGCTGGCGTCCAATGGTACGCTGTATTACAGCGGCACGGCGGTCACCGCCGGCCAGAGCATATCCAACTACACCCCGTCGCTCCTGACGCTTGACCCCAATGACGGCGCGGTGTCGGTGAGTTTCACCTACTCGGCGGTGGACGCCGCGGGCAAGGAATCGTCCGCGCCCGCCACGGTCACCATGCCGTTCACGGCAATTGGCATTGCCGGCAATGTCTATGACGATGCCAACGGATTGCTAGGCACGCCGGTCAACACTGTGGATGGCACCGGCACCTTCGCGGGTGGTACGCTCTATGCGAATCTGGTTGATGGCACCAACAAGGTGGTGCAGGCCGTGGCAGTGGCGGTGGACGGAAGTTATGCCTTCGGCACGGTTGCGCCAAACACGAGTTATACCGTGGTGCTGTCCACCACGCAGGGGTCTGTCGGCAACACGGCTCCTGCATCGGCGTTGCCCACCGGCTATGTCAACACCGGCGAAAACCTTGGCAGCGGCACCGGCAGCGATGGCACGCCGGACGGCCGTCTTGCCGTGGCGGTGACCACCGGCAGCGTGAGCAACGCGAATTTCGGCATCGACCGGACGCCGACGGCCAATGCGGTCACGGCCGCCACACAACTCAATCCAGGGGGCGCTAACAGGGTCACTGTGCCAGCTCTCAGCGGCACCGATCCGGAAGATGGAACCACTAGCACGGTCGTTTTCAGCACGCTGCCGTCCAATGGAACCCTTTATTACAACGGCACGGCGGTGACGGCGGGGCAGAGCATATCCAGCTACAGTGCCTCGTTGCTGACGCTCGATCCGGATGATGACACCATCACGGTGGGTTTCACCTATTCGGTGACCGACGCGGCGGGCAAGAGTTCGCCGCCTGTGTCCGTGAGCATGCCGTTCACGGCCATCGCCCTATCCGGCACTGTCTTTGACGACGCCAACGGTTTGCTCGGCACCCCAGTTAACACCGTGGACGGCAGCGGTACCAGCGCGGGGGATCTGCTGTATGCAAACCTGGTCGATGGCACTAACAAGGTCGTGCAGGTCGTGGCGGTAGACATCGACGGAAGTTATACTTACGGCACAGTGGTGCCTAATACGAGTTATACTGTTGTGCTTTCCACCACCCAGGGGACAGTCGGGTCCTCGGCCCCTGCGGCGGCCCTGCCGACCGGATGGGTCAATACCGGCGAGAACCTTGGTGCGGGCACCGGCAGCGACAGCACGGTGGACGGCATCCTCAGCGTGGCAGTGACCACCGCCAGCGTGAGCGACGCGAATTTCGGCATCGAGCAACTGCCGACGGCGGCCCAGGTTTCGTCAACTGCCGTAGTCAATCCCGGTGGCACGACCAAGGTCACCGTGCCGACACTCAGCGGCACCGATCCGGAAGATGACACGATCATCACGTTTGTCATCAAGACCCTGCCGACCCACGGCACACTCTATTACAACAACTCCTTGGCAACCGTGGGTCAGGTCGTCACCAGCTTCGAACCCGCCCTGCTCAAGGTGGATCCGGCTGATGGCAATGTCACCGTAAGTTTCAACTATGCCGTGCAAGATGCGGCCGGGAAGGAATCCCCCGCAGCTTCGGTCACCATGCCATTCAACAGCGGTACGGCGGCCATCAGCGGCTTGATCTATGATGACGCCAATGGACTGACCGACAGCACGATCAACGGCACCTTGACCAACGCGGGCGGTACTCTCTATGCCAACCTGGTCAGCGGCGGCACCGTCAAGCAGGTGGTTGCGGTCGCGGTGGATGGCACCTATACCTTTGACACGGTCAATTCGAACACTACCTATACCGTGGTGTTGAGCACTATCCAGGGGACGGTCAATTTGGCGCCTCCCGCTGCTGTCTTACCTGCGGGATGGGTGCACATCGGTGAATTCCTGGGTGACAGTGCCGGCAATGATGGCACGGTTGACGGGATTCTTTCGGTTCCCGTCGCCACCAGCGGAGTGAGCAATGCCAACTTCGGCATCGAGCGCTTGCCCTCCGCCACCGGCATCAACGCCGCCTCGCAGATCAATCCGGGTGGTTCCACGGTGGTATCCGTGCCGACGCTCAGCGGGACCGACCCGGAGGATGGGACGGTGACCATCTTCACGATCAAAACACTGGCTTCCAACGGCACGCTCTATTACAACGGCACGGCGGTGACGCTGGGCCAGATCATCACCAGTTACACTCCTTCGCTGCTGACAGTGGATCCAAACGACGGCTCGGTCACGGTGAGCTTCACCTATGCGGCGACCGACGCTGCAGGCCAGTCGTCCACTGCGGCCACGGTGACCATGCCGTTCACCGCGGTTGGCATAGCCGGCAATGTTTATGACGATGCCAACGGTCTGACGGACAACACGGTCAACGGCACCGGCACCAACGCGGGCGGCACGCTGTATGCGAACCTCGTCGATGGCACCAACAAAGTGGTGCAAACCGTGGCGGTGGCTGCGGGCGGAAGTTATAGCTTTGGCACGGTGGCACCCAACACAAATTATACGGTGGTGCTGTCCACCACCCAAGAGACCGTCGGCTCGACGACCCCGGCGGCGGCACTGCCAAGCGGATGGGTCAACACCGGCGAACACCTCGGCGCAGGCACCGGCAGCGACGGCACGGTGGACGGCATCCTCGCCGTGGCGGTGACCACCAGCAGCGTGATCAACGCCAACTTCGGCATCGAACAGCCTCCGACAGCCAACAATGTGACAGAAACCTCACAACTCAATCCGGGCGGCACCAACAAGGTGGTTGTTCCGACGCTCAACGGCAGCGATCCGGAAGATACTTCGCCGACGACCTTCACCATCAAGACCCTGGCGACCAACGGCACGCTTTATTACAATGGCACAGCGGTGACGCTCGGCCAGGTAATCACCAGTTACACCCCGTCGCTCTTGACAGTGGATCCGGTCGATGGCGCGGTCACGGTGAGCTTCACCTATTCCGTCACCGACGCGGCGGGCAGGGAATCTGCTGCCGCCACGGTAACCATGCCATTCACCCCGCTTGGCATTGCCGGCAATGTTTATCACGACACCAACGGCCTGACCGACAACACAGTCAACGGCTCCGGCACCAATGCGGGCGGCCCGCTCTACGCAAACCTGGTGGATGGATCCAACAATGTGGTGCAAACCGTGGCAGTGGACGCAGGCGGTTCTTACAGCTTTGGCACGGTGGCACCTAACACAAGTTACACGGTGGTGCTGTCCACCACGCAGGGGACGACGGGTGCCACGGCCCCGGCGGCATCCCTGCCGAGCGACTGGGCCAACACCGGCGAACACCTGGGTGCCAGTGCCGGCAGCGACGGCACGGTCGCCGGCATCCTGGCCGTGGCGGTGACCACCAGCAACGTCACCAACGCGAACTTCGGGATCGAGCAATCAGCCACCATTGGCAACCTCGTGTGGGAAGATTACAATAACAACGGGTTGGTGGATCCGGGTGAGCCTGGGTGTGACGGTGTCACGGTCCAACTCTGGAGCGATATCAACAACGACGGGGTGTTCGAGCCGGGCGGTGCCGACAGCCAAACGCCGCTGTCCACGGTCACCTCGGGTGGCGGTGTCTACGGGTTCTCCGGGGTGATCCCCGGGAAATACTTCGTGGTGATTCCCACGCCGCCCGCCAACCATGCGCTTTCAAGCACGCACACCACCACCCTCGACAACCAGGTGGACAACGACGACAACGGCGTCCAAACCGGTGGCGTTAACACGCCCACGGTGAGCCCGGCCATCGATTTGTCCCCAGCCGAAATCGACAACACCATCGACTTCGGCTTCACCGATCCGAGTATCGGCAACCTGGTGTGGGCGGACCTCAACAACAACGGCCAGGTGGATCCGGGCGAGCCGGGCATTCCGGGCGTGCTGGTGGAACTCTATAACTCCGGCGGCTCCAAGGTGAATGAAACCACGACCGATTCTAACGGTTATTATCTGTTCGAGGGGAACGCTCCCAGCAGCTACACCGTGCGCATTCCGGCATCCAACTTCCTGACGGGCGGCGCGCTGCGGCATTACTTGGCGGTCAGCACGACGGTGGCGACCACCGACAACCAGGTTGATGACGATAACAACGGATTCCAGCCGGGCGGGCCGGGCACCGTGGTCAACAGTCCGCTGATTGCCCTCAGCGGCAACGGCGAACCTATCGATTCGGGCACCGAGACCGGGCGTGGCAAGGAACTCGACAACGGCGATGACGCCGGTGCCGACATGACCGTCGATTTCGGCTTCACCCCGAACCTCAGCCTGGGCAACCGCGTGTTCGCGGACAACGGCGATGGCGGCGGAACGGCCAACGATGGCATCCTCAACGGCACCGAACCGGGCATCGCCGGAGTGGTGGTGAAACTCTTCGCCGCGGATCTATCAGGAAACCCGACCGTCAGCGCGCTCGCCCCCCAAACCACGGATAGCAACGGTTACTTCCGCTTCGACGATCTCACCGCCGGCACCTACGTGGCGGTGGTCGACGTGGCCATTTCTCCCAACCTGACGGGCAAATTGAGCAGCAGCGGTGCCAGTTCGGACACCGCCATCACAGGCGACTTGAAGGATCACGGGAAGGATACACCGGTGACGGTCGGCGACGTGGTCGATGGCATCCCGAGCACGCCAATCACGCTCGTTGGTGGATTGCAACTTACCGGGGAGGCGACGGGCAGCGGTCAAGGCGGCAATGGTGCGTCCGGCGACGTTTTTGACAATCTGACGCTGGACTTCGGCTTCTACCCACTCAGTGTCATCAGCGGCTATGTTTACGCGGGCACCGCCCCCATCACGGGGGTGTGGCTCACCCTGCTGGATCAATCCGGTAGCACGGTTGCCACTGTGCAGACCAATTCCAGTGGCTACTACCAGTTCAACGACGTGCCGCCCGGCAGCTATCGGGTCGCCCAGACCCAGCCAACCGGTTATACCAGCTATAACTACGGCGGCGACGGCGGCGATATTGATATCATCGGCGATGTCACCCGCATCACCGTGACTTCGGGCCAAACCAAAGCCGAAAACAACTTCTTCGAAACCAGCGACTGTCCGTCTGACTGGGCGACGTGGATCAACCAACGTCCCCCTCAGACGGCTGCCAGCAATCCGGATGGCGATGCCTATGACAACCTCGCCGAGTACGCGTTTGCCATGCCATCCGACAGCGGCGCGGGCAACGCCTGGTGGATCCAGCCCGCAGGTGACACCCTCGAAGGGGTGTTCATCCGCCCGGTCGGCGCGACTCACAACGTGACCTACACGCTGCAAGCCGCCACCACCTTGGGCACATCGACCGTCTGGGTGGACATCGTGATTCCTTCTGACCATATCACTGTCGTGCCCAACGGCAGTTGCTTTGAAACCGTCACCTTCCTCGACCTTGAAACTCTCACCGATGGCAAGCCCTTCGTCCGCATCAAGGCGGCCCTCGATGAGACCAACGACGAGGTGATCGACCACACGTCCTACACCGAAGTGGAAGGCTGGAAGGAAACCACGTTGGGACTCCATTGCAGCACCTATAACAATCCGTTCCTGCGCGAAACCGCCTTCACCGGCACGGTGAGTTCGGTGAGTGCAAACGAACCGGTCATCACCTTCGGCAGCACTGTGGGTCTTACCTTTGCTCCTTCAGGCAGTTACTATCTCGAAGTTACCTCCGGCGACAACGTGGGTCATCGTTTCGACGTCGTTTTAGCCAACGGCAGCACGGTGACCTTGGCCTCTGACGACACTCTGTGTTCCGCAGGTCCGCCGTTCAACACGCTGATCGTCCCTGCCAGTGCGGGCTCCCCCTTGCCTGCCAGCCTCGCTAACGACACCGTGGTGATCCGCCGCCACTGGACGCTGGGTGAGATGTTCTTCCCGGTTAGTGGCTTCCACGCTGACAGTGACCCCGCGTCGGCCGATCAGGTGCAGACCTTTGCCGGTGGAGCCTGGACGACCTATTGGCTCAAGAACCCCACCACTCCCACATGGGTGACCGCCGTAGCCGAGCCCTATACCGACCGGGGCTCAGACGTCATCCCGCCCGGCCAAGGGGTGTTTGTCGACAAGCGGGGCACCGCCACCTCAATCCTCGCCTACGGGGAAGTGCGGGCCAACGCCTTTGTGCGCCCGCTCTGCGCCGGGTTGAATCTGGTCGGCGGCGGCTATCCGCTCGATCAATTCGCCAGGGGGGACACCCCTGGGCTCTACGGTCGTGCGATGAATCTGGGCGTGGCCCCGACCGGCTTCTTCGGCAGCCGCGACTTCAAGACCGCCGACTCGTTCTTCGTCTGGCAGGGCGACGAGAACGCCACCGCCAATGGCTACGACACCTACTACCTGCTCAATCGCGATACCGTGGTGCCCGCGCAGATCAAGTGGGTGAAGGTGGGCGACATCATCAGCTTGCGGTCCCATGATGCTTCGCCCCTCTTCCTTGGTGACCGCAGCGTCTTCATCCGGGTGAAAGACCCCCTGCCCGCCTACACGATTCCAAGCCCGTGGGCACCCTGACCGTCAACTCATCAATCTTAATCCTAATAGACTAACATCATGAACTTGCGAACATTACAGCTCGGTTTGGCTGCCGCGATGCTTTTGGCCACGCCCGCCTCTGCCGTTCAAATCAATTGGGGAAGTCCGGTCGATAGCGTGCTGGTAGATAGTTCGGGAAAGGCCCTTGGAACTGGCTTAACTGACTTCACGATTGAACTGGGGGCCTTCGTCATCTCTGACACCAATCAAGGAGCGTGGGTGCCAAATACCACTAACGTACTCGAGTGGGCCAACCACTGGAGGGTTTTTGATCAGGCCGGGTTCGCACCGGAACTGGGATTGTTCACCTCGACAGCAGTGCTGGAAACGGATGGAACGAGCGGCAGTTTCCCCTTATCATCAGTGGATTTTTCGAGCCGGGATGCCTACATGTGGATCTATGATACGAAAACCAGCCATTCAAGCGAGTGGTTTCTTGGCAGAAATACAGACTGGGTTTTCCCCGCCAAAGTGACGCCGCCCACCCCGGCAGTGCCTGACAATTGTTGTGACAAACGCCCGCCAATCGAGTGGTCGGTGAGCGATTTGAAACCGAGTACTGTTCAGGGATCAGGGGATCTGCCGCTGTATGGCAATCAGGGAAATGTTAATGGGCCGGGTGTGTCCAGCCCCGCCGCCTCCCCCCCCTCCTACTATGTGCAAACCGCCTATGGTGCCGTGCCCGAGCCGGGTGGCTCGGTGTTGGTGCTGGTGCTGGGTTTGCTGGCCGTGCTCGACCGCCGGCGGGTGCCGTGCCATTGATCCCCGGGGGTTAGAACTCGGAAACAGCGGACTTGGGAGGAAAGTGCGGACGCCGAACATTCGGTGTTCGAGGTTGCGGGTCCTTTGCCTGCCGTTTGGAGCGCCGGCTTCACACTTCCTGTGCTGGACCTTGAATTGACAAGGCATTGGCACTGCATCCCGGAAAACGACTTGGCACCTTCCGGGGGGCGCCGGGACTTAGCCCGAGTTTCTCAAACGATCGCCTTAATTTGCTTCTCCCCCTGATTTCGGCCGCTTTTCGGGCACTCCAAAAACGTAACTCGTAGATAATCAATGGTGATGTTTTTCGAAAGTCAAAATGTAGTGCCTAACGCCCAAAGATTTTTCTTGCCATTCCCCGGCTCGCCCCGGTATCTTTCGCCCGTGTTTTTCCGCACCAAACAAATCAAGGGCACGCCGCTGCTGCAACTCGTTGAGGCTTAATCGTAAGACCGATCACAGCCTCAATGGTGCCGAGTTGTGGAAACTCTACATGACGCTGCTGCGGGCGGAGGAAGGCTTCAGCTCGTTGAAAGGCACGCTCGGGCTGCGGCCCAACTTCCACCAGTTGGAAGGACGGGTCAAGGGCGACATCTTCATCAGCGTCCTGGCCTATCACCTGCTGTGCTGGGTGGGGCACCGGCTCGCGCAAAGCGGCGACGTGCGGGATTGGCAGACCCTCCGGCGGCTGCTGCGGACCCACAGCGTGGTGACCACCCGCCTGCCGCTCACCGACGGGCGGGTCGTCGAGGTGCGCAAGCCCAGCCGGCCGGATGCCGAGCAGGCGCTGGTTTACCAACGCCTCGGGATCGATTGGAGGTTGCTGAAATCAAGACCATCCCGGGAGTTGTGGCGCGGCGATGGGTGGTGGAGCGAACGCATTCCTGGATGAACCGCTGGCGCAAGCTGCTGGTGAGTTTCGAGAAATCCGAGGCTTCCTACACCGGTTTGCTGTCGCTGGCTGCCGGGCTAATCTGCTGGCGGAAAGTGATCTCTTTTTACGGATAAGATCTAAGTCCTAATGAACATCATCTACGCCCCCTTGCGGGTCCTATTGTCTGCCTGGTCCCTTTCAGCGCTTGCCTGGAGCCAGGTGCAAACGGAAGGGCGGCCGCCTGCCACCAAGGCCGTTTGGCTCGACGAACTGAACCTTGCCAATGCGGTCATCGCTCTCAACAGGCGTTTCCATGGCTATTATGTGTGTCGCGGGCGTTCATGCCAGGCATCCTCACAGTTCCCGGCAAACCATGAAGGGCTAACAAAAATGAAGACCACCGTGTTGTTTACGTGTTATCTTGCTTGCGCGTTGTGTGCCCGCGTTGCTGCGGCAGAGAAGCTTGTCGTGGTGGAAAACGGCAGGGCGATGGCCGCGCGTTATGCCGGGGCCTCATGGGAAGAGGGGTCTGGAGGTGTTGCGACGGAGGGCACCGGTCGCTTTCTCCTCGCCGCCAAGAACCCGGATGCGGGCGATTTCCGCGTCACCGCGCGGCTGAAGCTCGCGCGCTTGGGCGGCACCGCGGCGGCGTTTGTCATCAACGACAGTCATGTGGGATTCGACGGGCGCGGCAACAGGTTCTTTACCGAAGGTTCCCTGTTCGGCGGCGCGGTCCGCCTGCTAGGCGCGGCGGACGAGTGGGTGCAACCGGAAGTGGCCTTCACCTTCGAGGCGGTTCGCGGGCAGGATGTCACGCGGTTTTTGATCAACGACCATGAAATCTGCCGCATCGAAAAGTGGCATGGACCGGTCATGCGAATCGGCTTCCGGCCATGGCGGAATCGCATCACCATCGAACGCTTTGAAGTTCAGGGAAACCTGATCGACCCGCCTCCGTTGGCCGAACTCACCGGCGATCCGTTGTTCAGCAGCGGGCATGTTCAGCTGCCCGTTGTCGACATTTCGCAAGAGACGAACCGCCAAGTGGTCATCGCCGCCGGTACGGAGACCATCTATCAGGGGCACCCGACCACCCTGCTGCTGTCGGACGGCAAGACGATGTTCTGGGTGTGGACCATTGGCCATGGCGGCCCGTGTGGTCCGATGGCCCGCAGCGACGACGGCGGTCTCAGATGGCAGCGGCTCGACGATACCTTGCCGAAGGGTTTTTGCGGGCACCACAATTGTCCCAGCCTCTACCGCATGGTCGATCCGGCGGGCACGGAACGGTTGTGGGTATTCTCGGCAGAACCCAACATGCCGCGTATCATGAGCGAGGATCGCGGCAAGACGTGGAGCGAAATGAAGCCGCTCGGGTTTCCCTGCGTGATGACCTTCAGTTCGGTTGTGCGCCTGAAGGACGGCGGATATGCCGGACTCTATCACCGCAAGGGGCCAAAAGGACTGCAAGTATTGCAGTCTAACACCGCGGACGGCGGCTTGACTTGGTCCGAGCCGCGCGTGGTCGCCGAAGTCGAGGGCAAGGACCCGTGCGAGCCGTTCGCCTTCCGCTCGCCGGACGGCAACGAACTCTGCTGCCTGATGCGCGAAAACACCCACAAGCGCGTCAGCCTCATGATGTTCAGCCAGGATGAGGCGAAAACGTGGAGCCAACCGGTCGATACCCCGTGGGGTCTAACAGGCGACCGCCACGCCGGCGTCCGTGCTCCCGACGGACGCCTGGTCATCGCCTTCCGCGACAAGGCGCCCGGCAGCCCGACCGGCGGTCACTTCGTTGCCTGGGTTGGCAGCTACGATGACATCCGGCAAGGCAAGCCCGGCCAATGCCGGGTCAAATTGCTGCACGGTTATCACGAATGGGACTGCGGTTATCCTGGCATGGAGGTCTTGCCGGACGGCACCATTGTCGCCACCACCTATATCAAGTACCACCCGGGAAAGGAAAAGAACTCGGTGGTCAGCACCCGGTTCACCATGAAGGACATCGACCGCTTGCTGGCTGCCGTCCCGGGTGCCGGGATTCCCGCTGGCGCGACGCAAGCAAGATGAGCTGAAATGCCCGGATTTGAGGAACCCCTGAAAATGCGTGACAGGTCCGTCTTGTTCGTTCTGTATTGATTCGGATCGCAGTGGAAATCTTTTGTTGCACTTCCAAAGCGACAACAAACACCGAAACACATGAAAACGACACCCCGAATATCGTTCCCCTCCGTGGCCGTTCTGGCGGCCATGACCTTGCTGGTCCTGGCTCCGGGAGGAATCGGCCAACAAGCAGCCGTCACCCCGCCAGCAAATACGCCGGCGGGATGCCGCCACCGGCAAGCTCACCCTCAACTACCACGGCGGCGCGATCCTCGACGCGACGCTCCGCGCCGAGGACGCCGCCGGCAAAGCCGTGGCCGGAGCCACCATCAAGCTGGAACAGCCGCCAGCCACCGGCGAGAAGGAGAAAATCGAGCAGCGGCTCAAGTTCGCTCTAACAGAACAGCGGCAGGGCGTCGGGTTGGTCCTGCGGGGCACGGTGGCCGGCAGCGCGGAGGCTTTCCCGACCGAGACCGCTGGCGCGGCGCAGCAGCGCTTCCCGCTGGTGCGCAACAGCGTGGGCCTCAGCCGCAACCTGCGCAACAACGCGGTCTATGATAGACGCTGGGATTGGCTGCTCGCCGGCCCGGCCGACAGCACGACGCGCATCCAGCCGAAGGCGCAAGGACAGGGGATCACTTTCGCCTGGGAGAGCCGCAGTGCCACCCTCGAGTTGGTGTTCCGGCCGCGTTATTATCAAAAGCACCGGAATTTCACCTGCTTCGAGCCGTGGACCTATCAGGTGTGGAAGGGCCCGGTCACCGGCTATTGCACGTGGTGGGCCTACAAGTATGACTTCACTCAGAAGACGCTCGACGAGTTGACGGATGTGTTTGCACAAAAGAAGCTGCCCGATTTCGGCTACCAGTACATCCAGTTGGACGACACCTATCAGATCGGTAACGGCAGTTGCCCGCAGAACTGGCTGACTTGGAACCAGAAGTTCCCCGGGGGTGCGGAGTATGCGCTCAAGAAGATCAAGTCGGCCGGAATGGAAGGCGGCATCTGGGTGCACCGGGTCCACCGGCCCAACGACCCGAACGTGGCGGACATCGGCAAACAACACCCGGATTGGTTTGTCAAGAAGCCGGACGGCACGCTGTTCGCGGACGGCGGGTTCTATGTCCTCAACACCAAGAACAAGGAAGCTATCGACGGGATGGTCCGCCCGATCTACCGCGAACTCAAGAAACAGGGATGGGGTTATGTCAAGATCGACGGTGCCGGCGACCTGCTCAACGCCTACAAGAACAAGAACTGTGAGGATCACTTCAAGAAGATCAACTCGACCCCCGAGGAATCGTTGCGCGATTGGGACCGGGTGGCACGCGAGGAACTCGGCAAGAATGTGTACATCCTCAACTGCTGGGGCGTGGGCCCGGGCCTCAACGTGGTCGGGTTGGCCGACGGTTGCCGGCTCGCCGGTGATGGTTTCCAACCGGAAACTCTGGCGAACCACAGTTCCTATGAGAGCGTGATGTGGCGCAACGATCCGGACCACTGCGATATCCTTGGGGCATGGCTCATGGACGAGAAGGCCAAGATGTCGGTGTTCGGCAGCAAGACGCCGGTGTCGGTGCTCACCGTCGTGCGCCCTGCCATTTGCAGCATTGCCGGCGGCGTGCTCATGGTCAGCGACAAGGTCGAAGTGTACAAGGACGATCAAAACCTCGAAGGCATGAAGCGCAGCGCACCCGTGCTCGCGACCGTGCCCGGGCAAATCTACGATCCGGGCCACCAGTCGGACACCTGGTGGCTGCAGGAAATCGACCGGCCCTTCGAGCACTGGTCGGTGCTCTCGCGCATCCAATGGGCGAAGAAACGGGAGAAGGAATGGAAGTTCGATTTGAAGGGCGTGCCGTCGCAGGAGGTCAAGTTCGCGGATCTGGGTCTCGAGGCGGACCGCGAATACGTGGTCTTCGAGTTCTGGACCCAGAAGTTCCTCGGCAAATGCACGGGTTCGTTCACCGCGCCGGCGATGGATGAAAACAACGGCATGCAGGTCTTCGCCATCCGCGAGGCCCGCGAACATCCCTGGGTTCTATCAACCACCCGCCACCTCTCGCAGGGCGGCGTCTGTCTGTTGGACGAGCACTGGGACAAGGCGTCCAACATCCTCGCCGGCAAGAGCAAGGTGGTCGGCGGCGATCCCTACGTGCTTACGGTGCATCTGCCTGCCGGTTTCAAGCTCAAGACCGCCGAGATCAGCGGTGAGAAGGCCGAGGCCGCCAGCCAGGCGGGCACCGTTACTGTTAGAACGATCCCGTCAGCCACCAGGACGATCGAGTGGAAGATGACCTTCACCAGGTGACCGCGTGGCAAGACGCTAAGGCGCCGTAAATAAATAGACTTTCCAAATCGCATTATTGGCCGTAAGAGTTGTTGGTAAAATGATGAAATGGTAAAATGATGCAGAAGGGGAATTTGGCCCAGAATCCTTGGTCTTTTCTTCCATCATTTTACCTGATCATGATTTTACCATAATGCTTCATTATCATCTCTTCGAGTTACCAACATATAGTTAATATCTTTACAGCGGCTTAGCCCATGTTTCCGCATCCGTTATTCCTCGTCGATTCCCCGCTCGCGGTGGTGCCTGTGTTTGTGAACGCGGGCGCGGCCCTGTTGCCGGCGTTGTTCGCCGGGTTGGCGAGCGCGTTGGCGTTGTTGTTCAAGCCGGCGGAGCTTGTCCGGATGTGCCGGAAGAAGCCGCAGGTGCCGCTCATCCTCGTCGCGGGTGGGGTGCTGATATTTTTTATCATCCGGTGGCTGGCCGCTCCGGGGGCTGCGGTCGGGACAGCGGGGCGGGGCGCAGGCGCCGAGGCCGGCCGCAGCGGGACCGATTGGTCAACGGTGGCGATCGAGATTCTCAGGCAGGAGGAACGCGCCCGGCTCGAGGGTGGCACGCCACCGCCAGCCGCGGCGTCTAACAGCGGACCCGCCGAGCAGCCCTCTGATCGCGCCCTGGTCTATCGGGTCGATTCCCAGCGCAGCGGGTATCAGGGCGGCCCTTCGCCAACGGGGCTTTCGCTGCTGTGGGAGTTCCGGCAGGACGACGCGATGGTGCTTTCGTCGCCGCTGGTGTCCGGGAAGTTCGTCTATGGTGCCACCGCGATTCTCGATCCGCCGGGCACCTATGGCAGCGTGTTTTGCCTGGATGCCGCATCGGGCCGGAAAGTGTGGGAAACCCAACTGAAATCATCCTCTCCCAAGGTCGATTTCAAAGGGTTCTTTTCCTCGCCCGCCCTAACAGCCGACGGCAAGGACCTGATCATCGGACAGGGCTTGCACGTCGATGGGGAAGCGGAACTCGTCTGTCTGGAGGCGGCCAGCGGCCGGGTGAAGTGGCTGCTTGCGACACCGTTGCACATCGAGAGTTCGCCGGCGGTCGAGGGGGATATCGTGGTGGCGGGAGCGGGGGCCATCGAGGTGGGGCCGGATCACAAGCCGCAGGGCGACCCGTACGGGCGCGGGCATCCGGGGTATGTCTTTGGTGCCCGGATTTCCGATGGCAAGGAACTTTGGAGAGTCCCGGTGATCGATCCCGAAAGCTCACCGGCGATCCACGAGGGGCTGGCGTTCATCGGCAGCGGGCTGAACGGGGGCGGAATCGTGGCCATCAGGATCGCGGCGGGCCTGCGCGATAACGACCGGCTGGTTTGGAAAACCGACACCCCGTTTCCGGCGACGGGCAGCGTGACGCTGGATGGTGACCTGGTCCTCGTCGGCTGCGGCAACGGCGACTTCGTGTTCGCCGCACCGAACCCGCAGGGCACGGTGATGGCGCTGGACCGGGTGACCGGAAAGGTCCGCTGGTCGGTGGCGATGCCGGACGCCGTGCTGGGGACGATCGCGGTGCGCGATGGGGTCGCGATTTGCCCGGTGCGCAACGGGGAGGTCGTCGCCTTGAATCTGAAAGCCAATGGCAAGGAACTCTGGCGCCAGCGGATCAGCGAACGCTCGCCCGCACTGGCCGGCCCCGCCTTCACCGGCACCCATGTGTATGCCACGACTGCCGACGGATACCTGAGCGTGCTGGACGCCACCACCGGGAAGGTCATCGAGCGGGTTTACATCAACCACGAGAGCAAGCCGGGCGAGCTGGGACTGACGTTCAGTTCCCCGCTGGTCAGCGGCGGCCGGGTGTTCGTCGGCAGCGAAACCGGAGGCCTGCGGTGCTACGCGGGAAGTCGGTAATCAATTGCACCCAATCAACACATAACATATATCACATAACATATAACCGATACCCGGTTGCCCGATGAACCCGGTCCCATACATTCTCCCCCTTGCCGAGTGCCGCGATCCGGCGGCCGTGGGGGGCAAGGCGCTGAACCTTGCCCGCCTGATCAACGCCGGATTTCCGGTGCCGGGAGGATTTGCGGTCACGACGAGCGCCTGCCGCGCGGCTGAGGACGCTGCGGAACCACCCGCCGAGGTGCGGGACGCGATTCTAACAGCCTATCGCGGCATGGGCTCGCCGGTGGTCGCGGTCCGCTCGTCGGCGACCGCGGAGGACCTTGCCGAAGCCTCGATGGCCGGCCAGTACGAGACGTTTCTCGAGGTCGCGGGCGAGCAGGAAGTCGTTGCCGCAGTGATCAAATGTTGGGCGAGCCTGCACTCGGAGCGAGCGCGGGCTTATCTAACAGAATGCGGGATCGACCGGGCCAAGGTGGTGATGGCGGTGGTGGTGCAAAAGCTGGTGGCGGCCGACGTGGCGGGCGTCCTGTTCACGGCCAATCCGCGACCCGGGGCACTCGGCGAGATGCTCATCGAGTCGAGTTGGGGGCTCGGCGAGGCGGTCGTTGCCGGACTGGTGCAACCGGACACGTTCGTCCTTGATAGGGCGACCGGCGCGGCGACGTCGGTCCGGACAGCGGACAAGACGGTGTGGATCCCGGCGGGCACGCGATCGAAAGGAGGCCAACCTACGCCGGACGGGCTGCGGCAGAAGCTGTCCCTGAATTCGCGCCAGGTACTCGCGCTTTGGCGGCTCGGGCTGCAGGTGATGGAGCACTTTGGCTCGGCGCAGGACATCGAGTGGGCCATCGAGGGAGACCACGTTTACCTGCTGCAGTCACGTGCCATCACGACCTTGGAAGAGGCCGAGGCTTACGAGGAATCGCTGGGCAGAACACGTGCCGATTTGCGCGAGGCGAAGCGTGCGGGGCGCGGCGACTGGGCCCGCCACAACATCGGGGAAACCCTGCCCCATCCCACGCCTCTAACATGGGACGTGGTGCGGCGCTTCATGTCGGGCGACGGCGGCTTCGGCGGGATGTACCGCGAAGCCGGATTCGAGCCGTCGCCCGCTGTCTGCCAGGACGGGTTCCTCGACCTGGTAGCGGGGCGGATCTACATGGACCTCTCCCGCGTGCCGGAGATGTTTTTCGAAGGCTATCCTTATGCCTACGATCCGGAGCAACTCGCCCGGGATCCCAACGCGTCCCAAGGCCCGCCGACCCTGCCGCGCGGGTCGATCCGCGCCCGCCACCGGGTCGGGAAGCGGGTTGCCGACGTCCGGCGAAAGCTGATGCGGTCGGCGGCAGATTACGACCGCCTCCTCGACGGCCAGATCCTCCCGGAATTGAAGCGCTGGGTTGCCGAGGAAAAACAACGCGACCTGCGATCGCTGGATGCCGCGGAATTGCGGAAACTCTGGGAAAGCCGGCGCGAGCGGGCGCTGCAGGAGTTCGGGGCGAAGTTAATGTTGCCCAGCCTGATCGCGGCGATGGCCATGGAGGAACTGCGATCATTTTGTGCCGAGAGTTTTTGGGACGCGGAACCCGGGCAACTGGCCAACGAGTTGTCCGCCGGCCATGCGCCCGATCAGACGCTCCTCGGAACGCAAGGGCTGTGGGATATCGCACATGGGAAGACCACGGTGGACCAATGGCTCGCAGGCTTCGGACACCGGGCACCCGAGGAGTTCGACCTCGCCACGCCGCGCTGGCGCGAGCGCCCGGAAGCGGTCGTGGCGCTGGCGGGACACCTCAAGGACACCGAGAGCCCGGTCGAACGGCACCACCAGCGGATGGCGGAACGCGCAACGCGGACCCGCAAACTCAGCAGCACCCTGGATGACACCGCCGCCCGCGAGTTCGATGAAAAACTCTCCCTCACCCATCGTTACCTGCGCTTCCGCGAAGACGGCAAGTTCCATCTGATGCTCGCCCACGACCTGCTGCGCGATCTTGCGCTCGAGGCGGGCAGGCGACTGGACATCGGCACCGAGGTCTTCCTGCTCCGCGAGGAGGAACTCTTCGACTCCCTCGCCACCGGCATCGCCCCGCTGCATCTGTTAGAGAAACGGCGCCTGGCCCGCGCCGCCGAAGCCGCGATCGACCTGCCCAACCTGATCACGGAAGACAAGCTCGCCACGCTCGGCGAACAGGTTAAAATCGAATCCACCGGCAGGATCCCGGCGTTTTCTATCAGCGGGGGGACGGCCAGCGGACCCGCCCGGATCATCCTCGCCCCCGAGGATGCGGGCGATCCCGGCAACGGCTACATCCTGGTCTGCCCGAGCACCGATCCGAACTGGACTCCCCTGTTTGCCAAGGCCGCCGGACTGGTGATCGAGCGCGGTGGGATGCTCTCGCACGGCGCGCTCGTCGCCCGCGAAATGGGGATCCCGGCGGTGGTCTGCGACGGCGCGACTTGCCTGTTAGAAGATGGCGAAACGGTCACCGTCGATGGCCACCACGGCAGCTTGCTGCGGCATGCGGAGCAACTGGCGGGAGCATCCGCAGGGGGGGATGCCGTTGGTCCGGACCCGGCGGACGCGCGGGTTCCCGCCGCGATGATCCCGCCGCCGCCCGGGCGGATCGAACGCTCTAACGGCAAGTGGAGGAACCGCCTGCTCGCCGTGTGGACGGGGTTCTTTCTCGCGTTGTTGCTGCTCCCGGGGACATGGCTCCTCGACCGATCCATGGCCGTTCTCGACTTCCTGCTGTTGCCGTTGGTGAACCTGTTAGGACGTGCCGGAACGGTCGCCGCAGTGGCTGCGGCCCTCGCGGCGTTCTCGATCGTCGGTCAGCGCTTGCTCACCGACAACCGGCGCCTGGCGGCGGGCAAACAACGCGCGGCGGCACTGCGCCAGCAGGCGTCGAAGCTGCCGGCGGGATCGCCCCGGCGCAGGGCCCTCGATCAGGCCGCCGCTCCGGTCCAACTCCGGCTCCTGAACGCGGCCCTCTTCCCGCTGATCCTGATCCTCGGGCCCATGGTGATGGTTTTCCTCTGGTTCCCGGCACGCATCGACCCGGCCTCCTGGAACGCGGCGCCGGGTGCCCCGGTCTTCGTGACCGCGCGGGTCAATGGCGATCATGCCGGAGATGTTAGACTCGGGCACGCCCCCGAACTGCGGCTCGATGAGCGAACGCCGCCGAGCCAGAAGATCACCCGGATCCGACCGGTGCTCGAGCGGCTCCTTGCCCAATGGAGCGCGGAGAGCGCGGTGCCCGCCGACGCCCCGTGGGAACTCCAAGCGGCCGCCCGCCGCACCCGCGAGGAAATGCTGGCGGATCTCAACGGCTTTCTCAGCCGCCCGCTGCCGCCGCGCGATGTCTCCTGGACCCTGCAAGCGCCGGAGGACAAGGACGGGAAATTTCCGCTCTGCATCGCGACGGACGGATGGCCGCCGGTCGATAGCGCCGTGGTCTTCGGCACGCGCGTGGCCCCCGAACCGAAAGAAGACCTGGGCGACGGCAAAGGCCCGGTGCAAATCACGCGCCCGCAAGCCCCCGGTCATCCGGTCGAGTGGGTCAAGGTCGCCTACCGGCAACAGCTCGTGCAGGGATCTAACATCTTCTGGCAGCCGGTCGAGTGGCTGGTCAAGCCGTGGTTGCCGGGCTGGCTGATGGTATATCTCCTGGTCTATCTGCCGGCCATGTTCGTGCTCAAGTGGTCGCTGCGGGTGCCGTGATCGCCGATGCATTTCCCATTCCAATCCAATCGCACCTTCACCAACACACATCATGACAACAAACACAAGACTGAATACCACACGGCTCGCAGCCGTCGCAATCCTCGGTTTCGCCATGCCCGCCGGCGCACTGGACATCAAGGCGATCACCGCACAACCCACTGCGGACAACCCACGGTTATCTAACAAGGAAGTGTGGCCGGAACTGGCCGGCGACGAGTACTTCCTCAAGGAAACCTGGCCCAAGGCGCGGCTGCTGATCTGGGGGCATCCGGGAGAAAAGGAGAGCCGGCAAGGCCCGAAGTTCACGCCCACCGACCCCGCCTGCTGGATTGACGCCGCCACGGGCCAGCCCGCCGATGCGATCCCGGACATGGACACAGATGTCATCCTGCCTGATGCCGACGTGAGTTACGAGCTGAATGTACCGCAGGGGACGGCATTCAACTGCCGGCACTTGACCATCGGTCGCAATGCCGAGTTCAAAACGTGGTGCTATGTGGACTTCTTCGTCTTCGGCAACATTTGGGTCCGTCCCGCCGGCATACTCACTCCTTCGACGCTCAAGCTGGTAGGCAATCGTGACACGTTCATCCGGCAGGACTGGCCGGCGGACGGCGTCTTGAAGAAGATGCACGAGGAGCGGGTTGTCACGCCGTTTGACCCGAAGGCGGACATCAGACAGCAACCCTGGTGGAGCGGCATCATCACGGTGTATATGACCCACGAAAAGGAACCGGGAAAGTCAACCGAAGTGCTCGGACATGTGAGCGCGATGGACGAAGTCGGCATCAAGTCGGGCACCTGGATTGTCGGCCGCGGCAGCCGCTTCGCCAGCATGGGGCCATCGACGGTGTGGGTCGGCAAGGGGGCGAAGATCGTTCTGTTAGACGGTGCGCTGTGCTCGCACGGCTTGAATCAGTTCGGCCCGGATTGGAAGGTTGATGAGGGCGGCCGGGTTGCCGGTGGATCGCCGGACCGGCCGCTGCGCCGTGACGCGTACCTTGGCCTCGGCTACCGCAACTGGATGAATCTGCCGGTTGCCAAGTTGCCGGACGACAAGAAGGAAATCCCCGTCCTGCCGAGTGGTGCCAAGGCATACTATGGTTATAGTGGTGAATACAACGCCTGCATGAACGGCGAACTGATCGGTTACCCGGCGCCGGGAAGCAATGCGCGCCTGGTCGTCTGTTGGCAGCGGAACTCCGCCGGCGGTGCCGGTCCCTGGGGCCGGCAGGACGACGCGATGAAGAGCGTGTTTCCCAAGATCCTGCCGAAGATCACGGTTTGGTTCAGCGGCACCGCAAAGCTTGAGAATGTCCGCTTCGACGACTTGCACCGCGGCGGCATCGTCGTTCCCGGCATGGACACTTTCAGGAAATGGAAGAACATCACATTCGGCGACGCCTGCCTGAGCAAGGATCCCAACGAGCTGGTTCGCGGTTACGAGGCGGAAATCGCCACCATGAAAGACGCGGGCCCGATGTCCACCCTGGAGCCGAAGGAAAAGTACACGACGAAATAGGCATCTTTGGGAAACACGATGAAAACCACGACCCTGCCGCCCGCAACGCATCACCGTAACCGCCGGTGTTTCATGATGATTCGTCTCGTCGTCCTATTGCAGTTAGGCATATCAGCGGCGGCGCGGGCGGCGGAGTTTGTCGGCGGACCGTACTTGTGCAATCCGCGCATGGACGGCATGACCGTGGGCTGGGTCGCAGACGCCGCCAATGCCGGCGAAGTGGAGTATGGTGCAACCGAGGCATACGGGAAGAAGGCGGCCATCACCATGTGTGACCGGATTGTGCTGGCGCCCGGAGCTAAATCCGAGCGCTTTGCCTGCCGGGCGCGCCTGCGCGAGCTGACTCCGGGTATCACCTATCACTACAAGGTGTCCGGCAACGGGATGAATGGCGAAAGGACCGGACAGTTTCGCATTCCGCAGCACAAGGATCCGCTGTTGATCGTGTTCCAGGGCGACGACTACGCCATCAGCGATCTGGATGTCCGCTTCGTGGAAGAGAAAGTCGGCAGGCCGCCAGACCTGTTGGTGGACATGGGCGACACCATCCAGCACGGCGGGGACTTCTACGATTTCAAGCACCAACTTTACCGCCAAATCCCCCTCGTCCTGGCCGAGGGCAACCACGAGACCGACTGGCCTGACAAACTGGCCAGCCCCCACCACCTCGACTTCGAAGGCCGCACCGAGGACAAACCCGAGCAGGTGGTCGATTATGGTGCGGCGCGGTGGGTCGTCGGCCCCTACGTCAAGTACTCCGACGACTTCACCGCGGAGCAATTGACGTGGATCGAGGATCAACTGCAAGGCACCGACCGGCAGTGGAAGTTCTACGCCTGCCACCACATCTTTTTCAGCGACGGCTATCACAGCGTCCTCAAGTGGGGAGGGCCGCCGGAGGGCCAGTCGCGCCGTGCTTCGGTCTGGCCGCTGTTCATGAAGTACAACGTACGGATCGCCTTCAACGGCCACGACCACGTCTATCAACGCAGTTTTCCCATCGACCAGAACGGCGGCAAGACGCCGGAGGGAACCGTCAATCTGGACCCGTCGATCGGCAATAGTGTCAGGGCGCGGCAGAGCCCGTGGATGGCCCGCTTCCTGCGCAGCGGCGACGACCCCAAAACCCGGGTCAAGGGTGTCACGTATCTCTACCTGAACGGGGACCAAGCCAAAGTCGAGTTCCACACCCGCCCGCTAGAAAACGCGAAGCTGGAAGATTTCAAACCGTTCGACGGTTTCACCTTCACACCGACACGCTTCAACCACGATTCACTGGTGCCCGCCGAGATTCCGACTGGCACAGCTCCAGCCCGCCCACCGCAACCATGACCCAATGAGAAAACAATGAAATCCATAACCTATCTAACCGCCATACTTGCGGCGCTGCTGATCGCACCAGCGGCCCGCGCGCTGGTCAACCCGAACCTCCAGCCGATTCACTTGTACGAACGTTACAAGGTGGTTCTGGCCGGCAAGGTGATCGCGGCCGACCTGACCCATGAGGACGCTGCGGTTGAGTCCGGCAGGATCAAACTCAAGGTGAGCAGCGTCTGCAAAGGCGAATTCGTCGACCAGGAAATCGTTATCGACGTTCCGGCGAAGACTGGCCGCGACAAACCGGAGCACGCGGCCAGCAAAGATTGGAACATCTGGGACGTCGCGCAAAAGGATCGCACGTTCGTCGCCTTCGTCGGAAAAACGCGTCAGCGAGGCGAACAGGAAATCCTGCTCTACTGCGGGGACCGGCAATGGCACCACGGGCGGATTGCCGATTTGACACAACCGGCGGCATGGACCTATCAAGCCGCCAGTGAGGACGTCATGGTGGGCACGTTCAACGGCGACTCTGGCAGATTGGAGGATATGTTGAACGACACCAGGAACGGAACCGCCTTCTTCCCCTCCGATGTCAACGTCCGCCTCAACCGGGATGTCGTCATCGGCAAGTTGCCTGGCGGCGTCCGCGGCGTGGCCCTGTTTGATATCGATGGCGACGGCAAGCTTGACATCGTCGCCTGTTCGGAGAGCGGGATCCGCGTCTATCTGCAGGGCGATTCCCTCGCGTTTTCCGACGCCACGAAAGACCTCGGGCTGTCCGGCGTCTGCGGCACATGCTGTGCGCTGGCCGATGTCAACGGTGACGGGCGAAGCGACCTGCTCATTGGCACGCAACTTTTTCTCAAGCAGGAAAAAGGTTTCATCAAGGGGCCGGTGCTCAAAGTCCTGACGGACAAGCCTCTCAAAGTCTCATCGTTCGTCGAACTGAACGGCGACGGCTACCCCGACATTCTCCTGTCTTATGTTGATGGGGGGCTGATAGCGTTCCTCAACGACGGCAAGGGCGGGTTCACGGATGCCACCACCGTCCTGGGCCTCGCGGACGCCGCCTGCGGCACGGGCGGTAACGGCTACTTCGCGCCGGGGGACTGGAACGGCGACGGTCGCACCGACCTCTATTACGCCACGGGCAAGGGACTGATTCTCGTTCAGGACGAGCAGGGGAAGTTCAGGCCGCTAAAGCATAAGTTGGCGTTCGACTACAAGTGTGCCCCCAACTACAAGCCCGGCAAGACCGGTGCCGGATGCTTCGGCGCGGTGTGGCGGCAGGATGGCATGGACCTCATCAGCCCGGGCGACAGTTCCCTGGCGGTGGTCGCCAACATCGCTGGCGAGGCCAAGGATGTTAGCATCTACGGCAATGAAATCGGCCTTCATGCGAGCCGGCAAATCGCGACCCTCGTCGAGGATTTGGACATGGACGGCGATGCCGACCTCTACACGATCTCGCGCGAAGAAAACCAGAAGAACCAGTTCCACACCAACCGTGGTTATGGGTCGTTCATGGACGCCTCGCTTTACAACGCCACCGCGTTCGGTGCCGCCCACGCGAAGGGGGCTTGGGGGGTGGCCGCCGGTGACGTGAACGGCGACGGCATGAACGACCTTCTGTTAGGCCACGTCGATGGTGAAATCACCCTCGTTCTGAACGGTGCCGCGGAAGTGCGCAAACCGACCGAACACCCGACCTATCACATGAAAAAGCTCCAGCAGACGTGCATCGTGTCGGTATCGCTCAAGGGCCGCGGGGTGGTCGGGGCCGATGTGCGCCTCGTCGATGGCAAAGCGAACACCGCGTTGAGACGCAGCGTCGGCACGCAGGTTCTAACGGGCTGCCGCGGGCCGGACACCGTGAACCTGGCCGTCCGCGAACCCGGCGACTATACGCTGCGCGTGCGCTTCGCGGATGGGACGGTGAAGGAAGAGAAGATTGCGGTTGGCGCGACCCAGCACGTGTCACTGATCGTAAGTCATGGCTGACAAGAGATCGTTGTCACCCCGTGGCAAGTTCGACAAAATCAGGGGTTGTTTTGTGATTCTTGTTGCGAAAAGATGACCATGCTTCATTGTTGATGCATGAACCGCACGAGCATGGGGATTCTGAGTCAGTGGCTGGAGGAGTCGAACTGACAAGCACTGGTCTTGCGAGGGGCGCGGCAGGTTGGCAAGACCTGGCTGGTGCGGGAATTGGCTCAGCGGGAGAAGCGCAATTGCTGCTGGAAATCACCCGCTGGACACCGGACGCCGGGATGCACCCGGTCGCCCATGCCCGCTTGTCGGAATGCTATCGTGATTACCTCATGGTGGGCGGCATGCCCGCGGTCGTGCATCGCTGGATCGAGGGCAAATCGATGCTGGAATGCGCCCAAGTCCAGCACGCGATGCTGGGAACCTTGCGCGACGATTTTTCAAAATACTCCCGCCGGGTGCCGGTGGCCCAAGTCGGCCGGGTGATGGACGCCATTCCCAGAATGCTGGGCCGGATCTTCAAGTACGCTCGGGTTGCGGACGGGGAACGCTCCGCAGCCATTCGCCAGACGCTGGAACTGCTCTGCCGCGCGAAACTGGCCACCCGGGTCCAAGCCGCGACCGGGATGGGACCGCCCCTGGGTGGGGACATCCGGGAGCGGGTGTTCAAAGTCATCTTCCTTGATTCGGGACTGCTGTGTGACGCGCTTGGACTCACCCTCGAACGCGCCTCTGATCTCGCCGGACTGGTGCGGGTCAACGAGGGCGGCCTGGCCGAGCAAGCGGTGGGTCAAGGCCTGCGCGCCTCCCTGCCGCATTTCGCCGAGCACGCGCTCTATTTCTGGAACAGCGAACGCAGCGGTGCCGGTGCCGAAGTGGACTATCTGGTCCAGCACGGCTCCCGCATCGTCCCGCTCGAAGTCAAGGCCGGAACCACCGGCAGCCTCAAGTCGCTGCATCACTTCATGGCCCTGCGCGACTTGAAACTGGCCGTGCGCGTCAATGCCGACCTCCCCTCGGTAACCGAGGTCGAGGTCAAGACGACGCAAGGCACGCGCGTGTGCTACCGCTTGCTGTAGATCCCCTTCGATCTGGCCGGCCAACTCTCGCGTGTTCTTAGCCAAGCGTGAACATCAGACCCGGGCCCCAGAAGACGGCGGCGGGAGGGTTTGCTTCCAGCGCCGGTCGTGTCCATCGCCGCTGCGGTGCAGGCCGCCGGGTTTGGCAACGATGAACTACTCAGCTCCTGCGCCCGAGATACTTCAACACGGCATCGGTCCGGCTGTGCACGTGGAGCTTCTGGTAGATCTTCTTGGTGTAGCTGCGGGCCGTCTGCCAGGAGAGTTCCATCTCCCCCGCAGCCTCCTTCAGCGACAAGCCGTCCGCCAGCAGTCGCAGCAGATCCTTTTCGCGGACGGACAGGTACTCCACGTCCGATTCCGGCGCGGTGGGTGCGGGGCCCGGTGCCACTTGCAGGTCTTTGAGCCGATGGAAGTAATCCACCATCCGGCGGGCCATCGTCGGGGAGATCGGGGCACCTCCCGTGACGATCTCGCGCACCGCCTCCAGCAACGGCACGCGTGCCAGCCGTTTCAGCAGATAGCCGTCCGCGCCGGCCAGCAGCGAGCCGAACAATTTCTCATTGTCGTCATAAGCGGTGAGCATCACCACTTTCACTTCGGGCATCCGGGCCTTCAAACCGCGCAGGCAGTCGATGCCGTTCATGCCCGGCAGGTTGATGTCCATCAGCACCACATCACAGCCTGCGGCCGGGATCTGTTTCAGCGCGGTCTCGGCATTCGGGCACACCGCAGTCACGCGAAAATCGTCGGCATCGGCAAAGAGCCTCCGCAGCGTGGCACGCGCGCCGGCATTGTCCTCGACCATCGCGATCCGGATCGGCTGTTTCATGACGGGTCGGGCTGCCGCGGGTCTTGAGAACTTCCAGTCGGCCCCCGTGCCGGCGGGCCGGCATCCGGTGCCAGGCGCAGCCGGATGCGGGTGCTGGTACCCTGTCCCGCCACACTGCGCACATCCACTTCGCCGCCGATCTTGGTCATGCGTGCGTGCTGGTTGCGCAGGCCGTTGCCCCTTTCGTCGGTCGTGGCCGGGTCAAATCCGCAACCGTCGTCTTCAACGACGATTTCCAGATTCGGTTCCTCCCACTTCAAGCGCAACCAGAGGCCTGCAGCACCGGCATGTTGCAGGGTGTTCGCCAGCGCCTCCTTGACGACCAGGGTCAGGTTGTGACGCGATTCCGCGCGGATGGCGACCGGGGGCAGATTCTCCGGAATTTCCTTCCGACACCGGGTCTGACCGGTCTGGGAACACTCATCGACCAACCGGCCGATGTAGTCCGCGAGTTGCGGCAGATTGTCGTTGTGCGGATTCACGGCCCAGACGATCTCGTCCAGCGCGGCAACCACGGCGCGGGCACGCTGCGCGATGGAGGCAAAACTGCCGCGGGCCTCCGCCGCGCCGGAGCCGGAAAGCTCGCCGCCGCCGCCCAGATCGGCCAGCCAGCCGATTTGCGCCAAGCTCGCGCCCAATTCATCATGGATGTCCTGCGCGATGCGCGTCCGCTCCTGCACGACCGCCCGCTCGCCTTCGGCCCGCCGGATCCGGTGCCGGGCCAAAACGCGTTCCCTGAAGACCACGACGGCGGCGATGCCGCTACTCAGGACCAGTGCCGACAAGGCAATCACCCACCAGCGGTGCCAGAAGCGCGGTGCCACGAAATCGTCGAACGAGGTGGCGACGGCCAGGTCGCTGAACTCCCAGCCGTCGCCGCCGCCGCGATGGATCAGGCGCAACTCGTCAAAGGAGCAATTGGCCTTGAAACGAGTGACATGGCCGGCCTGCTGACTCAATTTGCTGTTGCCGGGAGTGAGGTCCGGTTGCAACCAGACCGTCACCTGATCGTCGTCGCCGGGAACAAACTGCACCTCGACCACGATGGTGCGCAAGATCCCCCGGCGCGGCCTGTCAACAGCGGCTTCCGGCTGGAAGTTGAAGTCGTAGTCGTTTTTCCCTGAGATTCGCGCGTAGGGCGCCCAGACCAAGCCTTGGGTTGCCACATTGAACGCGCCATAGGCGTGGGGGGCCAAGCCATTGCCCACCCCGAGCCGCTCCTTGTCGCGCTCATAGAGCGTCAGGCCGGCCTGGTAGGGTGCGTCGATATCCACGGACACGTCCGCAAGCGGATCCACGGTGAATTTGAAGTAGAGCGCGGCGCTGGACGTATCGTCCTGAGGCTTGACCGCCCCGTGCAACACGTCGGCCCCATCGCCGTTGTCATGGGCCAGCAACGGACCGGGCATCCGCCACAACTCCTCTCCGCACGCGGGCAACGCACCGCCTAACAGCCCCGCGAGCAACCAGGCCCGCGCCGCCCAACGGCCGCCTTGTACGCCGCTTCCCAATGTGCCGTGCCGCATGGCGGCCACGCTACCGCACGCCGCTGCCGGATCAAGAGCGAAGTTTTCCGGGGCAAGTGCAATGCAGTCTCTCCTGGTGAGGATCGACAAAGTCAGTGTTATAGGCGCATGCTCACATTTTATTCGGGGTTGGAATGGCCGATTGTCACGCAATTCCGCCTTTCCGCTTGACCGTTTGGGAGATGGAGGGTAGTCTTGGTGCGTGCAACGGGACATTTACCGGGAATTGCTCGGGTGGCGAAACTCCGTCCACCGGAAGCCGCTGATTCTGCGCGGCACGCGGCAGACGGGGAAGACGTATATTTTACGGGAGTTCGGCACACGCGAATACCGGCGGTGCCATTATTTCAATTTCGAGCAGGATTCGCGTCTTGGGTCGCTGTTTGCCGGCGATCTCGCCCCCGAGCGCATCATCAGGGACTTGTCATTGTATGGCCGGAGCGAGATCAGGCCGACCGATGACCTGATCCTCCTCGACGAGATTCAGGCGTCCAACGAGGCGCTCAATTCCCTGAAGTATTTCCAGGAGCAGGCCAATCACTACCATCTCGCCGCCGCCGGCTCCTTGCTTGGCGTGTGGATGTCCCGGCCCAAGTCATTTCCCGTGGGCAAGGTGGATTTCATGGATCTGCATCCGATGAATTTTTACGAGTTCCTGGATGCGGTGGGCGAAACCGGTTACCGGGCGTACCTGGAGGGCATCGACCGGATCGAACCGCTGCCCGACGCCCTGCACCACGGACTAACAGACTTGCTGAGGCGCTATTGTCTGGTGGGGGGAATGCCCGAGGCGGTGCTGCGGAACACCGCGGAGCACGCCGGGAGCGGAGACAGCCGGGTCGTCCAGCGTGCGATCCTGGACTCCTACGCGCTCGATTTCGCGAAGCACGCGCCACCGACGGACATCCCGAAATTGTCTCTGTTATGGGAATCGCTCCCGGCCCAGCTCGCCCGCGAAAACAAGAAGTTCCTGTTTGCGGTGGCGCGGCAGGGTGCGCGGGCGCGCGAATACGAGAATGCCCTGACCTGGTTGGCCAACGCGGGACTGATCCACCGCTGTCTGCATGTGGCCACGCCCAAGCCGCCCCTCAAGGCCCATGCCGATGGCACCAGTTTCAAGGTGTACGCGTGCGATGTGGGACTGCTCGGTGCCTTGGCGGGAATCCCGGCCGATGGCATGCGCAGTGACTTGTCGGTCCTGACGGATTACCACGGGGCGTTTGTCGAAAATCTCGTGGCCCAGCAGTTGATCGCCATGGCGGATGGCGCGCTCTACTACTGGCGGAATGTCGGCAGAGAGGCCGAGGTGGATTTCCTGCTCCAGCGGGAAGGCTCGGTGCTGCCGCTGGAAGTCAAGGCCGGCGTGAATGTGCGCTCCAAGAGCCTGGCCTTCTACGCCTCGAAATACGCGCCGCCCCTGGCCATCCGGACCTCCCTCCGCAACCTGCGACTGGACGGGCGCGTGCTCAATATCCCGCTCTACGCGCTCCAAAGCCTGCCAGCCCTGTTGACGCTGGCTTCACCTGGCTGATGGTTGGAATCAGGCGCGGGATGACGGGTGCCGCTTCGTTAAACCGGCCGAACCAGCTTCCTGGCATGGCCGAAGGCAAATGGGATAGATGATTCATAGCGGTGCCGGAGCGAAAACCGGCAAGGACCAGCGGCCGGTTGGGACCAGCGGCCTCGCTGGTCCCACTTTACCCCTGAGGGCGAGGTTTCATCGACGGGCCATGCCCCGCTCCTTGGCGCCGCCCATGCGGGCGGACCAGTGGGCGTCCCGAGGCCGGTCCGCCCTACCTCAGCCCATGCTTCCCGACTACCCCCATTTGCGGGTATTGCAGGAAAACGCAATCCGCCCGATTCTTACCTCGACTGTCGGCCATGTCTGAAGACCGGCCGCCGGAACTCCCGCCTGCCGCCTCAATCCACCACAACCTGAATCCTGAACTCTAACAAACAATGAAACACCCTGCACCGCCGAACAAACGGCTCCTGACATCCACCATCCTACCAACCACCAACCAACCAACCACCATCCAACCACCAACCAACCAACCAACCAACCAACCCCAATACCAGCCATGAAAAACACCATGAATATCCATATCCTGAAGAAGATCATCAATCCCCGGGATTCCATCCGACAATGTGCCCTCGCTGTGGCGGCAATGGCCACGCTGGCCCTCGCCCCGGCCGCGCACGCGGCAATCAATATCGATCAATCCGGCAGCGGCGTGAACAACTTTTCCGCCACGCCGGCGGTGACCGAGTGGTCCACCATGACGTGGACCGGCGCACCGGGCGACGTCACGGATGCGGCGACCATGGACACGGCCGTAGGCCTGCTCGCTGCGAGTTCGTTCACCACCGCGTTGCCCACCTCGGCAACCACCGCCAACCCCGGGCCGAGTGCCAACGTAGCGGCACGCCGCAACACCTCGTGGCACCTGCTCCAGATGCGGCCGGCCGGCACGTCCAAGGGTTGCGTCCTGATGGCCACGCTCAAGAACATCTCGGGCAGCCCGATCACCAAGCTGGGCATCGCCTGCAATGTCAGCCGGTTCGACAACAGTTCCGCAGGCGGAGGCGAGGAGGTGTCCGGGTTGCGTGCCTATTATAGCATGACGGGAGCGGCGGGCAGTTGGACTGCAATCAATGACCTCTGCGTTTCGCCAATCGGCGGCAACACCGACAACGTGGCACCACCGACCACTGCGCTGAGTGCCACCGTGACGCTGAGTTCGCCCCTGGCATGGAACGGCACAATGTATGTGCTGTGGGCCGATGACGACAACAACATCAACGGTGTCGCCGACGATGCGAACATGATCGATGACGTTGACTTCACGATCAACGAGTACACCCCGTCCGCCAACCTGATGACCTTCACCTGGAGCGGCTATACCGAGCTGATCAACCAGACCGCGAAAACGGTCGATTTGTATGTTGTCCACACGACGGAGCTGACGACGATCAATCCCACCTGCACGGTGTCCGCAGGTGCCAGCGTCTTGCCGGCTTCGGAAGCGAACGCGGGCTTCACTGCCGCCAACAAGACGGTCACCTACACCGTCACCCCCTCGGCAGGAGACCCCGTTGACTATTCCGTGACCGTCCATCCGGTGCTGGCGGCCCCGGGCCAGATCCTGCCGGTCCCGGCGGATTTGAACCCGGGCGACCCATACCGCCTGGTGTTTGTGACCAGCACCGAGACGTATTCAGGCGGCAGCAATCACGGTTCTAACCCGCCGTGGTTCACCACCGTTGCCGATTACGATGCCTTCGCCACCACGACTGCCAATGCGGTTCCCGCGCTGGCCGCCCTTTCCACCCCTTGGAAGGCCATCATCACGACGGAGTCCCCTTACAGCAACGCGAAGGACAACACCGGCACGAATCCGTCGTCGAGCACGGGCGTGCCCATCTATAATCTGAGCGGCCGGCGGGTCGCGGATCACAATGCCGACTTGTGGGATGGGACCATTCAAAACCCGATCAACGTGAACGAACTCGGCGGGGGCCCGGTCCTTCAGAGGGGCAACGTGTACCGGGTATGGACCGGGGGCGTTAGCCCTAACGGATTCAACCTGATCACTCAGAGTGGCGGGTGGATCATTAACGGCTCCGCGGATTCCACCACCGGGTGGATCGCTAACGGAAATTATGACAACGACATCCACGGCGACTTGCAGCCGATTTACGCCATTTCGGGGCTCTTGACCGTGCCCCTCCCGGGCACCGACCTGATAACCTTCATCTGGGGTTCCCACTTGGGCGTGATCGATCAGGGACTCAAGACGGTCTCCCTCACGGTGCCCTATGGCACGGACCTTACCACGATCAATCCGACCTGCACGGTTTCCAGCGGGGCCACTGTCCTGCCGGCTTCGGGAGCGAACGCGGGCTTCACTGAGTCCACCAAGACGGTCACCTACACGGTCACTTCCGGTGGATCTCACACGGACTATGCCGCGACGGTCACGGTTGAACCCGCCAGTTCGGCGTGTGACATGCTGACGTTCAAGGCGGGCAGCTATTCCGGCGGGATCAGCAGCACCAACGTCACCCTGATGGTGCCGCTCGGCACGAATGTGACGGCGCTCTCTCCCACCTACACGGTGTCGCCAGGTGCCACGGAAGACGTGAGTTATCCATCCGGCTCGACGCGTGACTTCACCACCCCGCAAGACTACACCATCACCGCGCAGGATGGAACCACCACCCAGACCTATACGGTGTCGGTGTTGAATGCCCCGATCACGGTGCCGCGGGGCCTGAACCCGGGCGACAAATACCGCCTGGTGTTTGTGACCAGCACCAAAACGTATTCGGGCGGCAGCAATCACGGTACCAACCCGCCTTGGTTCACCTCCGTTGCCGATTACGATGCCTTCGCCACCAGCGCGGCTACGGCAGCACCTGAACTCAGCGCCATTGGTGCCACCACATGGAAAGCCATCATTTCGACGACCACTCCTAACAGCAACGCCAGGACCAATACGGCGACCGATCCCGTTGCCAACGCCGCCACCAGTGTGCCCATCTATAATTTGGCCGGCGTGCGGATCGCCAATGGGTATTCCGACCTGTGGGACGCGACCATTCAAAACCCGATCAACATCACCGAACTCGGCGGCGTGCCGCCGGCATCCACATATGACGGCAAGCTCCGGGTATGGACTGGGGCCTGGCTCGACGGTGGCAATGGAGGTGCCGGCAATGCCCTGATCACTCAGGACGGTGGCTGGATCCAAAACGGCCTCGCGAGTAGCACTGATGGGAGTTGGGTGTCGGGGAATTATGAAAACGCAATCCATGGGCTCCCGCAGCCGATCTACGCCATTTCGGGGATCCTGGAGGTTCCCGTGGGTGGCAGCCCGGCCTGCAACCTGGTGAGCTTCAATTACGGAACCGCGGTCGGCGTGATCACCCCAGGCACACCGAATGCGGTCTCACTCACGGTTCCGTATAGTGCGCCGCCACTGACCGCGCTCACTCCCGCCGTCACGATTTCCGCGTTTGCCACCTTCTCCCCGACCGGGGCGCAGGACTTCAGCAACTCGCAGGCCGTCCCGGTGGAATACATCGTCACCGCCGAGAGTGGCGCCATCCAGACTTATCAGGTGACGGTCACCAAGGCTGCTGCCAGCACGGCTTGTGACATGGTGAGCTTCACCGCGGCAGGAGTCTCCGGCGTGATTACCCCGGGCTCGCCGAACACGGTCCTCGTCACGCTCCCGCCTGGCACGCCTGTATCCGCGCTCACTCCGACCGTGGTCGTTTCCCCCTTGGCCGGCTACGCCCCGACCGGGCCGCAGGACTTCACCGGCTCGGTGGCCACGCCGGTGCCCTACACCGTTACCGCCGAGGATGGAACCCAGAAGGTCTATCAGGTCACGGTCGCAGTCGCGGGTCCGCCGCCGAACGACAACTTCGCCAATGCGATCGCCTTGCCGGGCACCGGTGGCATCCAGACCGGCACCGGCAACCGATATGCCACCCTCGAACCGGGCGAACCCGGTATCAATGGAGCGACCCATACGGTCTGGTTCAAATGGACCGCCCCGTCCAACGGCAGTTACACCATCAGCACCGTGGGCTCGACCAGGGTCGGTGGGGGTGAGTGGGATGCAATGCTTGGGATCCATACCGGGACTGCAGTCAATGCGCTGACGGCACTGACCGGCTTGCCTGACGGAAATCCGCAGGATACCGGCGTAGAGGAAACCATGACCCTGCCGGTGACAGGCGGCACCACCTATCACATCCAGGCGGCCGGATATTTGAATGAGGAGGCCTCGAACATCAAACTGACCTTCACCTTTGTTGGCACCGGCACCAGCTACGGCACCTGGGAGACCGCCAACGGCGCGAGTGGAGGCGCGAGCGCGGACTCAAACAACAACGGCGTGCCCAACGGCGTCGAGTTCTTCATGGGCGGGACACAGGCCAGCCCGGCCACGCTGCCGGCCTTGGTGGACACCGCCGGCACTTGGACCTGGACCATCCCGTATGATCCGGCGGCCCTGGCCACTTACCTGTTCCAGGTGTCCGGCGACCTTGCTGGCTGGACCGACGTGCTGCCGGGCGACCCGAAGATCGAAGTCCTCACCGGTCCTCCGGCCCTTCGCTTGACCCTGTCGTCCGGGATGCGGTTCTGCCGCCTGGTGGTTGCCACGCCGTAAAATTGGAAAATCCTAAATCATAAATCATAAATCGACCAGATGATTCATGGGGGCCGCCGGTGCGAGCCGGTAGGGACCGGCGGCCTCGCTGGTCCCACTTTGCCCCTGAGGGCGAGGTGTCATTGACCAGTCCATGGGCTGCACCTCCACGCCGCCCATGCGGGCGGACAAGTGGGCGGACCGAGGCCGATCCGCCCTACCTATTACCGACAACCAACACCCCTCCCCACCCCTTTCCGGAGTTATTGGTTTTTCTCCGGGATCCAGGGGCCGCCGGTGCGCACCGGCGGCCCCGCACTTCCTTCCCACACTTCATCGGTTACACTTAGTCGAACTGCTTAGTCGAAAGTCAATGTCGCGCCGATCAAGCGGGTGGACTAAGCGTAGACGACTAAGCGTAAGACGACTAAGTGTAATCGACTTCCTTCCCACACTGCAATGAACCTCCGCAATCACTCCATCCTTTGTCCCGCAGTCATGGCGGCGTTGGCTGCGCTGCTGCTGGCGCCTGCGGCGTCGGCGCTGACGGACCACCTCACCGTGGTCACCACCAACCCGCACACCGGCACGCCGGCGACCCTCGAACTGGACCGCTACAGCCTGCGCGCGCCGAACTGGGAAGCGCGCATCTACAGCTCGCCGACGACCTACACCGTGTTGCCGGCCAACCAGGTGCCGGAGGTCACCACCTACCGCGGCCGGGTGGCCGAGGACGGCGGGATGGTCTATGGCGGCGTGCGGCCGAACGGCACCCTGTTTGCAAAGGTCAACTATGGCTGCCGCGACAGCAACTATTCGGCATTCTGCGACCCCTACGAGCAGTCGTCCAACCGATATAGCTGGGTGATCTGGTCGCTCCAACTGACCGGCCAGACGGTGAACACCGGCTATGTCTATGCGCCCGCGGCCAACGAGCCCGTGACCGCACCCGCGCCACTAGCCGACTGGTTCAACAACCTGGGCGGAACCCAAAACTTCGGCGGGCCGCCGCCGTATAACAACATGGTGACGATGCCGCTCAACCGGGTGCGGCTGATCTGCTCGGCCAACGCGTATTCGCTCGGGACCTATGGCAACAGCATTGCCTACACCTTGTTAGGCATGGAGAGCGCGGTGAACGAAACCGACTACGTCGCCGCGCGCGACGGCGGCGTTTCCTATCAGATCCAGGCCTCGGGCATCCAGACCTACGCGGCCGGCGACGCGGACATCTCGGCGGACTGGAGCAACATGGCCGGCAAGGTTGACATCATGTGCTATACGGCGAATTGGGGGGTGTCGGCCGGCTTGGTCATTGCCTATCCGGAAGACATGGGCGGCGGCACCTTGTTGCACGAGCTGGGCCACAGCCTGGGCGGCCCGGACTTCTGCGGGGAAGATGACTATCAGGGCAGCATGCTCAACACGGAGCATGGCAACGGGGGCGACGAGATGAACGGCGTGGATTTATACCGCTGCCTTGCGGGCCGCGCCGGAGGGGCGTTCTATGAGAAGAGCGCCGGCTATGTGTATTACCGCACGCCGGTGCCCACGCGCGCCAACCCGGATTTTGTGAGCACCAGCGTCAACACCCCCGTCAGCGTGGATGTCTTGCTCAACGACTGGAACGCCAACACCACCAGCCGCGCGGGCTTGTCCATCGTCTCGTTCCAAAACCCGAGCGAACGGGGCGGCACGGTGACCGACCTCGGCGGCGGCGTGCTGCGCTACACGCCGCCGACGGGCTTCCGCGGCGATGACCTGTTCCGTTATTATGTCAGCGACCCGTCCGGCCGTTTCAAGAGCCTGTCGGGCGTGCGGGTGCTGGTGGTGGATCCGAGCAACCCGCTGATCGCCCGCTATCCGTTCGACGAAACCACCGGCGTCAGCGCGCTGGACACCAGCGGTGGCGGGCGCAAGGGCACGCTGACCGGCAACGGTTCGTTCGCCACCGACCGGGTGCCGGGCGTGGGCGGCGTGGGCGGCGCGCTCCACTTGAGCGGCTTTGTCAGCACCTGGGACGGCTCGCCCCGCCTGACGTTTGGCAACCCCAACCCCTGGACGACTCTGAACCCGCCGGATCGGATCGCGAGCTACTCCTACGACGCGCTGGACCGCAGCCAGTCGGTGTCGTTCTGGTACAAGCCGGATGTGTTGCCGGTGACCGGCGCCTTCGATTCGACTCATGAGTTCCACATGTTATACGGAAAACACAACATCTATCAGAGCGGGTTCGACGACGGCGGGGGGATCGTGCTTGGCATCAACAACAGCACGCTCTTTGCCTTGGTGCAAATGTACGGCCCGCACGGCAACCCGGTGGCGGTGAACTCGGGCATCACGCCGCAGCCGGGGATGTGGTACCATCTGGTGGGCGAGATCGACCGCGAAAACCAACAGGTCCATTTGTATGTCAACGGGGTGAAATACTCGAGCGCAGCAGGCGTGCTGCCGGCCGGCCAGTTTGTCATCGGCTCGATCTGTGCCAACCTCGGCGGACAGAACCAGGGCAGTCATACCATGTATGCCGCACCCGCCGGCGCCTACGACGACCTGCGCATTTACACCAAGGCGCTCACCAGCACGGAGGTGACCGATTTGTATGAAGCGCCGGGCATGCTGCCGGCCAACCTGCTCGCTCCGGCCGCCGGCCAGACCGGCGTCACCCCGCTGCCGCTGCTGACTTGGGGGACCGGCCGCGCGCGCTACGAGCACGATGTCTATTTCGGCACCGATGCCGCGGCGGTGGCTGCGGCAACCGTCAGCACTCCGGGAATCTACCTCGGCCGCACCTCGAGCACCTCCCGGCAGATCACCAGCATGCTGGATCCCGCGCGCACGTATTTCTGGCGCATCGATGAAGTGGACGGCAGCACCATCGGCAAGGGCGCCGTGTGGCAGTTCACGACCGCGGTGCGCAGCCCGGCCTGCGACCTGCTGTCGTTCAATTGGGGCGGCTATGTCGGCTCGATCATCGGCACCAAGGTCACCCTGGTCGTGCCATACGGCACCAATCTCACGGCGCTCAATCCCACATGTACGGTATCCTCCATGGCCACGGTGAGCCCGGCCTCGGGCGGTGCTAACAACTTCGGCAGCCCGGTCTCCTACACCGTCACCGCCCAGGACGGCGCCACCAAGGTCTATGCCGTGACCGTCTATCAGGGGCCGGCACCGGGCACCATCGCCACGGTCCCGCCCGGCCTGAACCCGGGTGACTCTTACCGTCTGGTGTTCGTGACCAGCACCGAGACGCATTCGGGAGGTGCCGATCAAGCGGGCTTGATGCCTCCCGGCTTCACCACGGTCGCCCAGTTCAATGACTTCGCCACTTCGGCGGCCACGGCGGTGCCCGCGCTTGCATCCCTGGGCACCACCTGGAAGGCCGTCATCTCAGCGACGGCATCCGCGTCGGTGGATGCCAGGACGAATACCGCCACCGATTCGGCCGCGAATGCCGGCACCAGTGCGCCCATCTATCAATTGGGCGGACGGCGGGTCGCGGATGGTTATGCCGACCTGTGGGACGGCACCATTCAAAACCCGATCAACGTGAACGAACTCGGCGGGGGACCGGTCGCCCAGGGGGGCGGCTTGTTCCGGGTATGGACTGGAGCCAGTTCCAGCGGTGGCAATGGCGGTGGCGATCAGGCCCTGATCAATCAGGGTGGCGGCTGGATCAATAACGGCCTCGCCAATGCCACCGACAGTGGTTGGGTGAGCGGGAATTATGATAACGACATCCATGGCGACTTGCAGCCGATCTACGCCATGTCGGGCATCCTCAGCGTCCCTGCCAGCCCGACGAGCTGTGATATGCTGGCGTTCCAATGGGGAACCTCCAGCGGCGTGATCACCGGAACCAACATTTCGCTCACGGTGCCGTATGGCACGAATGTGACGACGCTCAATCCGACCTGCACGGTGTCGTTCGGCGCCACCGTGTCCCCGGTCTCGGGCAGCACCCGCAATTTCAGCGCCCCGGTTTCCTACACGGTCACCTCCCAGAACGGCAGCGCCGCCAAGACCTATACGGTGACGGTCACTCTGGCCGCGCCGGTGCCCCACACGCTGACGGTGAACAACGGCAGCGGCGGCGGCAGTTATGTCAACGGCACCGTGGTGGCTCTTGCGGCCGGCACGCCGCCAAGCGGCCAGGTGTTCGACAAGTGGGTGATCAACGCGGGCAGCCCGGCAATCGCGAACCCCAACGCCGCGAGCACAACGCTGACCATGGGCACCGGGGATGCCATGGTGACCGCAACCTACAAGGCCGGGCCGGACCCGATCATGACCGTGCCGCCGGGCCTGAACCCGGGCGACCATTACCGCCTGGTGTTTGTGACCAGCACCGAGACGTATTCAGGCGGCAGCAATCACGGTCCTAACCCACCGTGGTTCACCACCGTTGCCGATTATAATGCCTTCGCCACCACGACTGCCAATGCGGTTCCCGCGCTGGCCGCCCTCTCCACCCCTTGGAAGGCCATCATCACGACGCAGTCCCCTGACAGCAACGCGAAGGACAACACCGGCACGAATCCGTCGTCGAGCACGGGCGTGCCCATCTATAATCTGGGCGGCCGGCGGGTCGCGGATAACAATGCCGACTTGTGGGACGGGACCATTCAAAACCCGATCAACGTGAACGAACTCGGCAGGGGCCCGGTCGCGCAAAGTGGCGACGTGTACCGGGTATGGACCGGGGGCGTTAGCCCTAACGGATTCAACCTGATCACTCAGAGTGGTGGCTGGATCATTAACGGCTCCGCGGATTCCACCACTGGGTGGATCGCTAACGGAAATTATGACAACGCCATCCACGGCGACTTGCAGCCGATCTACGCCATCTCGGGAATCCTGACGGTGCCGCCTCCTTCCAACAACTACGCCGCCTGGGCCGCCGCCAACAACGCCAGCACCGATCCGGCCGCGGATTCCAACCACAACGGCGTGCCCAACGGCATCGAGCACTTCATGGGCGGGACTGCTCTGGCCCCGGCCACGTTGCCGCCCCTGGTCAACACCGCCGCCACCTGGACCTGGACCATCCCGTATGATCCGACTGCCGCCGCCAACTATTACTTCGAGGTTTCCACCAACCTGCAATCGTGGATCCCGCTGTCGCCTGGCAATCCGGCCATCGCGGTTCTAGCAGGTCCGGCCCGGCTCCGGCTGACCCTGCCCTCCGGCATGCGGTTCTGCCGCCTGGTGGTCACGCGGTAGGAATCCTAAATCATAAATCATAAATCATAAATCGGCCTGATGATTCATGGGGTCCACGGGCGAGCCGCCCGTTCCCCTCTTGTTTCCCACAACTGATAACGCTAGAATCTTGAAAGAGCGAATCTGCAATTGTTAGGTAAAGTTTTCTATCGGGTCTCTGGTTTGCTTACGGCCATGTCAGTTAGGGGTTGATGCTCGCCGCCGCTCGCGCCCTCCGGGTGGCCTATGGCCATCTATCTCGCTCCGCTCGGTTCGCCAGGTTTTCCGGGTTCGCTAGCGCTCACTCCGCGTTCTGGTTTCTGGGGTCTGAGGCGCCGCCTCGCTAGAGTTCGAGGTCCGGGCGACCCAACTGCCCTGCGAAATAGAGCGGGACGCTTGGCGTGGCTCACTCTGACACTCCTGCCACATTCCCGCGGCGGAACGCGCCGGGACGAGTGCCGGTGGCGCGGACGAAGGCGTTGGAGAAGTGGGCCGCATCGAAAAAGCCGGAGTCCCAACCGATGTCGCTGATTTTCCGGTCGGTTTCCAGCAGCAACTTCTTGGCGCATTCGACGCGCACCCGCTGGATCTCGTCACTCACACTGCGGTGCAGGTGGAACCGGAAGTCGCGTTCCAGCTTGCGGCGGTTGAGCCCGGCGGCGGCGGCCACCTCCGGCGTGCCGATCTGCTGGGTGAAGTTCTGCCAAATGCAGCGCAGGGCCCGCGCGATCCTGGCGTCAGGGATCGCCAGGATGTCGGTGCTCTGGCGGGTCACCACGCCTTTGGGCGGAATCAGGATCGGCGCGGCAGGCGCGGCCTCGCCATCCATGAGCCGTTCCAACAGGCCGCTGGCCTCGTAGCCGATGCGTTCCCAGTCGATATCCACGCTCGAGAGCGGCACCGGGGCGTGGTCGCAGAGCAGGGCATCATTGTCACAACCGAGGACGGCGACTTCCTCCGGCACGGCGATCCCGGCATCGTCACACGCTTGCAGCACGCTCACGGCGTCATCGTCGGAAGAAGCCACGATGCCGAGCGGCTTGGGCAGCTTGGCGATGGCCTCCGCCAGCCAGGCGTGGGCGGCGGCGAAACCGGCCGCTGGTGAGTCCGCCGGGCCGGATCGATGCCGGTGAAAGGCGATTTCATGGAAGAGGCCACCAGCCTCGCCGACCATCTGGCGGATGGTGGGAATGCGTTCCACCTCGTGCCAGTAGTTGCCGATGTTGACGTAGGCCACATGCTTGAACCCCCGTTGCAGGAAATGCCCGGCCGCCAGCCGCGCGATTTTGACATTATCATAATACACCCGCGGCTTGCCCAGTCCGGAGGACCGGTCCGCCACCGGCATCGACTCACAAATCCAGCCTTTGGACACATCCACCAGCGGCAGTGCCGGAAAACACTCCAAGGCCCGCACGTCCTTCGGGGTGGTGATGAGCGCGATGATCCCATCACCCCGCCACCAGCCTGCCGGGTAGCCGGACCTGCCATACTGGTTGTTGATGGCCCAGCCGGCCTCGCGGGCATAGCGGGCGATCCCCACGTGCAGATCGACATCATAAAAGCCGAGCAACAGCATCACCCTGCGCCGGATCCGGCGCGGCGCGGCGTGGAGAGGGTGGACAAGCGCGGGGCCAATCCCGAGGTCTGCGCGCAAGGTCATCCGCCGAACTGTGGCAGGTGGCTCCGTGATGGCAGCGAAATTGTCGCAATTTTACATTTTTTCGTACCTGATTTTCCATTGAGAGGGACCCGCCAATTTCACCCCGTCACGGCAGAAGCACGGCGCAGTGCAGTGCCCGTTCGTCGATCGCGGCGGCAAGGGTTTCAAGAAATGCACAGTCGTGGGTTGCGGCCAGTGCTTCCCTCGTGGCGGCCACGGCTTGCGCGACCTTCTCCACCACTGTCCGCACCAAGGATGTTACCAAATCCGGAGCCAAGCCCGCCTCCAGCGCCCAGGCTCGCCAGTGGGTGGCGTCGATCCGCCGCAGGCGGTAGGTGCCCCCGAGCTTCATCGCGAGCTTCACTTTGGTGGACAGCGGGTCCCGCTGATAGGGCAGATACGACGCGAGATCGTACAATGGCGCCAGACGAAGAATGCTGTCCCGTCCGTGCAGCAGCGAGTAGTTCTTCGAATGGGCGTCCGTTCCCGCAATCACCCAGTTCAAGGCGAGCGCCATGACGAAGCTCCGGATATCGGCGGCGGCATCGTCCGCATACCGCTCAAGGAGATTCACGATCCCGGCGGCGGACGGCCCGCCGTCGGCTTGGTATTTCTGATGCGGATACAGGCCCAAGGCTTGGCACGTGTCCTCCTGATGAATCCGGAGCACCCGCTGGCTCCGTGGGTCTTCGATCCGGTCGTAACGCCGCACACACAGGACGTTCTTGCCGGCGACGGGGAGCATGCGACTTTCCGCTGCGGGCAACCCGACCCGCGAGGCGAGCTGCAGGCAGAAATGCTCGTTGAGCGCGTGTTCGTCGAATTCCTCCAACTCCGGCTTGAGGATGTGGGTCGAGGGAATCCGCCCTGCGGGAACGTGCCACCGCCCGTCCTGCCAGTGGAGCGCGTCCTTGGTTTGTGCGCCGGCCAGGCTGAAGCGGCCGTCGATCACCACCGGAATCGCCCGCGCCTGCGCCCTCAGATCGTCCATGCGCCGGGCCAGGTTCCCGTCGGACAGCGGGGTCAACCGGTCCAGTTCCCCGGCCAGAATCAAATCGCGGCGCTCCGGTCGGACGAACAGCAGCGCCCCGGCACAATCCTCGCCCACGTGTTTGATGATGTCGAACGGGTTCCTGGGGGAAACCTTGAACCGTTTGCCCCAGGCCTCGATCACCGCCGGATTGTCGGGAAGCAGACCTTGCAGGTATGGTCGCACACGCTCGTCAGGATGCGTCTTCCGCGCCAATGGCAGCGCAAGGGAAACGGGAAAAGTCCCCGTCCCGAACTGCCAGGCCTCCTCATAGGAAAGGGTGATCTGATCCTTCCTGCGGTCGTAAGCGAGAATCCCGACCGCTTCCTCACCGTGCAGGAGATGGAGCGTCTCGGTCATCACGGCATCGGTCCTCCCGCCGATGGGCCGCTTCTTCGCAGCGTGGCTTCCAGGTGGAGGTCGAGGGCCTTGAGCGTCCTCAGCACCAGGCCAAGCTCCACGGTTTCCTTGCCGCTCTCAAGATGGCCCACCCACAGGCGGCTGACACCCGCCTGCTCCGCCAACCGGGTCTGGGACCAGCCGCGTTGCCGCCGCTGGTCCCGGACCAACTCGCCCAGATTGCCGACCGTCTTGATGCGCACGGGCAAAGCTTGCCATGCATGCGTTCGTTGACAAGATCAATTTTGCATTCGATCACATGCATTCCCGAACTTGCGTGCGTTCGTATGCATTGTTGTCCCCATCGCATCGCGCATTGCGGGCGTGGGCCGGGTGATGGCCGCCGGAACTTCCGCCAAGCACCTCAATATAAATCCGAAATCCTAAATCCTGCGTGGAATACCACATCGAGGGCGACCAGACCGTGTCGTTCACCATCCTCCCCGCCGGGCATGAGGTGAACTGAGCGGTGCCAGTTCAAACATTGAGCTGATAGCTCGCACTCCGACCGCCGCCGGTGGGAACGAGCACGCCGGTCCCGGCCAGATCCTGCAAGTCGCGGGTCGCGGTGGCTTTGGAAACCCCGGTGAGCGCGATGTATTTCCGGGCGTTCATGCCGCCGATGAAGCCCTCCGGGCCGGCCTCGAACATGCGGAGGATCACCTTGTTCTGCCGCTCGCTCAGAGTGGCTCGATGCAGGTCGAGGAACCGGGCCTTCCTGACCACGAACAGGATTCGGTCCTTCGCGTCCACCAGCGCGTGCAGCACCGTGTCCACGAAGTAAACCAGCCAGCCGGTCAGGTCGTTGGATCGCTGGGCGGATTCCAGCGCGTCATAGTAAGCGCTTCGTTTCGCCTCGATGGAGCGGGACAAGCTGAACAAGCCCGGCTGGCGCAGCCCCTGCGCGAGGGCTTTCTCCGAAATGGCCCGGCCGATGCGTCCGTTGCCATCTTCGAACGGATGGATGCTCTCGAAGTAAACATGGGCGATGCCCGACCGGATGGCGGCATGCTTGAGCGGCTGCGGGCCATCCGGTGAAGTCCGGTTGAACCAGGCGATGAAACGAGCCATCTCACGCGGCACCTCCGATGATGGCGGAGCCTCGAAGTGGATGGTCGGACGGTGCATCAGGCCGGAGACCACCTGCATGGGATTGCGGCCCGTCCGCCAGTCACCCACCTTGATGCCATGGATGCTTTTCATCAGCATCGAGTGCCAGGCAAACACCACGTCTTCAGTGAGCGGCTCGGCGAAGGTCCGGCGCACGGTGGTCGTCAATGCTCCGGCACCATCCGCCAGGCCGCTTTTCACGGAATCCGGCGGCGTGTTCAACCCGAGATGATTGCGGATGGATGACACCACGTCCGGGCGAGGGAGGATTTCTCCTTCGATGGCGGAGGACTTGATCGCTTCCTCGATCATCAGGTCCAGGACGGCGTCGGCTTCGAGTCCGGGTGGCAAGCCGGCCAGCAGCCCGCTGACCTTTCCCGCATGCTCGGCGATGGCCAGCAAACCGTCCTCAATCGGCGTGGGATCGAAACGAAAGTCCGGCCAATCCGGTTGCTGCCAATTGTAGGTCATGAGCCGATTATAGCGGCTATTCGGCTCACGGGAAGTCAATTTCGTGAGCCGAATAATCCTCCGAATCGGCTCAAGCCCGCGCCGCGCGTTCTTTCCTGCCGAGCTGCACCCCCTGATTCCGGCACTCGCTACCCTTCACAACTCAAGTCCTCCATTGCCGTTATTGCCCAGGCACCATGAGGTCTAGGGCCGACCAGACCGTGTCGTTCACCCTCCTCCCCGCCGAGCGTCTGGCCGACCGGGTGCCCAAACGGCTGAACCTTGAAGCCCCCGAGGTCACCCGGTTGCCCGCCCGATTTCTGCCGCTGCCAGCCCGCACCCCCGATTCGGTGGTGCAGCTTCACGTTCGCGGCGAGGGGGTGGACCTGTCACCGCCGTCCGCCTTCGGCCAGGGTCTCACGATGCGCGGAGGCGAGGCCTCGTCCGCGTTGAAGTTCAAATCGCAGGAGATCATCGAATCCGCCACGGGCCCCACCGTGGTGACAGTCCTTGAAGCGGCGGAGGGTTTCGCCGCCACCCACTTCGTCCATTGGCCCCAAGACGCGCTGTTCATCCGGGTTTGGACCGGGTTCGTGAACCTGTGCTGAAATTGCTGACGCCGCGCCATTGTAGATAAGTCCACCATCACCCCGCATCTAACACTCCATCACACTCCCGCTCCGACCCATGACCGAACTCACCACCAAATCCGACTTTCAGGCCGCCCTCGCGCGGGTCGAGGCCTGGTTCGCCGGCGAGTTGCTTGACCGCCCGCCGGTCCGCTTTTCGCTGCACAACGCGGAATACAACCAAGCCCCCGGCGATCACAGCCGTTGGCCGGATCATGAAACCCGATGGCATCTTTCTCTGCCTCGCAGCCGACGAAGCCGACCAACCCGCCATCCTCAACCGCCTCACCAAGTGGTGAGGCCAATTTCCACAATCCATCATCAATGAACCACGTGATGACTACGCTGCCCTTGGCCGCCGCCCTCTCCGCCGGTTCCCTAACTGTCATGGCCGCCCCGGCCACCACCGTGGGCGCCGCCCGAGCGGAGATCTCCGGGGGTCGCATCCGCGTCACCACCGGCACCGTCGAACGCGTCTGGCAATGGACCGGCAAAGGCCTCGTCACCACGTCCCTGCGCGACCTCGGCTCGGGCCGGGAATGGGCCATCAAACCCAGCCATGTCTGCGATTGGGATTTGCCCGGCGCGATCGGTCCCGAGACCGCCGGAACGTTGGTTGGAACCGAAACCCGGGTCGCCGATGATGACGGGTTTTCCAGCCCGCATCTTGAAATCATCTCCACGATTCGATACGAGGCGGCGAAACTCGAAATTCAGCACGTCGTCTGGGCCTATCCGGACGCACCCGGCCTGCGGGTCCAGCTCCGGGCCAAGGCTTTGCCGGGCTTTGACCCGCAGGGAAAACCTGCGGGCGAATCCGTCTATCAGGATTGCGGGGCGACCTTTCCCAAACCCAGCGCGCGGGCCGACTATCTGCCGCTCGACTTCGGAATCGCCAACCAGCGACGTTATTAGGGCTACTATAACAACCCCGGCAACCGCCATGATCAAAGCCAGGACATGCTCCGCGAGCAAACCGTCACTGGTTGGCCCATCTTCCTGCGTGAGGACATTGACTGGGCCAGCGGCGCGGCCGTCCAATACGGTGACGCCGGAGTGATACTGGTGAAAGAGTCCCCCAAGACCGTCAACCAGCCCGCCCACTATACCGGAGCGTTCCACGCCAACCCGGCGGGCCTCGTGTCCACCGGTTGGGGCCTGGTGCCGGCGGAAATCGTGCCGGACCGCTTCCGCGAGTGCTGGGCAAATTGGAGCATTGTCTATCAGGGCGGCGACGACGGGTTGCAGCTCGCCCTCAAACGCTTCGACCGCGCCCGCTATCCGGTGTTTCCGCGGCGCGATCTTTTCATCCTGTCCAATACCTGGGGTCCGGCCAATCCGCTTGGCGGGCAATTCACCAGCGAGGAATTCGTAATGAAAGAAATCCCCGCGCTGGCTGACCTCGGCGTCGATGTGATGCAGCTCGACGACGGCTGGCAGAAGGCCGGCGGCGGCTCGGACGCCAAGGGTTTCCTGCCGAAATACACCCACGATTGGCATGACATCAAAGCCGCGTGTGACGCCCACAGTCTGCGCTTGGGACTGTGGGTGGCCATTCGCAATGCCGACCCGGACCACTTGCGGCAGAACCTCGACGAACTCGGCTTCATCACCTGGAAGGCGGACTTCGAGCATCTCGGCAAGCGGGCTGATCTGGTCTGTCGGCGTGCGCTGGGTGCTCAACCCGATCGTGGACCTCAACCTCAACCCGCTGGACCCGCTGATCTGCACGCGTGCCATCGCAGGTGAACCGGAGCGCGCGGTCCGCCTGCTGACGAGGCAAATCGCCGGCATCCAGGAGAATGGCGGCGGTGCCACCGCCAAAACATTCCCCGGTGATGGCGCGGATCACCGCGACCAGCACCTGTGCACCACTTGCAACCCGCTGTCCATGCCCGATTGGTGGCGGATCTATGGCAAGGTATTCCAGGCCGCGATCGATGCCGGAGTCATGTCCATCATGCCGGGTCATATCACCCTGCCCGCATACCAGAAGGAAAAGAACGAATTCATCGACGGCTTTCATCCGCCAGCCACCCTCTCCAAGGCGCTGCTTACCGACCTGCTCAAGCGGGAGATGGGCTTCAAGGGCGTGATCGTTTCCGATGCCATGATGATGGGTGGATTCCGCGGTTGGTATCCGACCCGGATCGAGGGGGAAATCCAAAGCTTCCTCGCTGGCATGGATGCCATGCTTTGGCCGTCCTACGAGTTCATGGACGAGATGGAGGCTCGCATCCGGAGTGGTGATGTCCCGCTGGAACGCCTCGATGACGCCGTCAGCCGGGTTTGGGAGATGAAGCGCAAGCTCGGCCTGCTCGATCCGCAACCGATCCTCGTCCGCAACATGACCCGGTCGGAAAAACAGGAAGCCGCTGCGGATTCCCGCCGGATCACCGAGCAAGCCATCACTCTCGTCCGCGACCGCAAGAACGCCCTGCCGCTCGATCCCGCCAAGGATAAGAAGATCCTCGTCGTCGGGGTCGTGCCCATGAGCCGCAAGGGCGGCGACGGCGGCTTTTCCCGCCTCACCCACCTCAAGGAGGAGTTGGAACGGCGCGGCTTCACCGTGGACCTGCAACATAACATCCTTTACGAAACCGACTACTGGCAGACCGACCTCCCGCAACGTTACGACCGTATCCTTGTCATCGCCATCCGCCAGATGCATCAGCCGTATGGCCCGCTCTTGTTCTGGGACGATGAGGCGCAATCCGTGTGGGCCGTCAACGCCATGCCCAAAGACAAGGTGATCGTGGTCGGCATGGGCAGCCCCCACCTGATCAACGAGTATTTCGAGCACGTCCACACTTGCATCAATGCATACTCCTATGATGAATCCACCCAGTCCTCCGTGGTGCGCGCGCTGATGGGAGAGATCGAGTTTCGAGGCAGCTCGCCGGTCTCGCTGGTGCGGCCTGAATTCAAACTACCACACCCATGACACCAAACGAATTGCTATATGAAACGAATTGACCTGATTGCCATATCCATATCATGTGCCGTCGCCCAACTCGCCCCGGCCGCCGAGTTCCACGTCGCTCCGAATGGAAATGACGCCAATGCCGGCACCGCCGCCCAGCCGTTTGCCACGCTCGAACGCGCCCGCGATGCGGTGCGGGCGGACAACCAGCGCGAGGCCACAGACGTCGTGATCCACGGCGGCACGTAGGTCCTGAAGCAGACGCTGGTGCTCACGCCCGCCGACTCCGGCACGGAAGGCAAGCCGATCCGATATGTCGCCGCGAACGGCGAGACGCCGGTTATCACATCCTCGCGGGAGATTGCCAACTGGCAAAAGCATGACGAGCACATCTGGGTCGCTTCTGTGCCGCAGGGGTGGCGGTTTCACAATCTGTATGTCAATGGCCAGCCGCAACAGGTGGCACGGACGCCGAACACCGATGTGAAAGGCTGGCGGTCGTGGCCGCGCATCCAGGGCATCGCCCAGCTCACACCGGATGGCATGCGGGCGACCGTGCCGGCAGGTCTGCTGAAGGGCTTGCCCGAGAATGGCGATGTCGAGGTGGACTTTCTGCCGATGCAGTACTGGAACAGTCTGACGGTATTGAAAAAGATCGAGGGCGACACCGTGACCTTGGCGAGTCGCAACCCGACCACCTTGGTTTGGAACGGCCGGTATTACGAGGAAGGTTCGCTCCAGTTCCGCAACGCCCTGGTCTGCCTCGACCAGCCCGGCGAATGGTGCGTGGACTCCGCCGCCGGCAAAGTCTATTTCCGGCCGCCGGACGGCACGATGGCCGGCAAGACCATCACCGCTCCAACCCTATGTGAACTCATCCGCTTGCAAGGCGATGATCTCTCGGCCACCTCCAACACATGGCGTGTGAAATACGACGCCAGGGGCAAGCGTGTCGAGCAGACAACTCCGCCGCTGGGCACCGCCGGCCCGTCGGCCTTCGACCAAGTGGTCCGGGAGGTCGGGTTTTACGGGCTGACGTTCGAGTGCACGGATCGTTTGCCGGAGGATCAGTGGCCGAAGGACTGGCTCAAGCGCAACGCCGAGAACCCTGACGGCACGCTGTTTCTGCAAGGCGTCGAGGCCTGCACGATTGCCAACTGCACGTTCCGCAACTGCGGCGCCTATGCCGTCGTGCTCGACCATTACGCGCAACGGATCGCGGTGCTCGGCAATGAGATGACCAGCCTTGGTTCGGGCGGCGTTCAAGCCACCGGCTACGGGCCGGGCACGCTCGATGTCAACCACCACCATGTCATCCGCCGCAATTACATCCACAGCACCGGGCGCGACTACATGCATTCCGCTGCGGTCACGATATTTGGCAGCGGCCATAATGACCTCTCGCTCAACTGGATCGCGGACGTGCCGTATGCCGCCGTGCAGATTTGCGGGGCGAACCACACGATCCTGAAAAATCCCGGCCATCCGATGAACGGACCGTGCTTTGATCTGCAAGGTGACCGCACGGCACAGTTCCAAATGCGCGGCGCCGAGTTGCCGCCACCCAGCGGCCGCGATAACCCTGCCGATTTCGAGGAAGTGAAGCCGTATCTGCACAGCGGTGGCAATTGGATCGCCCGCAATGTTGTGGACGAGTTCATGACCACGCTCGGCGATGGCGGGGCTCTCTATTGCTGGTCGGTGGGCCATGACAACGTCTGGCTGGAAAACCTGATGAAACGCGTCAAGCATCACACCCATGGCTATGTGATCTACATGGACGACTGGACCGGACGCACCATGCTACAAGACAATCTGGCCTGGGCAGACGGGGCCAATCACATGGACAATTCGCACATTCCCACGCCGGCTGCCCGCCCGGGCCCAGCCATGACCGCGGGAGCCAATGCTCCCACGGGATTCACCGGCAAGACCGTGTGCCGGTGGGACAACAATATCAACAGCTACCCGGCCAAGCCTGCCGGATTCGATGAACGCCTCGAAGCGATCACCACCGATGCCAATGCCGAAGGCGGTTGGCCAAAGGCGCTCACGGCTCAACTGCGGAACGAATTACCCTTATGAAATCATCACTGTTATCCGTAATCCTTGGCCTGGTTCCGTTCGCGCCTGTCGCGACGGCCGCCGATCTATATGTGTCTCCCGCCGGCAATGACGCCAATCCCGGCACCGCCGCCAAACCGTTCGCCACGCCCGCAAAGGCGCGCGACGCCGCGCGCGCCGCCGCCGGGAGCAAAACCATCCACCTCGCCGCGGGGAGATATTATCTAACGGAACCACTGCGGCTGGACGACCGTGACAGCGGCACGATCTGGCGCGGCGAGGGCCCGGGAGCATCGGCGGAGATCTACGGTGGAGTGCCCGTAACCGGTTGGGAAAAATGGCAAGGGGATGTCTGGCGCACGCCGGTGCCGAAGGGACAGCGCTTCTACAATCTGATCGTGGACGGCCGCTCCGCGACCATGGCGCAGACACCGGACCGGGGCGGCGGCTTCGGCGGAGGGGCATGGAAAATCAACAACGGCGCGGTCGGCGTGCCAAAGGAGTGGCTGAACTATGACTACTCAGACGCACAGGTCTTCGCATTCGTCGGATGCGACTGGTTCTCGGAAATGCGTGCCGTGCTGAAATCCACTCCGGAGGCGAATGGCACACTCCCGATCGACGGTGGCAGCGACCAGTTCGGCGGGATCAACGGGCGCTTCTTCATCCGTGGCGTGCTCGAGTTTCTCGACGAACCGGGCGAGTGGTGCCTCAAGCATCAGGAAGGCTGGTTATACTACAAACCGCAGTCAGGCACCCCGGGGGATCATCTCATCGTGCGGCCCGTGGCCGAAAGATTGTTGGAAATTCGCGGCCGGACACCGCAAGACCCGGCGCGAAACATCCGGGTGGAAAACGTGGCGTTGCTGGGTTCCGACTTCGCCTTGCGCTGGTATTTGTTCGCTCCGGGCCAGGACGCTTCCACTCCGGATCCACTCCAACAGGGAATGGTTTTCGCCGAAACCGCGGCGAACCTGACGATTACCGGGTGCCGATTGCTCGCCGCCGGGCATTCGGCGGTGTGGCTCAACCACCATGCCCGCGACTGCGTGGTCGAAAACTGCCTCATTGCGGACGCGGGCTTTGCCGGCATCTACGCCAATGGCTTCATGCCCGGCGAAGGGCCGTTTCGCTCGGCGGCGGAGTCGGATGTCAATCGCGGTCACCGGCTGGAGAACAATTTCATCCACGACTGCGGGAAATTCGTCGGTGGCGGTTGCGGGATCCAGTTCTATCAAAGTGGCGACAGCCTGATCACCCGCAATCGGATCGGCAACATGCCACGCTATGGCATCTCAGTGAAAGGAATCCGCTGGGGCTGCATTCCCAAGCAACTCTATGGGGCCAACCTCACCTTCGACACTCACCTCGACTATATCCACTCCCGCAAGCTCAGGATCACCGGCAACGAGATCTATTCGGTCTGCCGCAACAGCTTTGATTTCGGCGGCATCGAGAGCTGGAGTCCCGGTCGCGACAACCTGTGGTCGAACAACGCCCTCCATGACATTGATCAGACGCTCGATTGGAACGGCTGGGCGCATGTGCTGTTTGCCGACGACGCCAGCCACTGGCTCACCATCCGCGACAACCTCATCCACCATTGCCATGGCGGGCGGCAAACCGGTGCGTTTATGATGAAGAGCCTCAACCAGGTGATCGAGAACAACTTCGTGGCCGATTGCACGCTCGGCCGCGTGGTTACCCTCAGCCCATATCTCGAGCCCGGCGGCAATTACACCATCCGCCGCAATGTGTTCGCCGCCGATGGCGCGCCCCTTCGTTATGAAACCTCAACCGACACCTTCAAGGCATTCCCGGGCACCGTGGGCAAGCTGCCGGACGATGTCGCCGGAATCCGGGAAGTGGACCACAATGCCATCCAGCCCCGCGATCCCGCCAATCCTAACACCCTTGCCGATCACGGGGTCGATGTCCACAGCGTTTTCGGTGACCTCATGGTGAGTCGAAAGCGGCCGGACTGGGACCTGACTTTCCGCGATTACTCGCTTGCGGACGCGTCACCCGCATGGAAGACCGGCTTCAAGGCGATCAATACCACCACCATCGGCTTACGGGCGGATTTCCCGTTCGACATTTCCGCCTTCACCCGCCGGTCCGCCACCTGCCGCATCCAGGCGGAGGACTATCAGCGGATGCACGGGCTGCGGACCCAGGCCGGCTGCGGCATCTATCAGACGGGAGCGGGCTCCTGGGCGAAGTATGAGAACATGGATTTCGGCAAGGGCGTGGCGAAGGCCGTTTTCAGCCTCGACGCAGTGGCCGGTGAGGAAAAACGCGGTGAAGCGCCCGGAGCGGATTCGCTGGTGGAACTGCACCTGGATTCGCCAACGGGACAGGTGATCGGTCAACTGAAGTCCGGTAACATCGAATGCCCAATCAAACCGACCACCGGCATCCACAATCTCTTCCTAGTATTTCCTGGCACCCAGGTCCACGCGGTGGATTGGTTCACTTTCACCACCGGCGAACAAGCAACCCGATGATCACCCGCACTCCCGATCTTGAAGCCCGCCCGGTTGCGGCCGACCTGTCGTGCATTGCCCGCCAGTTTGCCGCGATTCCTCACCTGAGCCTGCGGCGCCATGACGGCAATGTACTCCGCGAGGAAATCCAACTGCCGCTGACAGGTCGGCAACAGGCCGGTTTCGGCGGCGCCCAGTGGCTCTGCACGACACGGGTCCGGGCTGTTGCAGGACGCTTGGGGACCTTCGATCTTGAGGTGACATTCGCGGTCACGGCCGGCCACGCCGCCGAGGTAGGAACCGCAGTCGGAATCACTTGCGGCGAGTGGTCTCGGAACAACCATGGCATTCCACAATACATGTCACGTGCGGACCGGCCGTTGAATCAGATCATGCAACCCGGCTGGATCTGCGAGCGGGTGAACCTAAGCGATTGGGAAGGCACCGGGGCGGTTGGCGGCAACCACTTCGGCTCCACCTGGCCCGAAGTGAGCCTGATGTTGACGACGATTGAGATTCCCGGACTCTATGTGCAGCCCGATACCGGCTTCTTTCACGCATTTGATCATGTCGAGGTGACCCGAATCAGGCATGCCGAAGGCAGGCTGGCCCTGAAGCTCTCCAATCCAACGGGGTTCGACGCCACCATCAAGGTGCTCTGCGAATCGTCGGCCGGGCGGTGCCTGCCGCTCAAACTCAACGCCCTGTTCGGGGTCAGGCAGTTCCGCGTCCCAGCCGGGGAGTCGGTCGTTGCGGAATTCATCTCACAGTTCTAGTCCCTATGAATCACTCAGTATCTGCATCGGCCACGCCCCAGGTCCCCACCCGCAAGCGCGTCCTCTGGGGCCTTGGCGGCGTTACCGATTGCCTCATCATCAGTAGCCTCAACGGCCTGATCGACCAGATCTACACCATTGGCATGGCGCTCGACCCGAAATGGGTGGGAATTGCCCGCTCCGTGCCCCGGTTTCTCGATAGGGTCACCGATCCGCTGGTAGGTCATCTCTCGGACAACACCCGCTCGCGCTGGGGCCGCCGGAAGCCCTGGATGCTGGCCGGTGTGATCGTCTCGGCCGTTACCGCAGTGGTGATGTGGCATCCCCCGACCACGCTGGGGCCGCTGGCCGTCAACGCATTTGTGGTGGTCATGCTGACACTGCTATTCATGATCGGTTATGCCTTTTTCACCATCCCTTACACCGCGATGGGCTATGAAATGAGCACCGATAGCAACGAACGGACGCACTTGTTCAAATACCGTCTGTTAGCCTTTACCTGCGTGGGATTTCTCACGCCATGGCTGGCCCGGTTGTGTCTCGAACTGGAAGGCGATCAGGCGGAGGTGCTCAAGGGCGTGCAGGGGATCCACTGGGTCGGACTCGGGATGGCCGGTCTCATTGTCGTTACCGGGTTGATCCCAATCCTCTTTTGCCGGGACATCACCCACGCCCGCAGCGAAACCAAAGTGTCATTCGCGGACGCGGTGAGGCACACCCTGCGCAACCGCAGCTTCTGGCCGCTCATCGCGGGCAATTTCCTGATGAAATTCGGCATGTCGGTGACCGGGATCTTCTTCTACTATCTGTTCATCTATCGGGTTGGCGGGGGTATGAAGGCGGGTGCCACCGAGTGGGGTTGGTTTGTGTCCGCCATCACGGTTGCAACCTTGCTCGGCACTCCATTGGTGGCCTGGCTCTCCGGCTGGTTCGGCAAGAAAGCGTCGGTGATGGCGCTGATGGCACTTAGCGCCGTCGCCTATGCTTCGGTCTGGTGGACCTTCCGTCCGGAGTTGGCGGGGCTGAAGCTCTATCTCGCCAGCGCCGCCGCCATCGGTCTATTCTGCAACACCATGCCGATGATCTTCAACTCCATGTTGGCGGATGTGTGCGACGTGGACGAGTTGGCCTCCGGTCACCGCCGGGAAGCCTTCTATGGCGCGGTCTTTGTCACCTGCGACAAGATTGCCATCGCCGTCACGTTGTTCTTGCAGGGATTCCTGCTCCAAGCCTCCGGTTTCGACGCCAAACTCAACCAGCAGACGCCGGAGACCATTGCGACTTGGATGAGATGGTTGCTCCTCACCCAACCGACCGGTCTGGTGCTCGGCATGTTCTGCATCGCCGCCTATCCACTAACCCTCGCGAGAATTGCCGAAGTCCGCCGGCAACTCGACGCCCGCGCTGCAAATCCGACAACTGACAACTGATAACTGATACTTCCATCTCCATCCCTGCAAACCGTTGCCCTCATGAACGCTACTTCGCTTCTATAACCATGAAACACACAACTATCACACACACCCATACTCATCGCCACCCTGCTGATTGGTGCGGCGGCAGCCTTCGCCCACGCGGCCGAGCAGGGCGTGCTCAAGGATAAATCTCTGGTTGCCTGGGTCGCGCCCCCGCGAACCTCACGCAACGCGGCGGCAGCGCGCTGACGATCCAGCGGGGCGATCAATTTGACGGGATCGTTTTTGGCGAGAAGGTTGCCGGCAAGTGGATGGCTGGCAGCGACGGCTTCACCCGCACGGTGGACTATATCAACCCTCCGTTTGAAATCAAAGCGAATGAGGACCTGGTTCCGGTGATGAAATCGGACATGGCGGGATGGCGGCATCTATCTGACAAACGACGGGCCGGCGGGGTGGAAGCGGGTGGAGGTGCCATTGCCGGCAGTGATCGCGGCAAGCCGCTCCGGATGGCGGCCGCTGGCGATGTGGGTCTCGATTCCGGCATCGACGGCGACCTTGATCGCCGCCAGCTTCGAGGCCATGCCACCCATCGCAAAGCGGCCCTTTTCCATCCGGACATGGCGGACGACGCTGTCGGAATTCGTTCATCGCGCTTGTGACGGCGGCTTCGCTCCACCCGCCACCACGGCCAGGGTGTCATCATACCCGCGCATTGTCAGGCGCTGGGTCTTCGGATCCAGGAATGCGATCTGCACCGAGCGGATCTTGTCGCGGCGGGTCCAGAAGCCCGTGCTGAGGCGGTTCCAGGTTTCGCCGTCCTGGTATTGGGCCACATAGGCGAAGCGGCCGTCCTCGCGTACGCCGCCGATCTTCTCAAGCAGCTTGATCGTGCCCGGCAACAACTCGAACTTTTCATTGCCCATCGCGAAGCGCAGCTTGGTGTGGCTCATGTTGATCAGGCGGAATCCGCCGGGCGGGAAGTTCGCTGTATCGTCGGGCAGCACCAGACAGCGGTACACCTCGCCGGCCTCCTTGCCACTTGGGACTAACAGAAACAGGAACTCGCTGCCGGCGGCGGGCAGTCTGGCCACCGCCATCGGCCCGAGCATCGGTTTGCCCGCGGCATCCGTCCCGAGCTTGCCTAACACCACTTGTCCCGCCGTCACGCTGAGCTGGTCCTGCCGACTGTCCAAACGCCGGGACAATTCGACGGTGGCCTTGCTCGCGAGGGTCGGATCCCCGCTGGCCGTGACGACGCGCTCACCGGGTGCGAATTCAAAACACAAGGTGCGGAAGCGGATGGTCCGCACCTCCTTGTCCTGCGCCGCGAGCGACGGGATGACGGTGGCCAGGAGCAGGCAGAGGAGGCGTTTCATGTCATGTGGGAAATTGTTCTGTCAGAAGCGGTCATTAGATCTCATCACGCCGGAGCCAGCGGAAGGAGATGATGTTGAAGCGGCGGCCGAAACGGGTGTTGGCGACGACCTTCGGCGGAGCATCCTCGGCCGCTTCGGCGGCATCAACGTATTCCGGCACCCGCTGGACGATGGCCTCGCACCACGCCTCTGCCCGCGCGTTGCCCTGCCCGGCGCAACCATACCCGCGGATCCGCAGGGTGTCGGTATGTGTTGTTAGAAAGCTGCCGATCGCCTGGAGGATGTCGCCTTGCAACAGGACGGCGGGCGAGCCTTCGGCGGTGCTGCCGCCATTGAGTGCGGCGGGATTGGCCACCGGATCCTTCTTGGGGTCGAGGACGATGGGATCCCCGTCCGCCAGAGAATAAAGCGCGACTTCCTTGTTGGCCTCTTCGATCGCGGTTTGCAGCAAGCCTTTCAAGGCGTGCAAGTCGCTTTCCGCGCCCGGCCGGCGGTTGACAAATTCACCCAGGGTGAGGATCGGCGCCCCGTCCAGTTGGCCGCGCTTTTGGATTTGTTGGACAATATGGCGGGCCAGGACCGAGATCTGCTCATCGCTGAGCAAGTGGGTTCCCACCCAGCGGGCCGCCCGTGCCACCTCGACCCCGCCGTTGCCCGCGCCGCCGCCGATGGCCAACGTCTCATCGGCCGGCGTCATGGCACCGACAAACCGCGGGACGGGCGTCTGGTACTCCGCCGTCTTGCGCTCGTTGAGGTCGCGGGTGGGCACGGCGCGCTCCCGCATTCCGGCAAGCGCGGCGTGCCAGGCCTCGACGCTGGTGGAGTTGACATTGAACGAGCCGCTGACCATCTGGTGGGTGGCGATCCGGCCCGCCCGGACGCCAACGGTCCCGCCGGTCATGCGGGTGGTGGCGTCCGCTGCGGCCATGCCCGGCGGCGCATGGTAGCGCAGGCGCGAGTTGAGCGGCACCTCGCCACCGGCAAATTGCTCGGGTTTGACCTTGGCCCAGTTCGAGAGCGAGGAAAAATAATAGCCGTCCCACAATTTGTAATTGAGCGCGAACGAGTGGTCGAACATCAGGCTGCCGCCGCCGCCCTGTTTCACCACGCCCGGCGGAATCATCGGATGGGCATACGAGTTGCCCACCGGATAGTTGAAGCGCGGCAGCGTGTCGGAGCTTAGCAGGTTGGCGCTTTGCAACTGGCCGATCGACACCATCGGTCCCTGCGGCAGCGTGAACATCGTCGCTGCGGTCAAGCCGCGTTCGGCGGTCTGGCCCGGCCCGAAAAAGCCGCGGGTTTCGGTGTTGGTGTCCACATCCACCATTGGAAAACTGTTAGACCCGGTGATCTCGCGGAACGTCATCTCGTAGGGCTGCACCGCATAGGGGGCGAGGTTGGCATCGGTGGTGGCGTTGGCCGTGGCCGGGTTGCCGAACAACCAGCCCTTGGTGCGGTGTAGCAGGTCGTGGGTCGACTTGGCGGTGAAACTGAGCAAGGCGAACGGGATCTTGCCTTCGCCCTTGGTGTCGCCGGGTGCCTGGTACGCTTCCGCGCCGGTGACGCCTTTGGGAATTTCCAGAAACAGCCCGTCCGCGCACTGCTGGCGGAAGTCCTTCTCGTTGAGCGTGAGCGTCTGGAGCGTCTTGGCCGGGGTGGCGTTGTTGAAGTCGTCAAAAGTGGCGTCGTCGGTCATCAGCAGCATCTTCGTCGAGAACGAACTGGCGGAGGCGCTGTCCTTGTCGGGATCCGGGGTGTTCCAATCCCCTGCTTGCGGAGGGGAACCGCGGACATTGTCCCGCAACCGGAGCTGCACCTTGAAGCGATCGGTGTTGTCGCGCCGGAGGACGACGAAATCCGCAGTCACCGCGCGCCCCGGATGGAAGCGGTTCACCCGGAAGCCGCCGACGCGGCTGTTCCAGCCGGCGGTGTACACCACGCCGTTGCCCGCATTATTGAGGATCTGGCCCGCTCCGGTGTAATCGGGGGTATTTCCCCGCTCCATCAGGAAGCCGTTCTTCACCTGGGCCCAGGTGGCGATTTTGGGAACATAGGCGGTGAAGATCTTGACTTCGCCCGGATCGAGGGTGAGCGGGGCCTTGGCGCTCGGCGTGCCGCTGGCGGAGGTTCCCTGCAGGCGGACGAAGAAGCCGCGGTTGTACCCGCCGCCGCCCTCGTTCAGGGACACCAGCCGCCACCAGTAATCATAATCACCGGGCGAAGGAGTCACGACGACGCTTTTGAACCCGCCAGTGGAGGACACCCGATTCAGCCAGGGCACGTATTCCTGCACCTGGAGGCCGACCGGGAGGTAGTCGAAGCCCAACGACAGCGCGGGGAACTGGATCGGCACGTTGTAGGGGTTCCACAAGGTGATGATCGGCTCGAACACCATCCAAGCCATGCAATGATCATATCCGGGGTCCCTTTCCCGGACAGCCTCAATCATACCGTAATTCCAAGAGCCGGCTGAAAGCGTGGCCTCGTTGCTGTCTTCCAACCGGTGGGTGACCAGCGAGAACAGGATGTCCACCTTGGCCACCACCGGCCGCAGCACCGTGCGCTTCGGGGCTTTGTTCAACCCGCTCACCTCGGTGAACGGTGTCAGATCACTGGTGATCGGCAGGGGTTTGGTGCCGTTCGCGGCCTGGGTTCTCAGGCGGTCCGCCAGGTTATAGTAATGGGCCAGGGCATCCCACCACGGTTCCGCTCCCGTCTTGGCATCATACACCCGCTGGCCGCGCAGGGGGGAATTGAGGAAGTTCTCGAATTCAGTTGTTAGATCGCGGCGCATGCCGCCCGCCGCGACATCGCTCAGCACGCCCAGTGAAAAGGGTGTTAGATGATGGAACGACTGCCGCGCAACCTTGGCATCCCCCCCGGCCAGCGAAAAGCTCGCCGTGCTGATGGCCAACTCCCGCTTGGCCCGGTCGCTGCCGAGTTTTCCCGCGATGGCCAGCGGTGTCAGCCCGCTCTCGTCCGGGGCGAACATCGCAGCAAAACGCGTCTCGGGGGTTGAGGGCAGCTCGCCCGCACCGGGCTGGACGTGGCCCTTGACGTCCTCTTGCAGGGCCACCCAGGCATAGCCCTGGCCGCTTCCCGCCGCCAGTTGGATTGGGGTGACGCCGCCCCGCACCTCCGCCGCCAGGCCACCACTCGCCACCGCCGAACCGGGCCCCACCAACGTCACCGGATCCGCGGGTCCTTCCAACGGAAAACCCGCCTCCAGCCGGTGCCCCGGCTCCAGATGGTCACTCGCCAGCCAGCCGAGAAAGCGGCTTTTCTTTTCCTTCGCGTAATCCGGGACGGAGGCAGCCTGCGTCGGATCCCAGGTCCACGATTCCCACACTCCCGCGACGTGTGGCTCGGCAGGCTTGTCCAGCACCATCGATGCCGGTGCCGCCGCGCGCCGGTCCGGCCCCAGGGACTTCTGCACTTCGCCCAGCGCGAGGAGCATAGCCAGCCGGGCGTTGGCCCGGGCCTCCCCCATCAACTTGCACTGCAATGACGCCCGCAAACTGATCGCGCTTAGCGACAGCAAGCCCACCGCGATGAGGGTGAGCAGGACCATCAGGCTGAGCGTGACCACCAGGGCAAAGCCTCCGTTCGGCGGGCTTTCGCGTTGCGAAGCACCCATCGGCGAACCGCTGGCAGTGTTATGCTTTTTTGGAGTCCGGTTAGTCACTGTTTGTGATATGTTAGAATCGGCTGGGATCGTCCCTGTCTCACGCCCGTGCGACCGGCGGAGTCGCCGCGGTGCAAGGGTCCTCAGACATGGCCGACGGTCAAAGTGACAATTGGGCGGATTGCGTTTTTCCGCAATACCCACAAATGCGGGTAGTCTGGGGGATCAAACCCCGGATATCCGTGTCAATCCACCGGCCCGGGCCGGATGATGCGCGGCGCGGTCCTGACGCGCGGCCGGACGGACAGCCAGTCGATGCCCGGGAAGACCGGGGTGGAAGATGTTACTATGCCCCTCGTCGATCAACTCGCGGTTGACCTGGCTCACCGCCGGGAGCCGAACAAGTGCTGGTTTTCCACCAACTTCTGCCGGTAATCCTCCGGTGACATGCCTACCACGCGTTTGAAAACCTTGCTGAAATACAGCGGATCCTCGTAGCTGAGGCGGGTGGCGACTTCCTTGACCCGGATGTTCGGGATGGTCAGTAGCGCACAGGCGCGCTGGATTTTCCGCTGGATGAACCAAGCGGCCGGCGAATTTCCCGTGACCTGCTTTGACCAAGGGTGCCGGCCATCCGCCCAATAGAGGTGGTGGGTGTTCGGCGGCGCGTAGAGCAAATCCCCGGCGCCGATCAACCAATCGCGGTCATCGGCCTGATAGTAGCCTTTGCCATCCACGCAGTAGATCAGCACGCCTTCCGGCAGCTTGTCGCGCTCCCACATGTGCCCCCAGGCCTCGACGAACCGACCGCAACTGAACACCTGAAACCCCGCCAACACCGGTGATGGCGCATGGTGCCAACGCAGCCGCTCCGCTTCGTCCAACCAGTAGTGACGGCAGTCCGTGTAGGGGCGCTCCAAATTGGCCCATGTGTGGACCAGCGCGATTTCCGATGGCAGGGTGTGCTCGGTAGTTTTTTTTGGCATGCGGTTTATTGCGGGTGGACGATGTTCAAGGATAGTCGGGGAACTTCGCACGGGCAAGTGTTTCGTCGCCTCGATGCCGCTCGCGGGACCGCGTGAGGGTGAACGCGCCAGCCGGATTCAGCCGATATTTTCCATGTTTATCTCAGGATCTTCCATTTACCTGCCGCGCCGGATTGTGCGACCCTACGGCATGTCGCAACCAAACCACACGACTACCCCCATTTGTGGGTATTGCGGAAAAACGCAATCCGCCCAGATCTTACGTCGATCGTAGGCCATGTCTGAAGACCGGCCGCCGGAAATCCCGCCAACCACCCAATCCACCACCACCTAAATCCGAAATCCTAACAAACATAGAAACACCCGCAACCGCCGAACAAACGGCTCCGGACATCCACCATCCAACATCCAACCAACCAACCACCAACCCCAATACCAACCATGAAAAAACAACATCACACCACGATCCACGATCCACGATCCGCGATCTCCTGGGCAGGCGCATGCCTGCCGTCATTCAGTCCCTCCGTCCGCCGCTCCGCGCTTTAACAATTGGCGCGGCGTCGTTCCGCGCGAAAAGGAAGCAACGACCGCAAACGGAAGGATCGAAATCCGCATGCTCACGGTTTGCCGCCGCGGCAGCCGCCCTGGTTCTGGCCGTGGCTGGCACGGCCCAGGCGGACACCATCTTGTTTAGCGACGGTGACATCGCGGAAGGTGGAAGCTGGACCGGATGGGTCAGATCTGGTGCGGTTTACGCTGATAACTCGTCTGCTGCAGCTTTCAACGCGACTTTTGGCGGTCAGACAACACACTCGGGACAACCAACCATCTATATGGGCAACAACGACGGTGGTACGCTCACGCACACCGACACAAATGTGTTCCAGGCGAACACCATCTACAAGTTCACCATCGCCGTGGGAACCCGAAGCGATGAAACGATTTACGACATCCAGGACCGCATGAGGATCGGCTACGGGGCAACGATCCTTGCCGACAGCCGCGTTGCCGACCTGGGCTATGTTGGGCAGACCGGTTGGCAGGACATTACCCTTGTTTACACCACGCCCCCATCCGGAGCCATGATCGGTCAGCCAATCACGATCAGCTACCAGCGCAACCATCAAACGTCCGCTGACTGGGCGGGGTATTTCCAGACCAGTCTCGACGATGCCCAACTGAGCGGCGTCGTGCCGCCCCACACCGCTCCGGTGGTCGCGATCCTGAATCCGGCGGACAACGCGAGCCTCGTGGGGCCCTCCGCCAGCCTGGCGGTCACGTTCGACGTGCCCGTTCAGCCGGGAACAGGCAATATCCTCATCAAGCGGACCAGTGACGACAGCATGATCGCGACCATCGACGTGACCTCGGATCGGATCACGGTTGCCGGTTTCACGGCGACGATCAATCCCGCCGCCGATCTCCCCTTGAACGCCGGGTGCTACGTGCAGATTGACGCGGGTGCCTTCACGGCGGCCGTCGATCCCTTACTCACATTTGCCGGCATCGCGGACAAGGCGGCGTGGAATTTCACGACGGCGGGTCTTGCCCCGAACGACAACTTCGCCAATGCGATCGCGTTGCCCGTCACCAGCGGCATCCAGACCGGCACCGGCATTCCATACGCCACCCTGGAAACGGGCGAACCCATCATCGGTGCCGACAATACGGTTTGGTTCAAATGGACCGCGCCGTCCAATGGCAGTTACACGATCAGCACCGTGGGCTCGACCAAGGGCGGCGGGGGCGAGTGGGATGCGATGCTCGGGATCTATACCGGGTCTGCGGTCGATGCGCTGACGGCACTCCCAGGCACTCCGCAGGATGATGATGTGGCCGAAACCATGACGGTGACGGTGACGGCCGGCACCACCTATCACATCCAGGCGGCCGGATATGGCAATGAGGATGCCTCGAACATCAAACTGACCTGCACCTTTGTCGGCACCGGGACCATCTACGGCACCTGGGAGACCGCCAACGGCGCGAGCGGAAGCGCGAGCGCGGACTCGAACCACAACGGCGTGCCCAACGGCGTCGAGTTCTTCATGGGCGGCACCGCCGCCAGCCCTGCCACGCTGCCGGCTTTGGAAGACACCGCCGGCACTTGGACCTGGACCATCCCGTATGATCCGGGGGCCCTGGCCACCTACAAGTTCCAAGTGTCCGAGAGCTTGGATTCCTGGACGGACGTGCTGCCGGGCGACCCGGGCATCGCCGCCCTCACCGGTCCGCACAGGCTGCGCCTGACCCTGCCCCCCGGGATGCGGTTCTGCCGCCTGGTGGTGACCGCCGTTGCGACCACAGGCACACTGGAAAGTCTGGCCATCTCCGTAAATCCCAAAGTGCTCAAGACCGCGCTCCAGCCAAACGGCTTCGGGACGATCACGCTCAAGGCCATCGACTCGAACGGCATCGAACAAATCCTGCCCCTTTCCGACGCCATGATCACCGTCAAGACCAAGGACGCAAGCGGCGGTGTCACAGTGGCCGCCGTCGAGAATGGAAAGATCATCCCCAAGGACGGGGGCGTCGCCAGCATCGAAGTCGTGGTCAATCGGGATGGCCGGGAATTCAAGGCGACCACCGAGGTGGTCGTGGCACCTTTCTACCACGACTACCATCAGACCTTGGTCATGAAGCTCTTCCTGGGCATGGAAGGAGACCCTGTCCCGCGTCTGGTGGGTACTCCGTCCTTTCGTGAAGGGCACGAAGTGTTTTGCACATTCGAGGAGGCGCTCGAGGTCATCCGCAAGACCGACAACCTGGCGCGCGGAATCCCCAAGATCATTTATTTGGTCGGCTGGCAGAAAGGCGGGCATGATCACGGTTATCCCGCCTGGAGCGAGGTCAATCCCCGCATGAAGCGTCCACAGGATGCCACCGCTCTTGATAGCCTGCGCTGGCTCATTCGCGAAGGGCGAAGGTATAACACCACGGTGAGCCTCCACATCAACATGACAGATGCCTATGAGCTGAGTCCGTTGTGGGACGAATACGTCACCAATGACTGCCTAGCCAAGGACGAAAGCGGCAACCTTTACTCCCGAACCATCCAGGTGATAGGAGAGCCGATATATGCGGTGGTTTACCCGAAGGAATGGGCGGCCGGGCTGGCGCAGCGGCGGATCGACAGGTTGATCGAGATGATCCCCGAATTGGAGGAGGGGCACACCATCCACATCGATGTATTCATTGCCCAGGACGAAGGCGCCAAGCCGTTGAGTCTCTGGCACGCCAAACCCGAAAACGGCGGCCTCACTCCAGAGAGATATGTGGAGACCCAGCGCCAAATCTTCCACTACTGGCGTGATCGCGGCTTCGATGTCACGGGCGAAGGCATCTCTTGGGCCCACCCGCCCGGAGAAGGTTTTACCGGCCTGCAGGCAATGTCCTGGTGGTATTTCTGTGACACCCAATACCAGATGCAAATTCCGGAATACCTGATGGCGCGAGGCCGCACCGACCGCGGTGGTGATGGCGATTTCCGCTTCGGTTCCAGCATGCACGGCGAGGATATCTGGATGGAGAACAAGGACACGATGCCCGGATTCCTCGGGATGTTCTGTCGCACCACTCTGCCCTGGTATTACCTGAGCAGGCTGGAGCGGGTGAAATTTGAATACGAGGCAGTCCACTACAGCGACGGCGTAATCGCGAGAACCGAAGCAGGCAACAGCATCATCCGCAAAGGCAAGTTCCTGCTCCGCGAAAACGACAACCTCTTCGTCCCTGCCTTATGGAATCAAATGGAGATTGTCGCCTACAGCCGACAGGGTTACACCGACCGGTCATGGCAACTGCCCGAGGAATGGAGGTCGGTCCAGCAGGTGGCCATCCATGACATCACCATGGAAGGGCTTGCTCCCAACACGACGACCGTTCCGGTGATCGATGGAAAGATCCGGCTCACGCTCATGGCCGAGCAAGCGATCTCGATCGTGCCGGCGGTGCCCAGTCCCTGAAGTAGGGCCGATCTACCATTCAACTCATGAAATAAACAACAATATGAACCAGCGTCTTCTGAAATTCCCGCTCGTGCTGGCCATTGCGGCTGCCGGCATCTGTAACACAACAGCCGCGCAGCCATTGCCGGGCCGCGATGAAACCGCCCTCTACCAACCTCCTGGTGTCCTTGTGTATGATCCCTGGCTGCTGAATGCCAACGGGACGGTCCACCTTTTCCACCTGAATGATGTCTGGCACGCCACGAGCCAGGACTGTGTTCACTGGGAACCGGACCGGGCAATCATGCCGCAATCGGCGTTCACGGCGGCGGAACGCAACTACCATGGCGAGCAGGAGCCTGTTTGGACCGGTTGCGCGGTCCAGCACGAGGGGAAAATCTTCCTGTTTTGGACGGCAAACAAGGGGATCAACCAGCGTCTCTGCAACCGGACCTGCTTGTCCATCTCGAGCGACGGCGGCAAGACCTTCACTCAACATCCCGACAATCCGATCATCAGGCCCGACGCGTGCTGGTATGACACCGAGAACGATCCGGCGCCGGCATACCCCTATCACGCGAAGACGCATCCCTGGAGCGGTGGGGTGGATGGGAGGATGGCCCTGATGGACTGGCGCGATATCGCCATCATCAAGGACCCGAAAACGGGCCTGTTTCACGGCTATATCACAGCGCGCCTGCGTGACAGGAAGGACGGGCAGGATTCGGCCTGCATCGCCCGGGTTACCTCCAGGGATCTGGTGCATTGGGAGGTGCATCCTCCTGCATTTCATGGCGGCCTCTGGGGTTTGCATGAAGTGCCCGATGTCTTTCAACTGGGGGGCAAGTGGTATCTCACGATGATGGCATGCTACCCCCGTGAAGGCGTCCGCCATGGCGACGATCCGCTGCTGCGTTGGGGCCACTTGGTTGCTGAAGCGGATACCCCGGAAGGGCCGTTCAAGCTGGTCAAAAACAATTGCCTGATGGCCGGGGTTGAGAACGCCAACAGCTACTACAGCATGCGGTCGGTGGACTTCAAGGGCGAGCGGCTCGCCTTTGCCTGTACGGAAAAGCTCAGCCTCGGCGTGAAGCTGAAGCCGCGCGAGGGTGGTGGAGTCCAGGATGTCTGGTGGCCGGAGAATGAGAAGCTTTTCGGTCCGAAACAAGAACTCAAAGGGCGAGACGATCAGCGGACGACGGTCGAGTTTCCCCCGGCTGGCGTGGCCAATTTCATGCTCACTGCCAACTTGAAATTGGGAACAGCATCCGCCGCTGGCATTACCTTCCAAAAGGCCGGTCAAGGAGATCGCAGCACGCTGTTTCTGGATTCGACGAACGGCTGCTTCGATTGGGTGGTTGGAGAGCAACCTGGGAAAGGGCGGGTGGCGGCGCGAACATGGCCGCTCAAGCCTGGGAGCACTCACATGGTTCGAGTGGTCTGCGTCGATCAGCACATCGTGGTTTACATTGATAATAATTACGGGATCAACGGCCGGGGTCTGAACTTCCCGACGGCAGCCTTGGCGTTGGCAAGCATCGGTGGCAAGGCGGAACTGCAGGACGTCCACTACTGGGGCCCCAGAAATGGCACCTCAAAACCAACGTCAAGCGGAGCCGGTTCCAAGCCGGCTGTGGCCAGGGTCGAACTCTTACGTTCAGCACTTCACATACGTGAAAGTATATGACAATTTCCGAGCGGATCTCACCGCTGGAGCCGGTTGTCAAGTCGCTTCGCCACAGGATGAACACGCCGAATAGGAATGCAAACAATCAGACCACCCACTATGAAACACACCGCTATGAAACACACCACCGTGAAACACACTCTCTCCTTCCTCACCGCCCTGTTGCTCGCGGGTTCCGGCCAGTCGGCGGAGCCGAAGCAGGAGCCGGGGCTCTATCACCCGCCCGGCATGAGCATGTGGGACACCTGGTATCTGCAGCGCGGCGATGAGACCCACCTGTTCCATTTGCAGCTTCGCCGCGACGAGGCCCGCCCCGCCTCGGACGACGGGAGCATCGGCCACGCGGTCAGCCGAGATCTGATTCATTGGAAGGAACTGCCGGTGGCGCTGCGCATGGGCCCCCAGGGCAGCTACGACGATTCCTGGAAGCTGTTCACCGGCTGCGCGGTCGAGCACAACAACACGGTGTATCTGTTCTACTGCGGCAATCACCAACCGGCGGACCGTTGCCGCCAGTCGATGTGTCTGGCCACCTCCCCGTCGTCCGATGGCGTCAACTTCACCCGCCACGCGGGCAATCCGATCATCGAGCCCGATCCGGCACGCTACTACAGCATCCACGAGCCGCCCGCTCCGTTCAAGTTCCATGCCTGGCCCCACATCGACTGCCGCGACCTGGCGGTGGTTCCGGATCCCTCTGGCTCCGGCTGGCTGGGCTATGTGATGATGCGCCGTAAAGGGCAGGCGGACGCGTTCCATTCCGCCTGCATCACGCTCTGCCGCTCGAAGGACCTGGTGCATTGGGAAGTCGGCGATCCGGTCTGCACGCCGAATCGCTTCAACTGCTTCGAGGTGCCCGACGTGTTCAAGCTCGGCGGCAAGTGGTATCTGATCGCACTGACCGCCGACAATTACGGGCAATCGCAGCGTTGGAGCGATCCCAACGTCACTGCGGCCACGATCGTTTTCCAAGCGGACCGCCCAGAAGGCCCGTTCGAGGAAGTCAAAGACAACCTCCTGTTGGCCTCCACCGGCCAGCAAGGCTACAGCGTCCGGACGGTGGAGCGCCAAGGCGAGCGGCTCATGCTGTTTACGCGCGTGAGTGAACCCTACGCGCGCCTGGCCTGGCCGGTGAAGCTGGTGCCGCGCGTTGGCGGCGGATTGAATCCCACCTACTGGCCGGGCCTGGACAAGGCGTTCGGCGCCGCGAAAGACCTGCCCGCGATGCGAATCGATGCGCCCCAGGAGCGGTTGGTGCGTCCGCTGCCCGGCGTGCCGGCAGGCGCTTCCTCGTTCATGGTCACCGCGACGGTGGAGTTCCAAGGCGCAAACGCGGCGGGAATCCAGTTTGGCCAGCCAGAAACGCAGCCGGGATTCGCGGTGGAACTGCGCCCCAAGGAAGCTCCGGCCGGCCAGGTGTCTCTCGTCGCGCCTTCGGGCAATGCCATTCAAACCCGCCATTGGCCCCTTCCGAAAAGCACCCACCAACTCCGCCTGATCGTGGTGGAACAGATGGTGGACGTCTATGTGGATGACGTGCTCGTCATCAACCGTTGCGTGCCGGAGCTTCGCCCGGGGCCGATCGGCCTGGCCGCTCGCGGCGGCTCGGCTGCATTCAAAAAGATTCGCTACACCACACCTGCCGCCGGCGAAGCCAAGTCAGCCATGGCCGCGACGGCGAAGGTTTCCTCACCAGGCAAAGCCGAACCCAGCCAGAAGGGTGCGGAACCCCGCGCCAGCGCCGCAGGTTTCCGGCCGGCCTTCGCCCGGCTGGAACTGGACCGTGACCGCGTGCCACCCGGCGGCACGGTTCAAGCCACTTACACCTTCCGCTCCACTGGCTCGTCGCCCGTGGAACTGTCGGCCTTCGTCCATGTGGTGCGCCCGGACGGCAGCCACCTCGGGGCCGATTTCGTTCCGGACTTGCCGGCCACCCGGTGGCCGGCCAGCGGATTCGTACGCGAAGGGCCATTCCCCATCGTCCTGCCGGCCGACGCCGCACCGGGGAAATACCAGGTCTGGGTGGGCTTGTATTCATCCAGCGAGCGGATCGAACTCGATAACGCCGATCGTCAGCGCGGGTCGCGCGAGTATCACGTGGGCGATTTTGAAGTCGTGGCCGCCGGGACCAAGGTGGAACCGAAGCCGGTGGTGTTCAACTGGCTGCCGGTGGACGAGACCAAGGTGGCCAAGGTCCCGCCGACTGTGGTAACCCAACCCGGGGCCAAGCTGTTGGAGCGACTAACGGTGTCGGTTGATCGAAAGGTTCTTAATCCCGTGCGCGAACCGAAAGCCACAGGAAAACTGACCGTGACCGGGTTCTTTTCCGACGGCTCCCAGCGTGCTCTTCATCCCTCGGAGGTGGTGATCAAGGCGCGGACCAAAAGCGCCAGCGGAAATGTGGATGTCGTGGCGATTGAGGGAGACATGGTGCAGCCCAAAGAGGGCGGCATTGCCACGATTGAAGCCACGGTGGTGCAGGGTGCCAAGCGCCTCAATGCCACCACCGACATAGTCGTGGCACCCTTCTACCACGACTACCATCAGACCCTGGTCATGAAGCTCTTCCTGGGCATGGAGGGAGAGCCGGTCGAGCGTCTGGTGGGCTTTCCCTTCTTTCGTGAAGGGCACGAGGCGTTTTGCACTTTCGAGGAGGCGCTCGAGGTCATCCGCAAGACCGACAACCTGACGCGCGGAATCCCCAAGATCATTTATTTGGTCGGCTGGCAGAAAGGCGGGCACGACCACGGTTATCCCGCCTGGAGCGAGGTCAATCCCCGCCTGAAGCGAGCGCAGGACGCCACCGCGCTCGAAAGCCTGCGCTGGCTCATTCGCGAAGGCCGAAAGCATAACACCACCGTCAGCCTCCACATCAACATGGTGGACGCCTACAAGCAAAGTCCGTTGTGGGAGGAATACGTGGCCAAGGATTGCTTCGCCAAGGATGAAAGCGGGAAATTGCTCGTCGCCGGAATCCAGGTGAAAGGGGAGGACATGTACAATGTGGTCTATCCCAAAGAATGGGAAGCGGGCTTGGCGCAGCGGCGCATTGATGGGCTGATCAAGATGATTCCCGAACTGAAAGAGGGTCACACCATTCATATTGATGTGTTCATTGCCAACCGCGATGGCGGCAAGCCGATCAGTCTCTGGCACGCCAAACCCGAAAACGGCGGCCTCACTCCGGAGAGATATGTGGAAACCCAGCGCCAAATCTTCCACTACTGGCGGGACCGTGGTTTCGATGTCACGGGCGAGGGCATCTTTTGGGCCCACCCGCCCGGAGAAGGCTTCACCGGCCTGCAGGCAATGTGCTGGTGGTATTTCTGTGACACCCAATACCAGTTGCAAATTCCGGAATACCTGATGGCGCGAGGCCGCACGAACCGCGGCGGTGATGGCGATTTCCGCTTCGGCTCCAGCATGCATGGCGAGGAAATCTGGCTGGAGAACAAGAATACCATGCCCGGATTCCTCGGAATGTTCTGTCGCACAACGCTTCCCTGGTATTACTTGGGTCGGTTTCAGCGGGTGAAGTTTGAGAATGACGCGCTGTTCTATAGCGATGGAGTCATCGCGAGAACCGAAGCGGGCAAACGCATCATCCGCAAGGGCGATTTTGTCCTTCGTGAAGACGATCACCTTTTCGTTCCGGCCTTGTGGAACAAGAAAGAGATTATCGCCTACAGCCGACAGGGCTACACCGAGCGGTCATGGCAACTGCCTGAGGATTGGAGGTCGGTCCAGCAGGTGGCCATCCATGACATCACCATGGAAGGGCTTGCTCCCGATAAGACGACCGTTCCGGTGATCGATGGGCAAATCCGACTCACGCTTAAGGCCGAGCAAGCGATCTCGATCATGCCGGCGGTGCCCAGTCCCTGAAGCAGGGCCAATCCACGATCCAACTCACGAAAGTAGCAACGATATGAACAACACCACACGACTACACATGAAATCCGCCATTGCGGTTTTGATCGTTGCCGGCATGACGGCAAGCACCCGTGCCGAGACGGAGAAGTTTACCGTCACCGCGCCAACGCTCGCGATTGACCTGAATGCCAACGGCGAAATCATCGGCAAGTTCGGCGGCAGGAGTGAGCTGGAGGGGTGCCGCGTGGAGGGAAATGTCACGGCACGGAAGCTTGCTGACGGTATCGAGTTTACCCGCACGGTGACGGATGGCAAGGGGCATCGGGCGAAAATCAGCGACCGATTCACGCCGACGAAGGACAGCATCCGCTGGGAAGTGAGCGTCACCTCGACGGACCCATTCTGGACAACCCCGGTTGTGATGTCGTTGAAATGCCCGGCGTCGGGATCAACGCGCTTCTGGACTTCAAGTATCGGCGACGAGCAGTGGAGCGATCCGTTGACGCCGATGGCGCTCATCGACAGGACATGGGATTACGGCAACGGAAAAAACTCAATCTGCATTCCGGTTGCCAGCTTCCTGGAACCTGAAACTGACCGGGGGATAAGCCTGATTGTTTCCCCGGACCAGCCGATGCTGTGGATGCAACTTTCCACCTCACAGGACGGTACGATGCTATTCCGTCACAGAGTCCTGCGGCTCGGCGGCGGAAAGACCGTGAAGCTCACGGCGGATATAGTCACGCACGAAGCCGACTGGCGCGGCGGCTTGCGCTGGATGGTTGCGCGGTATCCCGAATACTTCAATCCACCCAACCCCCGCGCCGACGAGTTGGCCGGTTGCGGCGCCTATTCACATTACCAGGGAGAGGTTGATGTCGCCCGCTACAAGAAGATGGGGTTTCGAGTCAACTGGCTATCGAGCTTCGACTGGCCGTATTTCGGCATGTATCTGCCACCGGTTCCCCGCTGGAAAAGCGCCGGCCACAACAGCGACGGTCGAAGCGAGCCGGCCCTGGTTCGCGAAGTCTCCTGCGAGTCCATGACCGACTACTGCCGTCGCATGAAAGCGAGCGGTTTCTTCGCGCTGAGCTACTTCAACTGCGCCGAATTCGGCTCGGATATTCGCGATCCTCAAACAGTCAGGAAGGACTTGTCGAAGGAGGATTGGTGGCGTGATGCCACCACCTATCTCTATCAGCGCATGCCCGAGGGTGTGTATCGCGACGCGGCCGGGAATCCGGCAAGGACCTGGAGTGGAGCACTCGCCATCGATTGCGGAGACCCGGCCGTGCAGGACCACCTCGTCGAACAGGCACGCCGACATGTCGAGAACCTGCCCGACTCCGCCGGAATCGTCATCGACCGCATGGACTGGCTGGCGCTCGTCAATTATTCCCCCGGCGCCGACGATAAGGTCGGCTGGTATGGCGCGGGCCGTCCGGGCCGGTTTCTTGGCCGGTCCTGGATCGACACGTTGTCGAAAATCGGGCCGGTGATGCATGCCAAGGACAAGGTCATCTTCGTCAACTGCTGTCTGCGCGGTCACCGGCTGGACTATGTGCGCGAGGTGGACGGATTCTACGATGAATACGGCGATGATGGCTATGCGCTCAACGGGTCCTGCCTCCTGGCGCTCCGCAAGCCGGCGGTGATGTGGACGCACGATGCCCAGCGGGTTGGCCAAAGTCCCGACGACTATTTTCAGCGTCACCTTCACATGGGTGCGTTCCCGTCCGTCCCGTTTCCGGGCAACGATCACATGATTCTGCCCGATCCCAAAGTTGACGCATACTACCTCGACTACGGGCCCTTGCTCGACGCGATGCGCGGCAAAAAATGGGTGCTCGCCCCGCACTGCGTCGAAAGCGATGTCGGCAAGGTCAACCTCTTTGAAGTCCCCGGCGGCTATGCCTTGCCGGTCACCTTTGCCGGCAAGGAGAAAGTTGTCACCGTCCGTGTGCGCAACATTCCCGGGTTGAAAAATGCCAAGTGTGAAGCGATCTATCCCGGCATCGAGAAGCCGGCACCGTTGTCTGGCAAGTTGCGGGACGGTGAAATGGAACTCACTGTGCCGGTTGTCCGCGGCTGCGCCATGGTGACATTGAGCAAGTGATTTTCCCTGAATTCACTGATGGTGGAATGCGGAATCCTCAATGGACAGAGATCAGATATAAATAACGTGAGAAAGAGCAGGCAACAAGCATTTACAAACGAGCAAACCGACAAGGAACAAGCACCATGAAATACGAAACGAACCTACCTGTGCCAATCCACCGCCTCGCCCGCAGCTTGGCTGTTTGCGGCCTCCTCGTCGTCCCCGCTGCCGCCCAAACCCCCGCGCTTTATCCGCTGGCAGAGAAGCTGGCCGCCTCGCCCGGCAATGCCACCTATTATGTCAACCCGGCCACCGGCGATGACACCCACGCCGGCACGGCTGCCGCCACCGCTTGGAAATCCATTGCCAAGGTCAACACCCTGAAGCTCGCCCCCGGCGACCAGGTGTTCATTGCGGCGGGCTGCCACACCGCCAGCCTCAAGCCCTTCGGCGCAGGCACGGCGGAACAGCCGATCACCATCACGTTCCTGCCCGGGGTCCACGCCTTTGGCTCCGGGGACGCCTTCCGCCGTCCGTATTTCGTGTCCAATTCCGCGGATGACCCCAAGCGCCCGCTGCCCATCGGCATCATGATTGAAAACGCCAGCCACCTGCGCCTCCAGGGCCGTGGTGCGGACCAGACCACTTTGCTGCTGGCGGGGCCGGAGCGCATGACATATTTCGTCAACGATCACGCCGAGGACATCTCATTCAGCGGCCTGGCCTTCGATCTGAAACGCCCCACCGTCTCGGAGTTCCGCGTGTTGGAAGCTGCGGAGAACAGTGCGGACATTCGCATGGCGGAGGGTTCCACCTATGCGATCAAGGATGGCAAGCTCGCCTGGACCGGCGATGTCGGCAGCGGCTGGTTCATGGTGCAGCAGGCGATCCCCGCCGAAGGTCGCGCCTGGCGCATGGGCCGCTGGGATCCGTTCTCCTCCGCCACGGCCGAGGATCTGGGCGGCGGCAAGGTGCGCCTCAGCTATGCCAAGGGCAACTTCGGCATGACCAAGGACCACCAGTTCCAGTTCCGCCCCATCATCCGCGATGTCGTCACCGCCCACAACACCCGCTCCAGAAACATCGCCTTCCGCGACTGCGACTTCCACGCCATGACCGGCATGGGCATCGTCAGCCAGTTCACCGACGGCGTCACCTTCGAGCGCGTGCGCGTCGCCCCGAAAGCCGGCACGCTGCGCACCTGTCCGGCGTGGGCGGACATGCTGCATTTCTCCGGCTGTCGCGGCCGGATCCTCGTGAATGAATGCGTTTTCTCCGGCAGCCAGGACGATCCGATCAACGTCCACGGCACCTACCTGCGCATCATCGGCAAGCCCGCCGACAATCAAATGATGCTGCGCTTCATGCATCCGCAAACCCACGGCTTTCCCGCCTTCCAACCGGGCGACGAAGTGGCGGTGTTCGGTCACGCCACGCTGCGCGAATTGCCTGGCAACCCGCGCCGCAAAGTCACCGCCGTCGCCGCGAACTCCGCCGACCCCACTGGCCACGAGTGGTTGCTCACGCTCGATGGTCCGGCTCCAAGCTTCGCCGTCAACGATGTGATCGACAATGTTTCCTGGTATCCGGAGGTGACGATCCGGAACTGCAAGGTGGACATGGATTCCTGCCGCGGCTTCCTGCTCACCACCCGCGGCAAAGTGCTGGTGGAGGGCTGCACCTTCCACCGCACCGCCATGGCCGGCATTCTCATCGCAGGCGATGCCGAGGGCTGGTTCGAGTCCGGTTCCATCAACGACATGACGCTGCGCCACAACCGCTTCATCGGCTGCGGCATCGAGATCAACCCGGAGTCCAGATCCACCAACCCCGCCGAACCGGTCCATCAGAACATCCGCATCCTCGACAACTTCTTCGATGGCGCGGGCATCAGCGCACACCACGTCCAAGGCCTCACCATCACCGGTAACCGCTCGCCCTCCGGCAAAATTCCGCTCGACCTCGCCCCCACCTGCACCCAGGTGGACACCAAGGATAACGAACGCAAGACCGACTCATGATGGAACTCCAAACCAAGCCCGATTTCGAAAGGTGCATGAAGCGTGTGGAAGCGTGGTTCGAAGGCGACCTGCTCGACCGCCCGCCCGTGCGCTTCGGCGCACACAATGTCCAATACAACACGATCTCCGCCGAAGCCTCGCGCTGGCCGGACCTGCGCGCCCGTTGGTTCGACGCCGAATACCAGGTGGACCGGCACCTGGCTGGCCTCGCGGGCCACGCCTTCCATGGCGAAACCTTTCCGCTGTTCTGGCCCAACCTCGGCCCCGACATCTACGCCGCCTTCTTCGGCGGCCAATTGGAATTCGGCGAAGTCACTTCCTGGTCGCATCCGTTGATAGACGACGTCGAAAACGAGGCGCAAACCGCCGCCCTCCTCTTTTCGGAAGACAACACCTACTATCGAAAACTGCGGGAAATGACGCGAATTGCGCTCGACAAATGCGCCGGCAAAAGTCTGGTCGGCGTGACGAGTTGGTGCCCGTCGATTGACTGTGTCGCCGCCTGGCGCGGCCCGGAAAACCTCTGCATGGACCTGCTGACGAACCCGGAAGCAGTGAAGCGGTTGCTAGACAAGTCCGTGGCGCCGTTCAGGAAATTGGCGGCGGAATTCCACGCCGACTTGTCCGCCGCAGGCCAGCCCTCGGTCGGCTGGATGGGCATCCCGTCGCTGATGCAATCGCATATCCCGCAGGCCGATTTCTCCAACATGATTTCGCCCGCAGCCTTCGACGAATTCTGTTTGCCATGGCTCGTCCGCGAAATGGATGGCATTCCCCGCCACATCTTCCACATGGACGGCAAAGGCGTTGCCATGCACCTCGACCGCCTGCTGGCTCGGCCTGAAATCCAGGCAATCCAATGGGCGCAAGGCGTCGGCCACGACCTGCCAATCATGCAGTGGATCCCGCTGATCCAAAAAATCCAAGCCTCCGGCAAAGGCGTCATCGTGGACCTGCAATTGGACGAGTTGGAACCCTTCCTCGCCGCCGTCCGCCCTGAACGCCTCTACCTGTGCGTCACCGCTCCGGAAGCCGTCCAACCGGCGGTGCTCAGGCGGATTGAAAAATGGTTGACAAACAGGACGTAGCCTCCAACCTGCGCTGGTCATGACTCAAATCCCGCTACTTGATTTTGGCCGGTTGCTAGCCTCTACGACTGCTATTTCGCTTCGTGGAGTGGATATGACGATCCTGCTGATCTATGTGTTGGTGGTGGTGGCCATCGGCTTCGCCCTGAAGCGTTACATGAAATCCTCGGCGGACTTCCTGACCTCCGGCCGTTCGATTCCCGCCTGGGTCACCGGTCTGGCCTTCATTTCGGCCAACCTCGGCGCGTTGGAACTGGTCGGAATGGCCGCCAGCGGGGCGAAATACGGGATGATGACCTGCCATTTCTATTGGATCGGCGCGATTATGGCGATGGTGTTCCTGGCGGTGTTCATGATGCCATTTTACTACGGGTCCAAGGCCCGGTCGGTGCCGGAATACCTCAACATGCGCTTTGATGGTCGCGTGCGAACCCTCAATTCGGTGTCGTTTGCGGTTATGACGGTGTTTGCCTCCGGCATTTCCATGAACGAGCTGGCCAAGCTGTTGAACGCCCTGCTGGGATGGAACTACGATCTGAGCCTCTGGATCTGCTCGGGCGTGGTGCTGCTTTACGTGCTCAAGGGCGGCCTGACCTCCGCGATCTACACCGAGGTGCTGCAGTTTTTCATGATCATCCTCGGCTTCGCCCCGGTGGTGTGGCTGGGACTCAAGGATGTCGGCGGCTACGGCACCCTGACAAGCACTCTCAAGCAGGTGGCCGTGGCCCCGCAGGCGCTCGGACTGGGTGACAATGCCTACGCCTCAAATGCCTGGACCAGCACTTGGGATGCGATGTTCCAAGGCACTGCCGCCAACCCGATGGGCGTTGACTGGTTTGGCATGATGTTCGGTTTGGGCTTCGTGCTGGCCTTTGGCTACTGGTGCACGAACTTCCTGGTGGTGCAACGGGCGATGGCCGCCAAGAACATGAGCGCCGCCCGCCGCACGCCGCTCATCGGCGCCATTCCCAAGATGCTCATTCCCATGCTGGTGATTCTGCCCGGCATGATCGCGGTGGGCCTGGCCTCAGCCGGCAAGGGCAGGATCAACGGGAAGAAATACGAATTGCCGCGCAAGGAACTGGCGTTGGAAAAGTGCGTCGCCGCCGTGCCGCTGGTCCGGGAACTCGCCAAGACCCATCTTGAAGCCACGGCCGCCGCCGCCAAGGTTGGCGAACAACTCAAGGACGTGAACGCCGCCAAACTCGGCATCTTGCTCAACGAACTCCGCGCCAAGCCGGACCTGGGCGACGGGCAACTCGCCACCGGCATCCAGTGCGCGGCGGACAACGACTACAGCGGGGTGATCTTCTCACTGGTGAAACGCTACTGCCCGCCGGGCCTGCTCGGGCTGGCGCTCACCGCGCTGCTGGCCTCGTTCATGTCCGGCATGGCCGGCAATGTGACCGCCTTCAACGCGATCTGGACCTACGACATCTATCAGGCCTATCTGGCGCCTGACAAGAGTGACGACCATTACCTGTGGATGGGCCGCGCGATCACTGTGGCGGGCATCGTCGTCAGCATCGGCTGCGCCTACTTCGCCAAGAGGTACAACAACGCGATGGATGTGATCCAGTTGGTGTTCGGCTTTGTCAACGCGCCGTTGTTCGCCACGTTCATGCTCGGCATGTTCTCGCGGCGCACGACCCCCACCGCGGCGTTTTACGGGCTCTTTGGCGGGATCGGGGTCTCGGCCATGTTCCACGGTTTGACCGTGGCGGAAGGCAAGGGCGGTTGGCTCGGTGCCAGCCTCCATCATTTCCCCTCCACCATGTCCCAGAACTTCTGGCTGGCGTCGTTCTCCTTTGTCATCTGCCTGACGATCACCCTGGTTTTCACCCTGCTGACCAAACGCTCCAAGAGCGACGAGCAACTCGTCGGGCTGGTGTATTCACTCACACCCAAGATCAAGGCCGACCTGACCGAGCCCTGGATCATCCGTCCCGCCGTGGCCGGCACGCTGTTGATCATCCTCTGCCTCATCATCAACCTCATCTTCTGGTAACCGCCACTCCAACCGCCAACTCCCATGGACCTTCGCAAACCAATCGGCTACTTCTTCCTCCTGCTCGGCCTGATCCTTGCGGGGTATGGCTTTTTCACCAAGGGTGACGTGGAAATGTATCAGTCTTCCCTGGACATCAACATCAACCTGATCTGGGGCGGCGTCCTCTGCCTCTTCGGTTTGTTGATGCTCATCCCCGCGCTGCTCGACAAGAACGCGCCGGAAAAATAACCCGCGCGCGCCTCATCACCCGGAATGGATCGCCCGGGCTCATGACCGACCAGCATCCGCTCACGCCGCCGCAAACCTGTTAGGAAAATCAGGATCTCGGGGTTGACGGCCTTGGCGGAACGGATCACCTCGGCCAGCCGTGGCTTGAGCGTCGCGTGCCACAACGCCGGGCTGATCATCATATCCACATGGGTGGCCACCCGCCAGGGGCAGCGTGCCCGGGATGAGGAAGATGGCAAAGGATGCTCATGATTCCGTAATAATGCAGTACAACTTCATTATTGCTTCAGACCTACCCCTGTTTTTCTAAATCGTCGAGGTCAAATCCGGGGAAGCCGGCACCTTGCGCAGCCTGCATCTCATGCTACAAAACCATCCGCACTGCCCCACGGGAATCGTTCTTTCATCAGGCCCTGCCGTCAGACTGGCGCAACAACGACTGCGCTTCCTCCCGCTTTATTTCGCAGGGCAGTTGGGTCGCCCGGACCTCGAACTCTAGCGAGGCTGCGCCTCAGACCAAGTCAAGGACTCTGGAGCGGCTACCCCCACTTGCGGGAATTGCGGAAGAACGCAATCAGCCCAATTCTTACCTCGACCGAGGGCCGTGTCGGAAGACCGGCCGCTGGAACTGCCGCCAATCACCTCAAGCCACCACAACCTAGGAAACCAGGAAATTCCCAAACCGCCGAAAGGATGGTTCCTGACGTCACCATCCAATAACCACACAGTTCCCGATCCCGGCGGAAAATGAGTTGGCACTTTTTTGGCGTTTCAGACGCATTCGTGAATCATCCGCGCATGGGTTTGCGGGTGGCAGAAGTGCCGATGCGGTGTCATGTCTTGCTCTCTTACTTGATCATTGAATGTTGGAAGTTGAATGTTGAATGTTGAATGTTGAAATCTTCGGAATAAGGAATGGTGTGCCTGCAGCTCTCCCGGTTGAGCCACAGCGGGGTGGCTAAGTCCCGGCGCACGCTGCGGCCCAAACATCTTCCGGGTCGTCACCAGGATTCGGCGTTCCCGTTCTCAGCATCAGAACCCGGTGGGCGGGTGTGGCACCGGGAGTAACGTGGGCGCGATAAG
>JAPLUI010000329.1 GCA_026397725.1 Verrucomicrobiota bacterium | reverse complement strand
CCTCCTTCATCGGCGGCACTTCCAACAGAAGGTGAACGTGGTTGCACATCAAACAGTACGACAGCACCCGACACCCCGAAAAATTCTCATACATCCGCATGTAGGTGCGGAATTGTTCCTTCTCCTCCACCCCGAATGCCAAGCGCCGCTCCACCACCCGCGTCACGCAGTGGTAAATCACCGGACGTTCAAACGAATCTTTCCATGGGGCCAGCCAGCGCGCGCGTCTCATAATCGGATGGTACAGGTTGAAATCGGGGTGCTTGTGCTTGTGCTTGTGACACCCAACGCCACCACCCTACCCTCCCAATCATCTGCCCGCAAGAGAAATCTCAATTATTTTTCTGACACCCTATCAGAAATGGCAAGAAAAATCTCAATTATTTTTCCGACACCCTATCAGCAATGGTGCTAACATTTCCAAACACAGTCATGCGCGGATGGCTAGGAAGCGGCCGGGGTGCCAAGACTTCAGTTGAAATATGAGAACGTCCGTATGCGCTTGCTTTGGAAGCCGCGCTCGCACACCGTTGGGGGCAGTGACCAATGGCCATTGGAGCAAGTGCTTGCTGGTGCTGGCGTGGTTGACCACGGGCCGGCCAGCATGCGCGGTGCCGGATGCGGGCACCGCGGTGGTGGGCGCGACGCTCGCCGCTGACGGCCAGTCGTTCAGCGTGACAGCGCCGGGGGTGAGCGGGTTTCGAGGCGGGTTTTCGGCCAGCCTCAAGGAGGGTGGGCACAAGCATGTGTTGGCCTCGACTGGCGGGGTGGCGGCCGGGGTGCCGCCGCAGCTCACCGAGGAGACGCCGTATGGGCGGGCGGTGGTGAGTGCGACGACGCTGCGGTTTGCGGAGGTGCCGGTGGAGTTGTTATTCCGGCTCGGGCGGGTGGCGGGCGTGCCGGGAGTGTTGGCGCAAGCTGGCATCCGCAATGCCGGCGCACAGCCGGTCAACCTGCTCGCCGTGACGCCGGTGGCCGCGGCACTGCAAGTGACCGGCGCGGAAGCCGACTGGCTGGTCACCGCCATGGACCCGGTCAATGGCCACGAAACATCGTTAGGCGACATCCGCGCGCCACTGCAGGTTTGGGAGTACGGCAGTCTGTATCGCCGGGATGGCGTCGGCTTGCTGTTCGGGCCGGTGGGCACGCCGTGCGCCTACCTCAACACCCGTGTCACACACCCCGGCGAACGCGCGGTGACACTCGATCTAACAGCTCAAATGAGCGGGGTGCAGGTGGATGCGGGGGAGACGCGCTGGGGGCAACAGGTGCTGGTGTTACTCGAGCCACCGCAGCCGGCCCTGGCACGGTGGGCCGCGTGGGTCGGCAGTACCCACCACGCACGCACGGCCATCGGCGCCCTGTCCGGCTGGAGCAGTTGGTATTTCCTGGCCGGCGGCGTGACCGGCAAAGATGTGTTGGATGTCACGGAGGCGGTGGCGCAGTCGGCGGACCGGCTGCGGCCGGAGGTGATTCAGATCGACGAGGGATATGAGAATGCGAGTGGTGAGGAGGCGGCGAACGAGAAGTTTCCGGAAGGTCTGGCGTATTATGCGCGACGCATCGCGGCGGCGGGGGCGCGGCCCGGGCTGCAACTGGGATTTCCGGCCAAGCGCGGCCAGGCGACGGTGGTGGATGCGGCGGGGTGGGCCAGTCTCGCCGAGCGCATCCGGCATGCGGTGCGCAGCGGATTCAGCTACCTGAAGGTCAATTTCTATGGGGTTGAGATCCAAGCCGGGGGGGAGCCGAAAAAGACCTCGTTTGAGGTGATGCGCGAAGGTTTTGCCAAACTGCGGGATGCTGCCGGGGATGATACCTATCTGTTATACTGCGATTTCCAAGCGGACCGGGCGACGGTGGGACTGGTGGACGCAAGCCGCACCGGCGTGGCGGCAGATCGCAACTCGGTGCGCAGTGCCATGACCGAGGTGCTGCGATCCTATCAACTCCATGACCGCTGGTTCGCGGTGGACAATGGCAACTACTACATGGGCACCGACATCACCAATGTCAGCGCGATTGCCGGCGGCTGGCCGCTGGTGCGGACGTGGATGAGCATGGTGGGCTTGTCCTGCGGCGCGGCCACCACCTCCGATCCGTGGCACTGGGATAGCTTCAAAGCCAACTGGCGCAACGTCGAGGTGCTCACCCCGCCGGCCCAGGAACGCACCGAGGTGCTCGATCTGGGCACCAGCAAAGAATGGCCGCGGCTGGTCGGCCACGTCCGGCGCGACTGGAGCGACTCAACCGTCGCCCTGCTGTGGAATCCGGGCACCAGTGAGCGTGCCATCACCCTGGATTTTGCGCAGGCCGGGCTGGACCCGCATCGTCGCTATGCGGTCTGGTCGTTTTGGGACAACCGCTATCTGGGGGTGACCAAAGGCTCATGGACCACCCCGACGCTGGCCCCGTCGGCGTCCCAACAATTGTGCTTCACCGATCTGGACCGCACACCTAACAAGCCGGTGCTGGTGGGTTCCAACCTGCACATTTTCTGTGGGGCCGCCGAGACCAAGCGCGTCACCAGCGGGCGTGGCGCGATGCAAATCGAACTCACCGATGCTGGTGCCCGCGACGGCTGGCTGTTTGTTTACAGCCGACTGCCCGTGGTCTTGAAGGCGGCGAGCGGCTGCGAAGTCACCGGCATTGCCCCAGCCGGCGAATATGTATGGCGCATCGGTGTTGCCGGGCGCCAGCGCGGGGTGCCGCAGCGGGTGGACCTGAATGTCTTGTTACCGGTTACACAACAACTTTGGTTTTGGCTGTTGCTCGCGAGCGTGGGGTTCAGCCTGGCGTTGGCGGCGTCGCGCCACCTGCTAGGCTTGCGCCTGCAGCGCCAGCACGCGCTCGGCCAGGAACGTGCCCGGATTGCCCGCGACCTGCACGACGAGATCGGAGCCAACTTGTCGCACATCTCGATCCTCAGCAGTCTGGCGGCCAAACCGGGCACCGCGCCTAACACCTCCCGCGAGCACCATGCCGAGGTGGCCAACGTCGCCCGCCAGACGATTCTCGCGTTTGATGAAATCCTCTGGTCCATCAACCCCAAGAACGACACGCTCCAGAGCCTCAGCCACTATATTTGCCGTCGCACCGAGGAAATCCTCGCGCCTGCCAATGTCGCCTATCAATTCGAGCTGGACGAATCTTTCCCGGACCGGTTTGTGCCGCCGCAGCGTCGGCATGGCCTGTTGCTCGCCGTCAAGGAAGCCTTGCACAATGTTCTCAAGCATGCCGCCGCGACCCGGGTGGAGCTGCGGTGCATGATGGACGGTGCGGTGTTGGTCGTGCTGGTGTCCGACGATGGTCGCGGCTTTAATCCGCAAGAGGTTGCCGTCGGTGCCCAGGGCCGCCAGGGCCACGGGCTGGAGAACATGCGCCGCCGCCTCGCCGAACTGGGGGGTGACTGCCGCATTGAAAGCCGCGGCGGCGGCGGCACTCGCATCACCTTCCGGCTGCCCTTGGACTAACATATATGCATCTGTCAACTCATGAAACAAATCCAGGTATCCGTCGTCGAAGACAGTGAGGCACTCCGCCGCGGCCTGGCAACGCTGCTCGACGATGCGCCCGACATGCAATGCCGCAGCACCTGCGCCGATGCCGAGGAAGCGTTGCAGCGGTTGGCCGCGGATGCGCCCGACATCGTGTTGATGGACATCCGCCTGCCAGGCTTGAGCGGCATCGAATGCGTCACCCGCCTGGTGGCGCGGATGCCCAAGGTCCGCATCCTGATGCTAACCGCCTACGAGGACAGCGAGGACATCTTCCAATCGCTCGCCGCCGGAGCCCACGGGTATCTGGTCAAGAGCACCGCACCCGAGCAATTGTTAGATGCGATCCGCGAGGTGGCCGCCGGTGGTTCGCCGATCTCCGGCAGCGTGGCCCGCAAGATGGTGGACTTCTTCCGCACCCGGCCGGCGGTGGCGGGCGGGCTCGTCGCACTGGCCCCGCGCGAACGCGAGGTGCTCAAATTGTTAGCCGACGGCTGCCCGTACAAGGAGATTGCCGAGGCCATGCAGGTCTCGCTCGGCACGGTGCGCACCTACATCGAACGCATCTACGAAAAACTCCACGTCCACAACCGCACTGATGCCGTCGTCAAATTCCTCGGCCATCCGCCCCCCGGCCAGCGTCCGCGCTGAAGCTGAGGACTTCATCACGTCGTACCGGAGGAATAGCCTGTAGCCGTCCATGGGGAAAATCTCGGTGAGGTTCACCGAAGGCAAACTACTCCCGATTCATCAGATTGTCGAGGCTCATGATTCGGCAAACACTCGGGCGATCCGGATTGCTGTGCAATGCGGGCATCTGTCTAACGCTCAAGTGGTTCAGCCTGAGCGAGAAGCGCGGGACCAACGTCGGACACGCATTTGCGTTGCTGTCGGCCACCAGCGTGGCACATATTGTGCCGCACGCGGCCTGAAGCGCACATCGAAGGATTCCGTTATGAAACAACACAACATCGAACGCAGGGGGTTTCTGAAACAAATGGCCGTGACGGGCGTCGCCGCCGTCGGGTCGGGCATCTTGCCGAACTCCAGCAAGGCCGAGGCCACGCCCGCCGCAGCCACGAAGCGGAAGCTGCGGGTGGGAGTGATTGGTTGCGGCAATGTTTGCGGCAGCTATGTGCCGGATCTGCTCGGCAACCCCGACATCATCGAAATTGTTAGTTTCTGCGACATCATCCTGCGGCGTGCGGAAGCCTTCGCCAAGCGCCATGAGGTGAAGGACTTTTACCCGGACGTGGACAAGATGCTGGCCGGGGTGGGCTTCGACCTGCTGGTCAACCTGACCTCGATGCCGTCGCACTATGCCGTCAACAAGGCTGGCTTGCAGGCTGGCAAGCATGTGTGGAGCGAGAAGCCGATGGCGCCCACGGTGGCGCAAGGCAAGGAACTGTTGGAGTTGGCGGGAACCAAGGGTGTGCGTTTTTGGCAGGCACCGGTGGTGGTGATCACGCCGCAGTTCAGGTTCATGGCAGAGCAACTCGCCAGTGGCAAATTCGGTCCCGTGGTGGCCGCCCACGGCACCTACGGCCACGGCGGACCCGATTGGTCGGCATGGTTCTATCAGAAAGGCGGCGGCTGCCTGTATGACCTCGGCGTATATAACGTCACGACCCTCACGGGCCTGCTCGGGCCGGTGCAGGAAGTGGTCGGCATGACGGGCATGGTCACCGCGACGCGGCGTTGCGCGGACCAAGGGGAGGTGAAGGTGGAAGCCGATGACAACACGATGTTGATCATGCGTCACGCGAGTGGCGCGCTATCGCATGTGCAGACCGGATTTTGCTATTCCGAATACGAACTCCCACCGGTCAACAAAGAACCGGCGCTGCCACACACCATCGACATCATGTGCCAGCAAGGCAGTCTCCACTTGCAAGGGTGGGATTGGGGGCCCCGTTGCGTGGATGTGGCGGCCCCCGGCAACCACCGCCTGCAGTCGCAGTGCAAGGAGGCGGCCCCGAGCTGGGCCGGCGGCGCATCCCACGTGGCCCGCTGCCTGGTGACCGGCGAACGCTGCCTGATCACCCCCGGGCACGCCTTGCACGTCCTGGACATCATGAATGCCTGCCACGAGTCGCAGCGCAGCGGCCGCCGCATCGCCACCGAGACAAGCTTTGCCTGGCCGATCTTGCCGGCGGTGTGAACGCGGGCTCTGTGGGGCTTGGCTTGGCCCCGATTGACCTTCGACCACCGACCTTGCCTGTCCGATGTTTATCCGACATGACAGGTTGCGGGAACCCTGCGAAGGTGCCGGGGTGCGATGACAACCCGTGGCGGCAGGCGCTTCCAAAGATTGGGAAAGCCGGCCGCAGGGGTTGTCTAACATTAACATCAACAACCAACGATAAGCACCCATGAAAAACGTAAGTCCATTTAAAAACACGGTCAGGTTCCTGACCGTCGCCACCCTCGCGGGCCTGTCGAGTCCGGTCTTCGCCCAAACCAAGGCCGCCGCCAAGTCCGAAGTCACTTGGAAAGAGATCGGCACCGCCCCCGGTGTGGTCGCCATGGCCGCAGTCGGCAAAAACCTCTTTGCCATCACCTCGGCCAAGAAACTTCAGGTCTGTGAGCCCGCCACCACGCCGGTGGTGTGGAAAGAAATCGGCAATGGTCCTGGCGGCAACGTGGTGGCGATGGGCGTGTCGGAAGGCAAGCTGTTTGCCTCCACCGACGCCCGCTCCGCCGGCCGGCTTGCCACTCGCGATGCAGTCACCACCGCCTCCGCCTGGCAAGACCTGGGGCATGCCTGGTGCCTGCTGGCCATGGCGGGAGCGCCCGGCAAGATGTATGCCATCGTTGACACCAAGGAAGTGGGCTCCGAAGCGACGGTCATGGTGCGTGAAAACGCCGGCACGGCGACCGCAAATGCGGGGCAGGGCCTGGATGGCATCCCGTGGAATGGTGTGGATCGCCGTCCGCCAGTAGGCGCTCTGGCGATGACGGAGGTCGGTGGCAAATACTATGTCGCCACCAAGGAAGATGCACTCTACGTGGGCAATCCGACCAAGCCCGACGTCAAGTGGCAGCAGATTGGCGATGCCGCCGGTGTGACCATTCTGGCGGGCGCGGATGGCAAGCTGTTTGCCACCACCAAGACCGGCAAGCTCATGATGTGGGCACCCAAATAAGCGGTTAGCCTGCAGCCGGATGAAGCAACCAGCGCAGTGTTAGGAAGCCACCCGTGAAGACCTCTACGGTTCGTTTGGTCCATGGTTTGACACAACACGGCTCCGGGCAGGAGGCCCGGGCCACGGTGGCGCGGGCATCCTGCTGGCCGCCGTCATTCTTCCTTGCCATTCCCACCTCGTCTGAACGCACCGTCTTGCCCGTGAACACCCGTGGCCTGTTAGGCAACGCTCTGGGTCTCGCGTCCGTGGCCTGCCTGGTGGGCCTGGCCAGTCCCACCTGCGCCGAAGAAACCGTCGCGCCCCAATCCGAAGTCGTTTGGCAACAAATCGGTGAAGCCCACGGCGTCGTCGGCATGGCGGCGGTGAAGGGCAAGCTGTTTGCCGCCACCGTAACTAACAAACTTCAGGTGTGTGACCCTGCCGTCACGCCTGTCATTTGGGAAGAAATCGGCGATTGCCCCGGTGGGGTGGTGGCCATGGGGGTGGCTGATGGCAAACTGTTTGCCTCCACCTCCACCCGCACCGGCACCCTTCACCTGCGTGAGGCGCTCGACACCGCCGCTGCCTGGCAACACGTCGGCCATTGCTGGTGTTGCGTCGGCATGGCGGGAACCGCGGCAACGCCGGGCAAAATCTATGGGGCCATCGTCGTGCACAACGGCGCGGCCGGCACGGCCGAGTCGATCATGGTGCGTGCCACCACGCCAACGGATGTGCCGTGGGCCACTAACAAGACAACCAACCCTCCGCCGCCGGGCATTCTTGCGTTTGCCGAGGTGGCAGGCAAATTCTATGCGGCGACCCGGGAGGACGAGTTGTTGGTGGGCGACGTGACCCGAGCCGAGGTGCCATGGAAGGCGATTGGTGATGCTGCCGGGGTCACCGTTCTAGCAGGTGGTGATGGCAAGCTGTTTGCCACCACCAAGACCGGCAAGCTCCTGAGGTGGGAACCCAAATAACAATTTTCATCCATGCACACCCCAAAGAGACCCAGGACACCCTTCTTCGTTGGCTGCGGCATTTCACTGCTGCTGTCCCTCACCAGCCAGGCGGCGGACCCCGGCGGCAAGGACTTGGATGCGGCCATCACTGCTGGCGATTTCGCCGCCCAGGCCGACAATCTAACCACCTGGCTGGGCCGGAAAGTGCCGGCCGATGCCAGCGGCATCACGGAAGACGGCTTGAAGGCCCTGCTCAAGGATCCGACGCTCAATGTTGTGTTGGTTCAGCGCCAACTGATCACCAAATTCGGTGCGGACAACCTGGCCGCGTTTGCCAAGGCCAGTCCGGACCACAAGAAGTTTCTGAGCTGGCTGTTGCACGACACCCGTGCGATGGAGTTGTGTCTGGAGGCCGCCACGCCGACCGGCCTCAAGGCCAGGGAAGACAACACCTGGACCTTGTCGGCCGAGACCTTGGAACTTTGGAAAAAACTCTCCGCTGCCGATCCGGACGCCAAGGATGGCATCTGTCTGAAGCTGGCCATCGCCACCGCCCTGCTGCCGCCCGGCAAAGTCAACATCGGCGCCGGGGGTCCGTCTGCGCCTGCGGACCCGTTGGTCCGCTACAACCACTTCAAGAAGGCATATAAGAACAAGGAACTGGTGGCCAGCTTTGCCAAGCTAACGGTTTGGGATTACACCAAGATTGTTTCCTCGGGGGCCTCCGATGAGGACCTGACCTGGGGGCGGGAGATGATCCGCACGTTTCGCCCGGACCTTGGCGCCACCGAGATGGTGGTGGACATGACCGGTCTGGTCTGGCGCAGAAATTCCCCCGTGCCCTACACCAACATGAAAACCGTGCTGCAAGGCGGCGGCAAATGCGGCCCCCGTTCGTCGTTCGCCGTCTTCATCAACCAGGCGTGCGGCATCCCGGCCATCGGCGTGGGCCAACCGGCTCATGCCTGTGTCGCCTGGCGCGGGATCGACGGCGGGTGGCGCGTTGGCTATGGCAAAGGCTGGGCGGCGTCCAAGCTCGATGGTCTATCAGGTCCGGAGTTTGTCGAAGGCTCACTGGCACGCTCGCAGGTGAGCCGGTTCTCACAGGTCGAGCATCTGCGGTGGTTCGCCTCCGCGCTGACCTCCCACGCACAGACCGCAGCGGTGCTGGCCATCGCCCGGAAAATCGCCAAGGAAGCACCGACCACCAAGGTTGACATGAACGCGTCGCTCAAGCCCGAAGAGGCGAACGCGGACCCCGGGGTGGAAGCGGCAAAACCCAGTGCCCCGGTCGGCAAGAAGGACGCCAGCACCACCGCGCAAACGGGGCCAGTCAAGCCGGTCAACGGCGTCATTCACGTCAATGCCGGCACCTACCTCAAGCAGGAAGGGCAAGCGATGTTCGGCGGCCCGAGCATCATTCTCCAGGACAGTCACGGTGGCGGCAAGCAGGTCTATTTCCCGCAGCAACTGGCTGCTGGTTGGGTGGAATACTCCATCGATGCTCCCGCGGCTGGCAAATATGAACTCACCATGAAGACTGCGGCGGTGAATGATGGTCAGTTCCTGCAAGTCGGGTCCGATGCTTTCAACGCCGTTAGCCTGGTCAGGGTCCCCATGACTCACGGCCTGTGGGCCACCACCAAACCCGTGGATGTGAAACTTGTGCAAGGGATTCAAAACCTCCGGGTGACGGTCATTCCCGGCCAGCGCGGGGTGGCACTCCACTCGTTTGAATTGAAGGCACCCAAATAAGGTGGACCATGGGCGACCTGTCCATGGCGCGTGATCTAGGTTGGTGGTTGGTATTCAATGGCTTACACCAGCAAATGACCGCAATTACAGGAAAATTGCAAGGTCATTTTTCATCGGTCCCGCATTCCGCCGCACCTTCCGGCAAGCAGGGTGTCAGATGGTGTCAGAAAAATGCCGGTCGGGAAATGGGGACTGATTTCGGACGGCGGCGCAGGTGTGCGATTGATCGTTGCCAAGGCCGACCGGCGGTTTTCATTCCGCCAGATGATCCTTGAACGGAGGTTCATCCGCCCGGTGTGGGCCTACGTGATCGGCGACGCCATCAATCGCGGTCTTTTGCCGCCCATCGCGGGATGGTGGAAGATCACCATTGTAGGCCCAAGACGTGTGACCGTAGATGCGGGTCGCGAAGCCCAACAGAACCGCTCGGATGTGGAGATGGGATTGAAGACCCTGTCGGACCACTACGCCGAGCTTGGCGCGGATTTCGGCGAAGAGATCGAACGCCGCGCAGGCGATGCGAAGCTGATTCTGGAAACGGCTGCCAAGTATGGCGTGCCGGTGGACATGCTGTGGAAGCCGACTGGCTCGGCGGTGACATCGCAAAGCGGCTTCGTGAAGGGCACTTGAAACGCTCGGAAAATGATTAGAAAAAAAATTTTGTTTTTTATTGACTCGTGGGGCGGGGGGTATAATTTATCGCGAACATCATGAAACAAACCATCAGATTGCCCCTCGGGCTGGCCGGGCTGGCCGTTCTGGCCGGCGTTTCCCTCGTCACTCCGGCCTTGGCCGCCACCACCACTGACCCGTTTGGCACTGGAGGAAATGCCTTCACGATGAATTTCGTGGACATCGGCAATCCCGGAAATACGAATGACAATACGGGGTATGGCGGAGTGGCCAATTCGTTCCGGATGAGCACCTACGAGGTGAGCGAGGACATGATTGACAAGGCGAATACCGCTGGCGTCCTTGGCATCACGTTAGACACCCGTGGAGTCGACAAGCCCGCCACGTCGGTTACCTGGAACGAGGCGGCGCGCTTCGTGAACTGGTTGAACGTGACGAGCAACTCGGCTCCGGCCTACAAGTTCAGCATCCAGCCCGGTGGAGAAGGCTACAAGGCGAACGCCAACATCGATCTCTGGACCGTCAGCGATCCCGGCTACAACGCCGCCAATCCCTTCCGCAACAGCAACGCGAAGTATTTCCTGCCGAGCGAGAACGAGTGGTATAAGGCGGCGTACTATGATCCGAACAAGACTGGTGGTGCCGGTTACTACATCTATCCGACCGGCAGCGACATCCCACCTACGCCGGTGGTCAGCGGGACTGATTCGGGAACAGCAGTCTATGACGACGGACATATCGAAGGACTACTCGACCCTGCCGACATCACCAGCGCGGGTGGTCTGAGCCCATACGGCACGATGGGACAGGGCGGCAACGCTATGGAATGGATGGAGACGGAGTTTGATGGGGTCAACAACTCAGCCGGCTCGTCGCGCGGGGTGCGTGGGGGCTCCTACGTTTACGACACCAAAATGCTGGACTCCTCGTACAGAAGCTTTCGCGTACCGACGGGCCAGGCCATCCCCGTCGGCTTCCGTGTTGCCAGCTTGACTGCAGTGCCTGAACCCACCTCGATGCTCTCCACGCTCGCCCTTGTCTCCAGCGGACTGTTGCTGCGCAGACGGGGCAAGGTTTCCCTTTGATCCTTTATCCATTTGTCCTTTGGGATGTAGCGGCGGTCTATGACCGTCATTGCCATTGTGTCGCCAAGGAGCTTCTTCATCTCATGGGCAACGACTACAAAACTCCGCCATGGGCGGGCGAAGCGATCTGCCGCCGCAGACGGTCGGGTCTTTTGTCACCAAGATGAAATTACGGAGTTATCTTACCGAGTTGCGGCGAACGTGTGATACCAAGCGGATGATGCTCGACGCGGGCATCGTCGCGCTGCTCATCGGGTTGGGTTTTGCTGTCAAGCCGGCGTATCAAGCGTATCGCGGCTACCAGGTGGATCGGAATCTCGCGGCGGCCAAGATGGCGGCACTGCACGCGGATTGGAGTGCGGCACGCGACAAAGCCCGCAGTGTCCTGTTAGCCAGATCGAACGACTTTGAGGCCTTTCGCATCTGGAGCCGTGCCTGCGGCAAACTGGGCGAGCCTCGCGCCTACATGGCCGCCGCCCAATTCTTCAACGACCCGCGGGCCACCCGCGATGACCTGCTGGAGGCGCTGCGGCTGATGGCCCTTCAGGCACCGCACGCGATGGTCCTGGGTGCCTATGGCAACCTGCCGGAAAATTTGCGTGATCAGGCACCCTTCCGCGCCGCGATCATCCCGTTGTTCATTCAGCGCGGCGAGATCGCCGCCGCCGAGCGGGGATTGCGCGAGGTGGCAAGCCCGACCAACGAACCAGAGGTCCGCCTTGAGGTGTTGCGCACGCTTTGCAGCCGCCAGGATGCCGGGCGCGTGACGCAGGCCCGTGGGATATTCGCGGAATTGATCACCGCCCATGCCGACGCGCAAGCCCTGGCCGCCTTGCGCATCCTCGGGGATGTCCCCGGCGGACTGGCACCCGGCATCACGCTGCCCGACCTCCCGGCTTGGCTCAAAGACCAGCCGCAGGCGACGGCCCTCCACCACCTGCTAGGGATGCACCCGGCCCTAGAAGCCCATCCGGAGCAGGCGGACTCGCTCTATCAAGCAGCCATCGGGCGGTTTCTAACAAGCGAACCCGGGGTGCTCGGCAACTGGCTGGTCCGCCACGGCCAAGCCGATCTGGCGGTGAGCGTCTTGACCGAACCGGCACTCACCCGCTCCGACGCCTATCTCGCACGCCTCCACGCCCTACTGCGATTAGATCGAACTGACGAGATCGTGTCCGCTCTGGCAGCACCGCCGGCTGCGGTCGATCTCGTTGAAATGAAAATTGTGGAGGCCATCCAGGCAGCCAAGAATGGCGACCGGATCGCCGCCGACTCTGCTTGGACGCGGGTCTTGAACCAAGCGGCATTCGATGCCACTCGCAACCGCTTCATCGAAATCGCCCGGGTGGCCGAGGGCTGCGGGGCGAAGGATGCCGCCGTGAACGCCTGGGTGGCCGCGGTCCGTCTGGGCTGGGGTCCACTGCCACTCTATCGGGACCTATCCCCGGTCTTTGCCTCGCTGGCCGCCCAAGGGCGCTCGGATGATCTGTTAGCCATGTGCCAGACCCTGCTGCGTTTCGAACCCGCCAATCCGGATTTGATCAACGATTTTCATTATTTGTCGCTGATTCATGGCGGCCTGCCGCCTGACAAAATAGTCCCGCTGCAAGCAAAAATGGCCGGGCAATGGGACAAGCCACATTACCATGTCACACTGATGCTGGCCGAAATCCTCGCCGGCCGGCCGACCGACGCGCTGACCTGCCTGCCTAGGTTTTCTGATAGCAAGGCGGTTGCACCGATAATGAAAGCCGCGCTAGAAGGATGCGCCCGGGTTCTGGCCGGGGAAACCGAAGCGGGAACGACTCTCTTGAAAAGGGTCGATTGGAGTGCCTTCATGCGCCAAGAGCGCATCGTTTTCCGTGACCTGTTGGTGAAGTCCAAGATCTCCATACTGCCCATAGCGGAACTCAAGAGCGAGTCGCCAGAGGCCGATCCCGAGCAGACACCGGCCTGGCGCAAGGCCATGGAGCGGCTTCAGGAAGATCAGGCAGGCGATGTCCTGCCGTCCCTGTCCGCACCCCGTGTCAAGGGCGCGGATTGGTCCACCATTCCTCCTGAAAAACCCTGAGGTTTGCCGCAAACCGCCTCGCCTAGCAAACCGACTGCCTGAAGACCCACTGCAGACTGGACGTGAGGCACAGTTTGACAAGAACACCAGAGGTGGATGAGACAAGCGGGTGTTAGAGCGCGAGCGAAGGCCGTCTCCGGCGAACCCGTTGACACCGCCACCGGTGCGTGAATCCGGTATTTTTGCAAAGTAACGAGTGGCTGATCCAGCCCGAGGCCCTGCGCTCGATGGTGACCGACCCGTTGATCCGGCGGTCGAATTCACGGACTTGTCCATCATTGGCCGCTGTGGCCTTGACGAGATCCCGCACCGAGGCAAACCGCTTCGGCCGGGTGGCGGAGGATGGGATGGTGGCTGTTTTCATGGTGCATGTTCTTTGTGGGGGGATTACACCCCCGATTCCTTGCGGAGGGCGTCCATCACGCTCTCGGCGTGGCGGATGTCCTTCGCCTGGGTGGCCTTGGAGCCGAGGCAGAGAAGGTGGAGAACCCTTAATTCCAATACGGAATCTTTATCAAGAATTATTGTATTCTCTCCGATCTCACTCACCAGCGAATAGAATTCCGCTGCCGCACATTGAATTCGATTTCCTGCACGGCGGCAACCGCCGCGTCAATCGCCATCCAGGCGGCGCGAAGGTGAGCCTGCCGGGATTTCGGGGTGGCCGGGTGTGGCGGGCCTGAGTGATACCGCGCCAGTTCCGCAAGGTGCCGCTGGACGAATGGGGACGCCGTGACGGCATTCGTGCCGCCGGCCGCCACCGTGACAAACTGTGCCGCCGCGTCAAGCCCCGTCCGCATCGAAGTCCACACACCCGCCAGAACTTCGCGAAGCTCGCTTTCCAACCGTGAATGGCGGATGCGGAGCGCCAGGGGATGCGGGCTCGCTGCCAGTTCTTCCCTGAGCCACGCTGCTAGCGGCCCGCAGCCACATTGCCCGATCATGTCGGGAAGCTCGTTGCGGCGGACGATGCCATCCGTCAGAGTGTCCAGTGTTGCTTGCAGCGTGGCGACACGCTCCACGGCCTGACGGAAATCTTCTATCCGGTTGTCGAAATCCATCGTGGTGGGATCAGCGGTTGGTTAGAACTTTGTGGAATGCCTGGCATGCAGCGGTCATGCGCTTGTCCTCGTCCGCAATCTGCACCTGGGCGACCAGCACCTTGTCGAACCATGCCAGCGAGGTCTTGAATCCCTCGACCCGCTTGACGAGTGAGTCCGTGGAAGACGCCACCGCCCGCCATGCCTCATGCAGCCGGTCCTCCTGCTGGCTGGCAAGCGCCCGTGGTCGGATCGCCTTGGTGACGACCGGGTTTGCCTGTTCGACCTTCCGGTTCTCTGGATCGAGTTGCGAGGCGGTGAGCAGGTCGCGGAATGCCTCCATCGCCTGCTTGGGCGTGTCCTCGATGAGCCGGGTAATCTCCGTATTGGCGGCGTGGAACGCGTCCTCGGTTTCCGCCAGATGGGCGGCAAGCTCGGCCTGCAATCGCGGCTCGCGGGCCTGCTTGACGATGACGGTTTCCTCGGCGCGGGTCAGGTCGCCCAGGAGCTTGCGGGCTTCCGCCTCGTTGCGGCAGTCGCCCATGCGGGCCCTGATCGCATCACGCTCGCAGATGGCACCGTCGAGGGTTGATAGATCCGCGTGGAGAGTTCCGGCCTTCTGGACGAGGGTGCGGAAGGCGTCGATTTGGGGAGTTGGTTGGTGTGTCATAACACCAACCGTGCCGTGTCAACGATTCGTCGGTTTTTTTTCCGCCGATTCGCAGCCGCTATGCCTCGGGGCGTGTCACCTTGCCCGGTGCCGCGTCGCCCTGCCCGTCAAGGGTCACGACAGGGCGAGCGCCGTTCAAGCCGTCAATCGTCCGGGCGACGGCCTCCGCGCCCTTGCGGTAAACCGTGACGGCGAGCAGTTCACCGTTCACGACCACCGCCCAGTTGCGGGTGGCATATCCATCGGCCTTTCGGTAGCGTGTGACTTCGACTTTCATTTCCTCCACTCCTCCCGGCGGGCGCGGGTCTTGACCGACTCGGGCGACAGTCCGAATTTTTCGGCGGTCTTGCGGATGCAGCGGCATTCCTCCCAGAAGGCGCGGGCCTGAGTCCAGAGGTCGTCACCGTGGCCGGGGTTGCTGACCTTGCTGCTGGCCGGGGTGGCTTTGACCTTGGCCGGCCGACTGCCCTTGGATGGCGTCACCCTGGCCTCTGCCGCGTCGGCGGGCAGGTCGTGAGGTTCGACATCAGGCCCAAGCTCGGGGCTGGTGATCGGCACGATGTTGGATGCGGCGGCGGTTGGCAGCGAACCGCCAGCGAGGATTTCGGCCACGATCTCACGGATGAGCGGGACCGGGATTTCCGTGATGGTGAAAACCAATCCGCCGAGGCTCTTGCGCCCGATTTGCTCCTTGAGGAACTTCAGCGCGGAACCCCGCGTGCGTCCCTGGTGACGGCCTTCAAAGAGCGTGGTGTCGCTCTCCTCGCATACGATCCAATACAGTTTGTTCATAGTTTTGTTAGGTTTGGTTGTTTGTTGTTGGTTAGGGAGATTGTTCTCAACTGGCGAGAGGGCGGTTGATCTGGATGGTCCGGCCTTTGGTCTCACCGGCGAAGTAGCTGGATGAATCCACCCGGCGGGCGCGACTGGCACGGTTGCGGAGCTTGCCATAGTGTTCATCGACATAGCGGGAGATCGCCGCTGTCTGGTCCACGACCACCAGCGCGTATGTCTGCTGTTGGTCGGTGGCGTAGGATTCCTCGGCCCGTTGTTTCGCGGCCTTGAGTTCGGTGTTGATGCCGTCACGAAGTCCCCGGTAGTAGGATGCCTTGTCCGGGTTCCACGCCGTCTTTTTGAACTCGTTCCAACAGCGGAAGAAGGTCTGCCGCAAGTAGTTGAAGGCAAAGATGGCGAAGTCCACGTCCTCGGGTGCACCGATGATGTCCACCGGCGTCGCAGTCTTGGTGTGGGTCAGGATGCAGCGGACGTTGAAGTGTGACTGAAGCAGCGACAGTATCATGAAGTCCGCAGGGTTGAGCGCCTTGGGCAGGTCAACCTTGCCCTTGTCCACCTTGAATGACGGTGAACCTGCTTCGCCATGTTCCATGCGGAACAGGACGGAGTCGATGTTGTGGCGGGTCATGAGTTCCTGCGCCTTGGCCAGTGCGACCTTGGCCTCGTTCTCGGTGGAACCGCGTGAGCGGTCGGCCAGGCGGAGGAGCTTGCGGATTTTGTCCAGAATGTCGGAGTGCGGTTTCATGGGATCTTGTTGTTGGGGTGTTGTGTTAGGCGGAGAGGTGTCTCTTAAGATCGCCGAAGGCGTCGTCTTCGTCGGCGGGGAATCGTTCAAAGATTGCCAGGTAGGCATCTTCCAGCATGTCGATGTCGAGGTCGGTTCCGATCTCATCGGCGTTCCAGTGGTCGAGCATCCATCTGCGGGCTTGGGCGGGTGTTAGAGTAGTTGCTTTCATCGTCCTTGATTTGCCATGTTGATCGGTTGTGTCCATGTCTTTTTTGTCTTTCTTCATCGGGTCTGTTTGATTGGAAATTGGCACGGTGCCTGCGAAATGTTAGGTGTCTATTCGTAGTTGCGGATGGCAAGAAATGTTGGGAATCGCGGGACTCCGTCAGGGGTCAGTTCGAAGTAGCGGACGGTGACGATGGCACCGATGGGTGGCGGAGTTTCCCGTTCGGCGTCGGTGAACCCGGACCCGGCGCGAAACGTCGTTCCGTCCTTGAGTTGGCAGACCAGCGCCCCGAGCCGTCCTTCGTGTTTTCCCTCGCCGTCCTGGTGGCCGATCACGGTGGCCTCGTCGTCGATGAAGCGCTTGAGCTTGCGGAGGTGGCCGGACCGTTTGAACTCGTAGGGTGACCGTGGAGCGCGGAGCATCACGCCCTCGCCCTTGGCATTCAGGATGGCACGCTCGAATTCATGCAGGGCGTCGCGTGACTGGCAGAGAACCTGCTCGACTATCAAGACATGGCCGGAGAGTTGCAGGTCTAGCAACATGCGTTGTCGGTCCTCGGTCGGGCCGTCGGCTTGTATGTCGAAGACAAGATACTTGATCGGGGTCCAGTCTTTCGACGTGGCACGGACTATCGAAACCGCGTCGTTGAACTTGCCACGCCCCACGAATAGTTCGCCGTCCAACGGCAGTTGCGGCATCCCCGCCTTGAACCATGCCGGGGCGTGGAAGATGTTGCCGCCACGAGAGCGGAAATTCTCGCCGTCCCAAATGGCGCGGACTCCGTCAAGTTTCTCTGACATCCACCAGCCGTCGGGCCGGGTGGTGGTGTCCCAATTCTTCGCCAGCATCGGCGGCTTCGTCGTGGTGTTCGGTGTTATTGCTTTCATCGTTACACATCTGCCAGTCTGACAACTTGTGTCCATGTCTTTCTTGTTTTTCGGTCGTGTTTTTTATCTATCATTTCAGGCGTGTTAGGAACGATTGGCACGGTGCCTGTGGCACAGGATTCATGCCACTTTCGGCGATATTCACGGCGCTCCACTTAGACATGGACATCGGGTGGCAATCTGGCAGTGGGCAACCATGGCATACCACCTGATGAATCCACGCTTCCCGCTCGGGAAGACCTACGCCACGCCTGGCGCACTCGCACTCGGCATCGACCTCGCATCCCACCTGCACCGCCACCACTGCGGCGACTGGGGCGAAGGACTGTGCGCCGAAGACAAGTCGGCAAACGAGAGTTCGCTCAAGGACGGCACCCGGCTCCTGAGTTGCTACCATGTCGGCGGTGGCAGGCGCATCTACATCATCACCGAGGCTGGCCGCGCCTCGACCACGATTTTACTGCCCGAGGAATACTGATCGCCGCCACAATCCGCCCAACGGTCCAGATCAACAACCGGCGTTCGGATGTGGGAAATTTCCCATCCTGTTAGTGGGAAATCCGATGGGAAGTTGATGGGAAATTTCCCACCCGATTTCCCACATTTTCGAGGCATGATTTCCCGCCTCGAATCGCCGCAATCCATTGATACGACTAGGTTTCGGTTTGTCAGCGGGTGCCGTCCGACCCTCCGTTATGTGGGAAGTCGTGTTGGTGGGTTTCACACGAATTGGACACGGGTGGCGAGGACCCCGAAAGGAGTTGGGGCGGCTAGAAGACTCCCTAACGCACCTTGCCGCGCAGTGCCGCACCGAGAAGCATGGTGAAGCAGGATGGACGGGAAATGGTTAGCGAGGCTACGCATGTTAGGGAAATCGGGTGGCATGTTAGAACGGGCAGACGGCACCGTTGATGATCGGGAAGCCGGTTTCAGGGTCAGTGTCCTGAGCGGCTGGCGTGGCTTGCCGGGATTTGCTGAATTGTGCCAGAGCAGCTATGAGCAGCGGGTCGGTTTCGGACAGCCCGGACGCTTCGGACGATTTCACACCTATACTACGCGTGTGTATTTCCATTTCTCCTTCCACTCCATCACACGTGATGTCCTGACTTTCCCGTAGCGCGAGGGTTGTAGAAAGTCGTCCGAAGCGTCCGGTATTGTCCGGGCCACCGGCAATCACCGGCAATGATTCACCTACGCAGCCGACATCATCGACCGCACGGGACACCAGTAGGGCCGGATCAACCCGTCCAATGCGTCCAAGCTCCACGTCGCGCTCCGGTGACTTCGGCTTGGTCAGGATGGTGGGACGTCGGACCCGGATCACACATGCGCCTCGCCTGCGGGTCGCCGGGTCGCCGGCCAACGCGAGAATGCGCTTGCGGTGCTCATGCCCCGCTGCACCCGGACAGGTGACACAGCCGAACTTGCCATTCTGATAGATAACCAGGTGTTCGCCCGTCTCGTCGCGGTCATCCTCTGTGCAGGCGGGGCAGCGGGCGATGGTCTTCACTCCGCACTGCCGCACGTTCTGAAGTCGTGACAGGTCGAGGCTCATGACTGGTCCGGGGTGACGGGCTTGACGCGGCGGAATCCACGGGCCGCCTTGCCGTTGCGGCTGCAATCGTAGCAGCGCACCGACTGGAACATCTCCATCATCAGGGACGGGAGCTGCCGGTTGATGTGGCTTTCCGGCAGCGGGTCCCAGCCGCGCTCGGGACAATAGTGGGCGTAGGCCTGCACGATCTCGGAAACCGTCAGGTCGCTGCCCTTTTCGAGCGCGACGCATTCCCGCAGGAAAAACCTGAGGCTGTCGCTCTCGGCCAGCAGTGAATCCACCACGCCCGCCTGACGGTCGGCGAGCCGGATGTCGCCGGTTTCCCTGATGTCGATCAACAGCATGTGCAACCCGTGCAATGCCCAGTTGAGGATGCCGGGGCCTTCCTCGCGAACCAGAAGCTCGCCGAAGTTCGGAATCTTCACCTTCGGCGGCGGTGACTCGTAGCGGACAATCAGCATGCGGCGGCGCCATGCGCCCACATCGCCCTGGAGCTTCACCTTGAGGCGGCAGTTAGAAGTCATGAGGATGTTGAACTTCCCCTGGATCTGGAACGAACCGGTGCCGCCCTTCTGCTCTGCGTCGAACCAGTCGCCGCCGACCAGTCCCTTGATGACGGGCGCACCCTTGGACGTGAGGAATTCGGCCTCCACGTCCACGCCGACCAGCAGCGTGCGCCGCAGGAAGCGGAACAGCTCGAAGCGTTCGCCCAGGTGGTCGGTGCGCAGTTGGGTGACGTTCTCGCGGCCGATCAGGGATTGCAGGACGCTGCCGTATTGGGATTTCCCGCGCCCCGCCTCACCGTCGAGGATGACAAACCGCTGGATCAGGTTTTCGACTAACAGACATTGGCCAGCCATCTTCTGGAGCAGGATCGCGTCTTCCGGGTGGACGGCGGGCAGCAGCAGTTCGTTGAGGAAGCGCGGGCATTGCGCCTCAGGGTCAAAGGCGATGGGTGAGCGGTTGCGGCTGCGGAAATCCGGGGAGAAATCCACCTGCTTGCACTTGTCGCCCTCGAAGCGAAGCATGCAGTTGGCGAGGTGGACGGCCTGGGGCCGGTCGGTGAATGCGTTGCGGTGTTCCACGATGCCTTTCAGCCTGGATGTGACCGCGTTGAGGTTCCTTTCGTTGCGCAGATTTTCGAGCAGCGACAGCGATTGGTTCTGCCTCGACACTTCTAACATCTGATAGGAGATCGCATCTTTGATCGCGTCAGGAGAGATCACCGAGTAGATACCCGTGCCGATGTCATAGTGGAAGAATGTCCGCTCGTCTGGCTCATGCAGGACGATGTTCTCGGACGCGTAGAGTGCCGCCCAATACGCCTCGTTGATCCCCTTGACGTAGCACACGCCGTTGCTGTCAGGTTTGGAGTAGAACACCGGCACGCCGTAGCGCTGGATGATCGGGTCGTCGGACTCGTCGTCGGTCGGTGGAAATTCCTCCGGTGCCGCCAGCCACGGCAGGTTCAAGTCGTCGGGCCAGTTGATGGCCTCAAACGGCACGGTGACGGGAGGCACCTCGGGCGACCGTTCATAGTTCATTCCCTCGGGGTGAACGCCGTGGATCATCGTGCAGACGCCCGTGGAGCGCCATTCGCCCCATGCACTGCCGTCCTGCCGGGTGAGCACGGACTGCGGCGGAAACGCCCCCTGGACGCGGACCCACAGGTTGCAGCCACGCCGGCCACGGCTGCGGAGCGTCGCCGCCAAATGGGGACGAGCGCGAGGAGCGGCTCCACGGAATCATCGTCGTCGATGTCGATGGAGCACAGCCCGCCGGATGCCGCGCCCAACAGCACGGCGATTCCCCCCGCACGGTTGAGCTGCCGGAGGTATTTATTGTCCCGCATCTTCTCGATGGTGGTCTTCTGCCAAGCATTCCCGCGTGGGCCTTTGATGCCCTTTTCGCACGGCAGGAGCACCACGTCGTCACCAAGCAGGGAAACGAGGTGCTGGGAAATTGAACCCGACGAATCGTTGACACCCGGAGTATTCATGGACGGCCTCCTTTCCGAGTGGTTTGGGTGCATGTCTTGAGTTGGTCCTCATCAGCGGCGGGGGGGTGAAAGCCCTCCCGCCGTAATGTTTGGAACTGCTCCCGTTGCTCCCACCGCGCCAGCGACCGCACATGGCTCTTGGGAGGTCGTTTCTTGAGTTGTCGCGTAAGGATTGCCACCCGCCTGCTAATGGCCGCTGCCGTGCATCCAGCGCGGCGGGCACAGGCGCGGATCGATTCCCAGTCGTCGCCCAGCATGATGCGCCAGGAGACGAGTGTGATTTTCGGATCACCGGTGAGAAATGTCCGGGCGACAGCCTCAACGACGATGATCATCGCCGGTAGGCCGCGCTCGGGTGATGCCTCCTCGGGCTCCAGGTAGTCAACCGGGTGGCGTTCATCCACGGCGACGAGGCTGCTGTTGTCATCAAACCAGGCTTTCATGGTCTTGAGTTGGTCCTTGGTTTGAGGTTCAGTGGGCCATCGGCTGATTGCCACCAATGGTCATGCGGTCCAGCGTGGCGTCGAGGTCGCGCTTCCGGTAGCGGACGGAGCGCCCGATGCGGATGAAGGGAATCACTCCCTGCATGCGCCATGCATAGAGCTGGCGGTTGCGGATGCGGAGATAGTCGCAAGCTTCGAGGTCTGTGAGAAGCCGCTCGTCGCGGCACGGCATGGTGGATTGCTTTTCCATACCAATATCACCCGTGTCAACGCATCGGCGGGTTTGTTGAAACATGCGTCTTAATGCGTCACGGCGGCCTAACATGCGGAGGCGAAATGTCGTTGCGAAACGACAACTGCCGGGATAGGACGGGCGAGATTTAGTTCCGAAACGAAAACCTCATACCGGTATGAAACTGTCAGCACGCGCTGACAAATGGACTCGGTGGAGAATGTGTTTACGTAATGACATTTGCTGCCAATTGTCATGCTGGCATGACATTGTCCGCGCGCGCGGACATTTGCCGACATCAGTCAATTTTCCTTACGTAAGGAGATTTCCTGTCGTCAGGAAAACCTCCTGCCGAAAGGAGATTGTTAATGCGCGCCAACAACTCAACCGCGCTCGATGCGTCAACCTGCCGTTTCCTGCGTCTCCATGCGCGACACCTTTTCGGCCCAGTCGTCGGGCGGCATGATGCCGAACCATGCCTTGGCCGCATCCGGCTCTACCAACTCATGGTAGTGGCGAAAGATGATCTCGGGGGAATTGCCGGATTCCAGCGCGGTGCGCGGCACGTCGCCGGTGAGCGCCACCCGGTAGCTGATATATGAATGGCGCAAGGCGTTCTTCGGCCAGCCCACCCCGATTTCCTTGGCGAGGATCGCGGCATCACAGCGGATGCGAGGTTTCGGGATGATCCGGCCTTTGCCAACCAGCGGCGTGAGCCACGCGGCGAGGTTGTCGCAGATCGGGATGATCCTGCGGGCGGCTGTCTTCGCCTGGGTGGCGCGAAGCTCGATGTTGCGTCGTTCAAGGTTTACCGCACTCCAGTCAAGCCGACATAGTTCCGCCGAACGGATTCCGCAGAACCCGCACAAGACCAGGTAGGGAATCAGGTAACTGGGTGCCGCCCGCAGGATTTTTTCAAACTGCTCGGGGGTGTAGATCTCGGTATCCGTCACCGGGACCTTCGACTTGCCCACCTGCATGGCTTCGGTGGTCTCGATCTTCGGCAGGTAGTTGCGTTGCTTGGCGAAGCCGAAGAGCATGCGCACCATCATCAGCCGGTTGTTGCGGGTCGCCGGATTGTGGGTCGTCTCACGCAGCCATTTCTCAATATGCTCGCTCTTGACGTGTTGGATGGACCCTGGGAACGCCTTGCAGAATGCAGAGAGCGTCGATTTCACGGCGTCCTGATACCCTTGTGAAAAGCCGTCCTGCTTCTTGACGGCGAAGAGTTCGTCACAGATTTCGGCAATGTTCACACTGGCCCTAACACCTTCGTTTTGCCGCTTGTATTCCTTGGCGGCCGTGACCAGCGGAATGTCTCCGAGGACATCGCGGGCGAGGACGTATTCTTCGATTGCGGCGACCAGCGGCGTGCCAAGCGGGGAGAGCAACTTGCGTGCGGCGTGGAAAAGGTCACGCTCGCGGGTGCTCAGGTCATTGTTGCTGCCCAGTCCGCGCTGGATTTTCTCGGCGGCTAATTTCGCCTCACGCTTCGCCTTGTCCAGATCGGTGAACATGCGGCGCTGTCGCTGGCCGTCCACATGGAAGGCGATGGTGTAGCGGGTCTTGCCGCCGGTAGTGCCAGCGTAAATCGGCACCATGACCGATCCATGGCGAATGGTGGTGTGGGGACCTTTGAGGTTTTGCTTGTTGATGGAGGCTGTCGCGGGGGTTGTCAGATATTTGTCAGACATGCTAATGGTGGGGTGTCAACGGACCGTCGGAAACGCCTTGGCAGAGCCTCCTAACTCGTTGATTTTACCCGCTTTAAGCGTGCAACGTGTTAGGTGTCCGATGGCCCTTTCGGCAATTTCCCGTGCAAGTATCCCGGTCGCCAAGCGGCGTCCCTTGCGCACTGCATGGGCCTGGGCGGCTGGGAACCCGCCCCTTCTTGAGGAGCCCGGCCAACCTCATCACTCAAAGATCCTCGCCACGATGCCTGCCACCGGCCGGAATGTTAGAAAAGACCACGCATTCATCGAGAACGGCAGCAGCAGCCACTTGGCAACCCGGCCAGACGATCGAGTCGCGCAGCACCGCGCCGGCATGCACCACCGCGCCGGGACCGACCACCGAACGTTCAAGGTGGACACCCGCTTCGATGATGGCATCGGGATGCCGCGCCGGGCCGAGCGCCAACTCGCGATGCGCCCGCAGATAGGCCGCGCGGTCGCCGAGGTCGAGCCAGATGCCATCGTCGAGCAGGCAGGTGCCGAGGCGGCCGGCCTGCGCCAATGCCAGGAACGCGGGAATCACCGGGACCTTCTCGCCGCCGGGCAGCATCCCGAGAAACGCCGGACTCACACAATAGATCCCGCTGAAAACATGGGTCCCCTCCGCCCGCCCCAAGCGCCCGCGAATGTCGGTGCAACGGGTGCCGGAGGCATCCAGTGCGAGATGTTTGGCCTCCCCGTTAGAGCGCACGGCCAGCGTGACCGGCAGGCCGGATGACTCGTGTGCGGCGAGCAGGCGTGCCAGCGGCATGGTTGAAAATACATCTCCGTTGTGGACCAGCACCGCTTCGTCACCGATCCAGCGCGCGATGTTTTTCAGGCCGCCGCCGGTTTCTAACAAAACAGGCTCATGGAACAGCGTGAGTTCCCGGCCCTGCCAGGTCCGCGCGAGCGCCGGCAGGCCGTTGGCCCCGGCGTGCGGGCGAGTTGAAGAGGCAGTGGCAGCCCCGAAATGATCCCAAGCCTCCGGCAGATGATGGGTGTTGAGGGCGAAGCGTTGGATGCCCGCGGCGGCACAGGCTTCCAGCGCCCACTCCGCCAGCGGACGATGAAACAGCGGCACCAAGGGCTTGGGCAAACGCGCCGTCAAGGGCCGCAAGCGCGTCCCCAATCCGGCTCCAAGGATGAATGCCTGTGTCACGCGCATGAGACGAGCATCCGGGTTGAATTGATAGAACGAGGCATCGGGAATGACTTGTCAGGCGGTTTTCAAGTTGATGTCAGGCACTCACATTCCGGCCGAGGAGGATCGGGGCAGGGCCGCGATACCCCTCCGTGCCGGACCGGGGTTGTTGGGGTGCTTAGATAGACCGCCGCAGGCGGCGCTTTGTCAAGTGAGCAATGCACCCGTGCCGAACAACGGGCGTGTTTCGGGAAACTGAACAAGCCCCGCTTTCCATTCCGGTTCATGGCGCAAGCGCCGCCGCCGTCCGGGCTCACTTGATAGGTTGGATCTCGACCTTGCGGAACTCGACCGGATGGCTTTCCGATTGCAGCGAAATCCAGCCACCCTTGAGGATTTTCTGGCCTTGGGCCAACTCGATCAGGGCCTTGGCGTCCTGGTCGCGTTCGTCGAGTTGGGGTTCGTCGTATTCAAGCACGGTGTCGCCGTTGACGAGGTGCTTGACGTGAGTGCCGCGGACTTCGATCCCGATGGTCACCCACTGGTCGCCGTCGAAGGTTTTCGATTTCGAGTTGATGCAATGTTCCTGCCTGAGCTTGGCATCCATCATGACGTTGGTGCCTGGCGTGCAAAGGTTGCCGGTGGTGCGTTCGCCCTTGCCGAGTCCGCCTAACAATTGGACCTCGATCGAGACCGGGAAGTCCTGGTTTTCGCGTATGGTGGCGGGGTCCTGGCAATGGATCATCACGCCGCTGTTGCGGATGGCCCAGCCGACCCCGCCGGGGCATTGCTCACCGACGAAGCGGTACTCGGCGCGGAACCGGTAGCTCTGGAACGGCGTCTTGTAGAACAAATGTCCGAAATGCCCGCCGAACTCGGTGTATTTGTCATAACTCACCCTGAGCACGCCGTTTTCGACGCGGAAGGTGTCTTTGAAATTCTCACCAAGCTTGCAGTTGGTGATTTTCGGCGTCCAGCCATCGAGGTTCTTGCCGTTGAAGAGCTGGATCCAGTCTTCTTCGGCGGCGGTGGCGGCGGCGGGCAGAGCCAAGGCGAGCAGGGCGATGGTGGCGAGGTGTTTCATGGTGGTGAGGGGGATACGGTGGGCAGCCGGTAGGTCTTACGCCGGCTGGTTCGGCACTTGCAAGCGGCGCCTGCCCGCGATGCTGACGCAGCCTACAGCGAACAGCACCATGACCGAGGGTTCCGGAATGACGACGTAAGCGACGATGTTGTCAAGCAGTCGTTGGTTGTCGCCAAACGAGAGCGGGCGATCCGAGCCATCGCCCGGGTCACTGAACATGCTTGCGTCTGATAGAAAGACGGCTTTCCCATTGACTGCCAGAAAATTGTCAGCCCCGGAACCGAGCGTCAGATCAGTCGCGCCACCGGAAAACCCCACGATTTTCCGTTGATAGTCGATCCCCACGCTGTCCACGCCCGCCGTGATCGGGTGCGGTACGAAGCCCGTGATCGTGTAGCCGTCCCCCTCGGTGGCATCATTCGCATAGGTGACGCCAAAAACACTTGCCAGCGAGTTGATTAAAGCAGCCGAAGAGCCCGATCCGCCCTCTCCAAACGCCACCAGTCCGCCCCCATTCATCACAAAGTCACTGATCGAACCAATCTCAGCGGCACTGAAACTCAGCGGCGAGTAGGGTTGATTAACCATCAGCGCATTAAGACCACTCAACTCACCCAAGGTGAAGTTGTTGACCGTTACCAGGGTATGTCCCGCGCTGAGCATGGAGGCGCGGAAAAGTTCGTACTTGCTGCCGGTTGCCAGAATCGAAACTGCCGCAAAACCGTTGCGTCCATCCAGGCCGATGACGGCCGAGTGCGTCACCGTGGTTCCGGCGATTAGTAACGCCGCTGTGGTGGAGGCAATTGCGAGGCAATGACTGGAGTTGGAAAATAAGTGCTTCATGGAGGTGATCTTGATGTTCACGGGCGAGAGTGTGGATTCCCGGTGGCCTGCGCAAGGACGAAATGCGCAAGAATGGGCAGCAGACAGGGCAGGAGACGAAGATGCGTTCGCACTTCCTGGGCTGGACCTTGAATTGACAAGGACTTGGCAATGCATCCCGGAACATGACTTGGCACCTTCCGGGGGGGTGAGCGGGTCGGACGATGGTCCGGCCGCAGCGTGCGCCGGGACTTGGCCACAGCGGTGTGGCTAAACCGGGAGAGCAACGGTGTTCCCATGAGGCGCAGTCCGTCTCGCGGGCGGCCACGCCCCTCCCGAGTAACTTGGCTCCGAGGATGCCCGTTAGGGAGCGACGACATTCCTGTCGTCGAGCGGAAGGAACGTCCATGAACAGAGCCTTCGGCACGCACTCATGGGCCGCCCTTCCGCTACCACCACAAGAAT